>NZ_QTPW01000023.1:0-121603 GCF_003857965.1 Burkholderia sp. Bp9031
GGCGGAGCGGACGGGACTCGAACCCGCGACCCCCGGCGTGACAGGCCGGTATTCTAACCGACTGAACTACCGCTCCAACTTTCTGCACCGTTACCTGCAGGACGTCGGTTACGTTCCTGCAAGCCTCGCGACACTTCTATGAAACGCCGCTGAATCTTGGCGTCCCCTAGGGGATTCGAACCCCTGTACTCACCGTGAAAGGGTGATGTCCTAGGCCTCTAGACGAAGGGGACATAATCTTTTCAGATCTGTCTGACTTTCGCTATTCACTTACCGTCAACAGCGAAGGCCGAAATTCTAACTGCTTTAAATCATTTTGTGAAGCATTTATTACTGCCACCGCTGCTTCGCAAATCAATCCATTCTGTTCTGATGGTGGAGGTAAGCGGGATCGAACCGCTGACCTCTTGCATGCCATGCAAGCGCTCTCCCAGCTGAGCTATACCCCCTTGCAGAACAGAAATGAGATTATATGGACCGAATTTGAACTTGTAAATACCCTTTTTGCGATTCGAGCGAATTTTTTTGCGAAGCCGCCGCGACGTCACATGCGAACGGCCTCGCCCTCCGCCCCAACCTCAGGCCAGCGCAGCCTCGATACGCGACACCACGACATCGCGACCGAACAGCACGAGCACCGCGTCGATCGACGGCGTATGCGTCGTGCCCGCCACCAGCAGGCGCACCGGCATCGCGAGCTGCGGCATCTTCAGCTTGTGTGCGGCGAGCGTTGCCTTCAGCGCGGCGGACACCGCTTCCTTCGTCCAGTCGGCCGTCTTCAGTGCGGCGACGAGGTCGGCCAGCGCCGGGCGCACCGCATCGGTCACGTGCTGCGCGAGCGCGTCGGCGTCCGGCGCCGGCACGCGGTAGAACATCGCGGCGCCTTCGGCAATCTCCTTGACCGTCGTCGCGCGATCCTTCATCAGGCCAACCACCGCGTCGAGCGTGGGGCCCGTCGCGATCGCTGCGTCCTCGATGCCGAGCGCGTCGAGGAACGGCTTCGCCAGTGCGGCGAGGCGCGCGTTGTCGGCTTCCTTGATGTAATGGGCATTCAGCCAGCTCAGCTTGCTGTGGTCGTACTGCGCCGGCGACTTGCCAAGATGCTCGAGGTCGAACCATTCGACGAACTGTTCGCGCGTGAAGATTTCGGCGTCGCCGTGCGACCAGCCCAGGCGCGCGAGATAGTTGACGACGGCCTCCGGCAGGAAGCCCGCATCGCGATACGCCATCACGCTCATCGCGCCATGCCGCTTGCTCATCTTCTCGCCCTGCTCGTTCAGCACGGTCGGCAGGTGCGCATAGACGGGCGGCTCACCGCCGAGCGCGCGCAGGATGTTGATCTGGCGCGGCGTGTTGTTCACGTGGTCGTCGCCGCGGATCACGTGCGTGATGTTCATGTCCATGTCGTCCACGACCACGCAGAAGTTGTAGATCGGCGTGCCGTCCGGACGCGCGATCACGAGGTCGTCGAGTTCTTCGTTCGAGATCTCGACACGCCCCTTCACCGCGTCATCCCACACGACCGTGCCGGTCAGCGGATTGCGGAACCGCAGCACGGGCTTCACGCCGGCCGGCGGCTCGGGCAGCACCTTGCCCGGCTCCGGACGCCACGTGCCGTCGTAGCGCGGCTTGAGGCCGGCCTCGCGCTGCCGCTCGCGCAACGCGTCGAGCTCCTCGGCCGACATGTAGCACGGGTACGCGAGGCCCTTCTCGAGCATCTGCGCGAGCACCTCGCGATAGCGGTCCATCCGCTGCATCTGGTAGATCGGGCCTTCGTCGAAATCCAGGCCGAGCCACTGCATCCCTTCGAGGATCGCGTCAACGGCTTCCTGCGACGAACGTTCGACGTCGGTATCCTCGATACGCAGCACGAACGTGCCTTTCATCTTGCGGGCGAACGCCCACGGATAGAGCGCGGAGCGGATGTTGCCGAGGTGGATGAAGCCGGTGGGACTCGGCGCGAAGCGGGTACGGACAGGACGGGTCATAAACGGTAACTCGAACGCCTGGGGCGCATGAATGATTCGACGCGGGATCGACGGCGGCAGCCCGGACAGCAATGGGGCCGGCCGCGCCCGGAACGGGAAAGAAGCCGGAATTATACTCGCGCCGGTCTTCGCGCCAAGCGCGCCGCTTGCTTTATGATGTGCGCGCCGCGGCCGCCAGCCGGCGCCGCGCCGGCCGCACGGTTCATGCCGCGCGGCCGCTCGGAACCTATCGCCGCCGCGGGCCGCACGGCCCGCCGCCAAGCCGCCGGAGAACCAACCGATGTCGTCCCCTCGCCTGTCGCGCCGTCACTTCACGATCGCGTGCGCGTCCGCCAGCCTCGCCGCCTGCACGTCGTTCGGCGACAAATCCCGCTCCGACAATGGCGCGAATTCCACGCAGTCTCACGAAAAGTCCGTGAAGATCGGCATCGCGCTTGGCGGCGGCGCCGCCCGCGGCTTCTCGCACATCGGCGTGCTGAAGGCGCTCGAGGCGCGCGGCATCCCGGTCGACATCGTCGCGGGCACGAGCGCGGGCTCGGTGGTCGGCGCGCTCTACGCGTCCGGGATGAGCGGGCTGCAGATCAACAAGATCGCGCTCGACATGGATCAGGCGGCGATCAGCGACTGGGCACTGCCGTTCCGCTCGCGCGGGCTGCTGCAGGGCGTCGCGCTGCAGAACTTCCTGAACAAGACGCTCAGCAACCGGCCGATCGAAAAGATGGCGAAGCCGCTCGGCATCGTCGCGACCGACCTGCAGAATGGCCAGCCGATCCTGTTCCAGCAGGGCAATACGGGGCTCGCCGTGCGCGCGTCGTGCAGCGTGCCGTCGGTGTTCGAGCCCGTGAAGATCGGTAACCGCGAGTACGTCGACGGTGGCCTCGTCAGCCCGGTACCTGCGTCGTTCGCGCGCAAGATGGGCGCGAGCTTCGTGATCGCGGTCGACATTTCGTCGCGGCCGGACGGCGCGGCGACCAGCAACCCGATCGAGATGCTGCTGCAGACCTTCACGATCATGGGCCAGACGATCAAGACCTACGAGCTCGACAAGTATGCGGACGTCGTGATCCGCCCGAACCTCGCGGCGATGGGCGGCAGCGACTTCAACCAGCGCAACGCGGCGATCCTCGCGGGCGAGGAAGCCGTCGCGCGCATCATGCCCGAGCTGCAGCGCAAGCTCGCGGCAGCCCGCGGCGTTGCGGCGGCGTAAGCGGCCTCGCGGTGCGCGCCGCCAACTGCGGCGCCGCCTGCCGTTTTCTTGCACCCCAAAACAAAAAACCCTGCCGCCTTTCGGTGACAGGGGTTTTTCGATCCGGCGGAACGCCAGCGAGCGTCAGTTGCTGCCGTTCGCCGCGTCGTCGCCGATCGTCGCGCGCACGCGCTGGCGCAGGTCGTCGGCCTTCATCGGAAACTCCGATTCGATCCGGCGCGCGCCGGTGAACCGCTTTTCCCAGTAGCCGTTGTCGAGATCGTCGACGCGAATGGTGCTGCCCGTCGACGGCGAATGCACGAACTTGTTGTCGCCGATGTAGATGCCGACGTGCGAGAACGTGCGGCGCATCGTATTGAAGAACACGAGGTCGCCCGGCTTGAGGTTGCTCATGCTGACCTTCTCGCCGACGCGGCTCATTTCTTCCGCACGGCGCGGCAGCGACATGCCGAGCGTGTCTTGGAACACGTAGCGCACGAAGCCGCTGCAGTCGAGGCCCGAGTCCGGCGAGTTGCCGCCCCAGCGATAGCGCACGCCGATCATGTTCAGCGCACCGACGACCACGTCGCCTGCCTTGCCGGCCATGCCGGCGAGGAACGACTTAGCACCGCCCGTCGACGGCTGCGCGTTGGTCTGCTGGAGGGAGGAACCCGACCCGATCTGAGTCGAATTGGTGACATTTTGATTAAAACTGCTGACTTCGTCGGCGAACGCGCCGGGAGCTGCTGCGAACAGGGCGCCGATGAACAGCCCGGCGAGGGTGCGCGCACATGCCTGGGTCAGGGATCGATGCTGCATTGGTCGATGGAATTTGCTTAAAAATCAGCTGATTGGCGGAAAATTTCGGTCGATACTAGCCAGCGCGTAATCGTTTGTCAAAACAAATTGAAAAATACAATCGAGATAGTCAGACCATTGAACGCCTATCACGCTTTCCAGACCGCTTTCAACAGCTTTTGTGTGTAAGGATGTGACGGCTTCGTGAAGATATCGGACACGTCGCCGGACTCGACGATCGCCCCGCCCTGCATCACCGCGACGCGGTGCGCCATCGCGCCGATCACCTCCAGGTCGTGGCTGATGAATACATAGCCGAGGTTGTATTTCTGTTGCAAATTCGCGAGCAGTTTGAGCACCTGCTGCTGGATCGACACGTCGAGCGCGGACGTCGGTTCGTCGAGGATCAGGATGCGCGGCTCCAGCACGAGCGCGCGCGCGATCGCGATCCGCTGGCGCTGGCCACCCGAGAATTCGTGCGGATAGCGATGCAGCACCGTGCGATCGAGGCCGACTTCGCGCAACACGGCCAGCGACTTTGCGCGGCGCGCGTCCGGCGTCAGTTCCGGGCGATGCAGCTCGAGCCCCTCGCCGACGATCCGCTCGATCGTGTGGCGCGGTGACAGCGAACTGAACGGATCCTGAAAGACGACCTGCATGTTCGAGCGCAGCGCCGTCTGTTCGCGGCCGCGATAGGTCGACAGCGCGCGCCCCTGGAATTCGATTTCGCCGTGCGCCGTCTTCTGCAGCCCGAGTAGCGCCATCGCGAGCGTCGACTTCCCCGAGCCGGATTCACCGACGATCCCGAGCGTCTCGCCCTGCCGCACCGACACGGACACGTCCGCGACCGCCGTCACCGGCATCGTGCCGAACCACCCGGCGAAGCCCGGCCGCTTGCGCGAGAACTGCACGCTGACGTGGCGCGCATCGAGCACGACGGGCGCGATCGGCATCACCGGCACGACCGCCCGCTGCGGCCGGCTGTTCAGCAGCCGCTGCGTATACGGATGCTCCGGCTCCGCGAAGATCCGCTCGACCGGCCCGCTTTCGACCAGCTTGCCACGCTCCATCACCGCCACCCGCTCGGCGAAGTGCCGCACGAGGTTCAGGTCGTGCGTGATCAGCAGGATCGCCATCCCGCGCTTTTCCGCCTCCTCGCGCTGCAGTTCGAGCAGCAGGTCGACGATCTGCGCGCGGATCGTCACGTCGAGCGCGGTGGTCGGCTCGTCCGCGAGCAGCAGGCGCGGCCGGCATGCGAGCGCCATCGCGATCATCGCGCGCTGCCGCTGGCCGCCCGACAATTGGTGCGGGTAGCTGTCGACGCGCTTCTCCGGCTCCGCGATGCCCGTGCGCGCGAGCAACGCGATCGCGCGCTTGCGCGCCTCGCTGGCGCCCACGCCGTCGTGCAGCACGATCGTCTCGCCGATCTGCGCGCCGATCGTATACAGCGGGTTGAGCGCCGTCATCGGCTCCTGGAAGATCATCGCGATGTCCGAGCCGCGCAGCCCGCGCATCTCGCGCTCGCTCTTGCCGGCGAGGTCGTGCCCGGCAAAGCGGATCGTGCCGCTCACGTCTGCATCGCGGAGCAGCCGCAGGATCGACAGCGCGGTCACGCTCTTGCCCGACCCCGACTCGCCCACGAGCGCGACGCGCTCGCCGCGGCCGATCGCGAGCGTCACGTCGTCGACGGCCACCGTGTCGCCGAAGCGCACGTGCAGATGCTCGAGCGACAGCAGCGGTTCGCCCGCGTTCGATACGACCGTGTCGCTCATCGCTGGCCTCCCGCCGCGCGCACCGAGTCGGCGATCCGCGTGTCGAGCGCGTTGCGCAGCGCGTCGCCCATGAAGGTCAGCAGCAGCAGCGTCGCGACCAGCACGCCGAACGTCGACAGCGAGATCCACCACGCGTCGAGGTTGCCCTTGCCCTGCGCGAGCAGTTCGCCGAGGCTCGGCGTCGGCGGCGGCACGCCGAGCCCGAGGAAGTCGAGGCTCGTGAGTGCGAGGATCGCGCCGCTCATCCGGAATGGCAGGAACGTGATCACGGGTGTCAGGCTGTTCGGCAGCACGTGGCGCCAGATGATCTGCCAGTTCGTGAGCCCCATCGCGCGGGCCGCGCGCACGTAGTCCTGCGTGCGGTTGCGCAGGAACTCGGCGCGCACGTAGTCGGCAAGGCCGATCCAGCCGAACAGCGACAGCAGCACGATCAGCAGCAGGAAGCTCGGCTCGAAGATCGACGCGAAGATGATCAGCAGATACAGCTCGGGCAACGAACTCCAGATCTCGATCAGCCGCTGCCCGACGATGTCGATGCGCCCGCCGAAGAAGCCCTGCACCGCGCCGGCGGCGATCCCGAGCAGCGTGCCGATCACGGTCAGGATCAATCCGAACTCGACCGACACGCGGAACCCGTACACGAGCCGTGCGAGCAGGTCGCGCCCCTGCGCATCGGTGCCGAGCCAGTTCGCGCGCGACGGCGGCGCCGGGTTCGGCACGCTCGAGAAGTAGTTCAGCGTGTCGTAGTAATAGCGGTTCGGCGGATAGACGACGAAGTTGCCCGGCGCCTCGAGCCGCTTGCGCACGTATGGGTCGAGATAGTCGGCCGGCGTCGGGAAATCGCCGCCGA
Organism: Burkholderia sp. Bp9031; assembly: GCF_003857965.1. Taxonomy (NCBI): domain Bacteria; kingdom Pseudomonadati; phylum Pseudomonadota; class Betaproteobacteria; order Burkholderiales; family Burkholderiaceae; genus Burkholderia; species Burkholderia sp. Bp9031. Next base: position 6,595 of record NZ_QTPW01000023.1, read on the forward strand.
AGGTCGTCTCCGGGTACGCATGGAACATCGGGAAATAGTAGTGGTCGTCATAGCGCACGACGAGCGGCTTGTCGTTCGACCACAGCGGCGCCGCGAGGCTCGCGGCGAACGCGACGACGAAGATCACGAAGCTCCAGTAGCCCAGGCGCTGCTGACGAAAGCGCTGCCAGACGCGGCGCGCGGGCGACGGCGACACGCGCGCACGCGCAGCGTCGATGCGGGACGACACGACAGCCCGGTTCATCGCGCACCTCGCCCGATCACGCCAGGCATGCGGATGGATCGTTTCATGTCAGCGCTCCAGGTTGTCGAATTGAATGCGCGGGTCGACCCACACGTAGCAGAGGTCGGAGATCAGCTTGGTCGCGAGCCCGATCAGCGTGAACAGGTACAGCGTGCCGAGCACGACCGGGTAGTCGCGCCGCACGACCGACTCGTACGACAGCAGCCCGAGGCCGTCGAGCGAGAACAGCGTCTCTATCAGCAGGCTGCCGGTGAAGAACGCGCCGATAAACGCGGCCGGAAAGCCCACGATCAGCGGCAGCATCGCGTTGCGGAACACGTGCTTCCACAGCACCGTGCGCTCGGCGAGCCCTTTCGCGCGCGCGGTCAGCACGTACTGTTTGCGGATCTCGTCGAGGAACGCGTTTTTCGTGAGCATCGTGACGACCGCGAAGCTGCCGACGACCGACGCCGTGATCGGCAGCGCGATGTGCCATAGATAGTCGAGCACCTTGCCGATTGACGACAGCTGCGAGAAGTTGTCCGACGTGAGCCCGCGCAGCGGGAACAGCTGCCAGAACGAGCCGCCGCCGAACAGCACAAGCAGCAGCACGCCGAGCACGAAACCCGGAATCGCATAGCCGACCAGCACGACGAGGCTCGTCGCGACGTCGAACGGCGAGCCGTTGCGCACGGCTTTCGCGATGCCGAGCGGCACGGAGATCAGATAGGTGACGAAGAACGTCCACAGCCCGATGCTGATCGACACCGGCAGCTTCTGCACGATCAGCGACCACACGCTCTGGTGGCGGAAGTAGCTGTCGCCGAGATCGAAGCGCGCGAAGCGCTTCAGCATCAGCCAGTACCGCTCGAGCGGCGGCTTGTCGAAGCCGTACAGCGCCTTGAGCTGCGCGAGCTGCTGCGCGTCGACGCCCGTATGCGCGCGCATCCCGAACGGCGCCGCGCCCTGCTCCGTCGCACCCTTGCGCAGTTCCTGCACGGCCTGTTCGACCGGGCCGCCCGGCACGAACTGGATCACGACGAACGTGAGCGTAAGCACGCCGACGAGCGTCGGGATCATCAGCAGCAGGCGTTTGAGGATGTAGCTCCACATAGGGCGGCGACTCGCGATCGATAGGCTGGGTTGAACGAAGGGCCGGCAGGCTTCAGTGATCGGGCTTGGCCCACCAGGTCGACACGACCCAGCCCTCGGCCGAATAGTACAGCGGCAGCGTCTGCGGATAGCCGAGCGTGCGCTTGTAGGCGATCCGGTGCGTCGTGCTGTACCACTGCGGGACCGCGTAATAGCCGTGCATCAGCACGCGGTCGAGCGCATGCGTCGCGTCGAGCAGGTCGTCGCGCGTCTGCGCGGCGCCGAGCGCATGCAGCAGCGCGTCGACGGCCGGCGACTTCAGGCCGATGATGTTATCGGAGCCCGGCTCGTCGGCGAACCTGCTGGCGTAGCGCGAGAACTGCTCGGCGCCCGGCACCTGCACGCCCGGCAGGCGGACCGTCGTCATGTCGTAGTCGAACGCGTCGAGCCGCTTTTGCAGCAGCGCGTAATCGGCCGTGCGAAAGCGCGCGTCGATGCCGAGCTTCGCGAGGTTGCGCTGGTAGGCGGTCACGATGCCCTCCATCGCCGCGCCCGAATCGTCGAGGATCTCGAACGTGAACGGCTCGCCCTGCGCATTGCGCAGCGCGCCGTCGCGGTAGGTCCAGCCGGCCTGCGCGAGCAGCGCGCGCGCCTTCAGCAGGTTCGTGCGCAGCGACCCCGGCGGGTTCGTGCTCGGTTGCGTGACCATGGGGCCGAACACGGCCGGGTCGAGCTGCCCGCGCAACGGTTCCAGCAGCTTCAGCTCGCCCGGGCCCGGCATACCGGTCGCCTGCAGGTCGGTGTCGGCGAAATAGCTGTCGAGGCGCGTGTACGCGCCATAGAACAGCTGGCGGTTCAGCCATTCGAAGTCGAACGCGAGATCGAGCGCCTGGCGCACGCGCACGTCGCGAAACAGCGGCCGGCGCAGGTTCATGAAGAAACCCTGCATGCCTGCGCCGTTGTGCTGGCGGAATTCGCGCTTGACGAGCTCGCCGCTGTCGAAGCGCTTGCCGACGTCGCGCCGCGTCCAGTTGCGCGCAATGTATTCGACCAGCACGTCGTACTCGCCGGCCTTGAACGCCTCGAGCCGCGCGACGCCGTCGCCGTACAGCTTGTAGACGATCCGCTCGAAGTTGTTGGTGCCGACCCGTACCGGCAGGTCGGCACCCCAGTAAGCGGGATTGCGCCGGTACGTGATGGTGCGGCCGTTGTCGTAGCGCTCGATCAGGTACGGGCCGCTGCCGATGGGCTGCTCGAACGCGAGCTGGTCGAACGGAATCCGCGTACCGTCCGCGCGCAGCCCCCACTTGCGCGAGAACACCGGCACGCCGCCGGCGATCAGCGGCAGCTCGCGGTTCGCGCTGCGGAATTCGAACCGCACGGTCGCGCGGTCGATCACGACAGCCTTCGCGATTTCGGCGAAATACGCGCCGAACTGCGGCGCGGCCTGCTTGCTCTTCAGCGTGTCGAACGAAAACCTGACGTCGTCGGCCGTGACCGGGTCGCCGTTCGAGAAGCGCGCGCGCGGGTTCAGGTGGAACGTGACCGAGCGGCGGTCCGGCGCGATCTCGATGTCGTCGGCGAGCAGCCCGTAGGCGGACGCCGGTTCGTCCGAGCTACCGGTCGCGAGGCTCTCGAACAGCATGTCGATGCCCGGCGCGGAATTGCCGCGCATCGTGAACGGATTGAACTTGTCGAACGACGTGAGCCGGTTCGGGTTCGCGAGCACGAGCGTGCCGCCCTTCGGGGCGTCCGGGTTCACGTAGTCGAAATGCTTGAAGCCCGGCTGATATTTCGGCTCGCCGTACTGCGCGATCGCATAGGCCGCATGCGCGGCCGTCGCGGCCAGTACCGCCTGTATTGCCCATACTGCCGCCGTGCGGCCGGCGGCCCGTACCGCATGCGCGGCGGCGAAACGGATGCGCGCGGCGGCGGCCCGGTGCGAACCCTTCGTCATAGAGGCCCTGTCGGTCGATTGAGGGATGGAACGTAGGTCGATTCTACCCATTCAATTCGACACCGAGCCAGCTTGCGGCCCGTTCGTGCGTGACCTTGCCGCGCCGCGACGTCCGCACGCAGCCTGCGCAAGCAAAAGAAAACCGCCACGCAGGCGGTTTTCTTGCTCCTGTTGCGCACGCGTCACGCATGCGCAATCTGTCGATCAGCGCCAGCCGTTGTGGCGGCCGTTATCCCAGTGACCGTGGCCATGCTCGCCGCCCCAGCCACGACCGTGATGGCGATACCACTCGTCGCGGCCCCAGTAGCGGCGGCCGTCCCAGTAGCGATCGCCGTGCCAGCCGATCACGATCGCCGGTGCCGGCGCGTAGACGGGCGCCGGGGCATATACAGGCGCCGGCTGGTAGACGACCGGCGGAGGCGGCGGCGCATACACGGGCGCGGGTGCGACGTAGACTGGAGCCGGCACGCCGACGTTGATCCCGACATTGACTCCCGCCATTGCTGCGCCCGACACGAGCAAGGCCGTCATACCGGTCAAGAGCGAGGCAACACGCAAAGTCTTCATGGATTCCTCTTCGAGTTGTTTCATGTGTGATTCGACTATAACGGCAAGCGCCGTCTACGCATATTTCAAGTTTGTAAGAACTGATGCGCGGCATCGCAACCGGAAGCGCCCGCTAACGTCTTGTAACAATTGACGGGCCGACCCGCACGAGGCACGCCTTCTTCGCCCCGCCCGGCGGGCCTTCGCGCCCGGCACGCGGCGGCGCACCCGCGCGCCGAATCATACTGCGTTCCGGCTCGCGTTCGAGCTGCCGGCAACGTCGAGGCGCTTGGCCGGGTGTCGAGGACGAAAAAAAAGCGGCACTCGCGTGCCGCGTGCCGCTTCTTCATGGCCAGCGCGCTGCGCCGAGATGTCGCTCAGCGCGACATCATGTTCATGCTGACGTTGTGCATCACCCATAGCGTGCCGACGATCAGGATCGCCGCGGTCAACACGGTGTAGCTGAACGCCATCACGTTCCAGCGTTGGCCGGACGAACCGTTCATGTGCAGGAAGTACACGAGGTGCACGACGATCTGCACGAATGCAAGCGCAGCCAGCGCGATCAGCGATGCGTGCGGCGACAACACGCCGCCCATCACGAGGCCGAACGACGCGGCTGTGAGCAGCACCGACAGGATGAAACCGGCGACATAGCCGCCGACGCTGCCGTGCCCTTCTTCGAGTTGAGACGAATGCGAATGGGCCATTTAGATCACGCTCGCGAGATAGACAAAGGAAAACACGCAGATCCACACGATGTCGAGGAAGTGCCAGAAGAGGCTCAGGCACGTCAGGCGCCGCAGGTCGCGATCGGTCAGGTCGCCGCCACGCAGCACGATCTGTCCGGCCAGCACGATCATCCACAGAAGGCCTGCCGTCACGTGCAGCCCGTGCGTGCCGACCAGCGTGAAGAACGCCGACAGGAACGCGCTGCGCTGCGGGCCCGCGCCTTCCGCGATCAGGTGCGAGAACTCGCGCAGTTCCATCGCAAGGAACGCCGCGCCGAGCACGAACGTCACCGCGAGCCATGCGAGCAGCGCGCCACGCCGCTGCTTGTACGCGGCCAGCATCGCGAAGCCGTAGGTGATGCTCGACAGCAGCAGCGCGGCGGTTTCCACCGCGACGCCCGGAATGTCGAACAGGTCCTTCGCGGTCGGACCGCCCGCGTACTGGTTGCCGAGCACGGCGAACGTCGCGAACAGCGCCGCGAAGATTACGCAGTCGGTCATCAGGTACAGCCAGAAGCCGAACACCGAGTGCGACGGCGGATGGTCGTCGTGCTCGAGCAGGGTTGCGCTCAAGGTTTTCTGCAACATCAGTTGGCCTCCAGTTCCACGTCGTCGACACGCGTGGCCACGCGCACCGCCGGTTGCTTCTCTTCGATCTTGCGCACTTTCGACGCCGGGATGTAGTAGCCGTCGTTGTCACGCGAGCTGTAGACCACGAGCGTCGCGACGATGCCGACCAGGCCGCCGATCGCCATCCACCAGATGTGCCACACCAGCGCGAAGCCGAGCACCAGGCTGAAGATCGCGATCACGAGGCCCGCACACGTATTCGACGGCATGTGGATGTCGCGGATCGTCGCCGGGTTCGGCCGTCCGTCGCCGCGTGCCTTCATGTCGGCGTACGCGTCCAGCGTGCGCACTTGCGGAATCACCGCGAAGTTGTAGTCGGCCGGCGGCGACGAGGTCGCCCATTCCAGCGTGCGGCCGCCCCACGGATCGCCCGTGGTGTCGCGGTACTCGGGCAGGTTGCGGTTGCGGATGCTAACGACCAGTTGCAGCAGTTGGCAGGCAATGCCGATCGCGATCAGCACGGCGCCGAACGCGGCGACCAGCAGCCACGGATGCCACGCCGGGTTGTCGTAGTGGTTCAGGCGACGCGTCATGCCCATGAAGCCGAGCACGTAGAGCGGCACGAACGCGACGTAGAAGCCGACCTGCCAGAACCAGAACGCAGCCTTGCCGAGCTTCTCGTTCAGCTTGAAGCCGAATGCCTTCGGGAACCAGTAGTTGAAGCCCGCGAGATAGCCGAACAGCACGCCGCCGATGATCACGTTGTGGAAGTGCGCGATCAGGAACAGGCTGTTGTGCAGCACGAAGTCCGCGCCCGGGATCGCCATCATCACGCCGGTCATGCCGCCGAGCGTGAACGTGACCATGAAGCCGATCGTCCACAGCACGGGCGTCGTGAATTCGATCCGGCCGCGGTACATCGTAAACAGCCAGTTGAACACCTTCACGCCGGTCGGGATCGCGATGATCATCGTCATGATGCCGAAGAACGCATTCACGTTCGCACCGGAACCCATCGTGAAGAAGTGATGCAGCCACACGAGGAACGACAGCACCATGATCGCGCAGGTCGCGTACACCATCGTCTTGTAGCCGAACAGCGGCTTCTTCGAGAACGTCGCGATGACTTCCGAGAAGATGCCGAACGCCGGCAGGATCAGGATGTACACCTCCGGATGGCCCCACGCCCAGATCAGGTTCAGGTACAGCATCGCGTTGCCGCCGGCTTCGTTCGTGAAGAAGTGCATGCCGAGATAGCGGTCGAGGCCGAGCAGCGCGAGCGTCGCGGTCAGGATCGGGAACGACGCCATGATCAGCACGTTCGTGCAAAGGGCCGTCCACGTGAACACCGGCATCTTCATCAGCGTCATGCCGGGCGCGCGCATCTTGATGATCGTCACGAAGAAGTTCACGCCGGTCAGCAGCGTGCCGACGCCCGAGATCTGCAGCGCCCACAGGTAGTAGTCGACCCCTACCCCCGGACTGAACTGCAGCTCCGACAGCGGCGGATAGGCGAGCCAGCCCGTCTGTGCGAACTCGCCGATCACGAGCGACACGTTGATCAGGATCGCGCTGACCGCCGTCATCCAGAAGGAGAGCGAGTTGATGAACGGGAACGCGACGTCACGCGCGCCGATCTGTAGCGGCACGACCAGGTTCATCAGGCCGACCATGAACACCATCGCCATGAAGAAGATCATGATCACGCCGTGCGCGGTGAAGATCTGGTCATAGTGGTGCGGCGGCAGGTAGCCGGGCGCGTTGTACGCGAGCGCGAGCTGCATGCGCATCATGATCGCGTCGGCAAAACCGCGCAGCAGCATGATCAGCGCGACGATGATGTACATCACGCCGAGTTTCTTGTGGTCGACTGTCGTCAACCATTCCGTCCACAGCCACTTCCAGCGGCCGGTGATCGTCAGCGCGGCGAGGATGCCCAGCACGACCAGGCCCATGAAGGCGCCGGCCACCATGATGATGGGCTGATCGAACGGGATCGCCGATAGTGTGAGTTTGCCGAACATGCGTTACCCCTTCGTGCCGCAGGCGGCGTCCTTCAGGTCGAGGACGTGGCCATCGTTGTATTTCGCGATGATGTTGTGGAAGAGCCGCGGATCGACCGACGAGAAGTAGCGCACGGGCGCCTTCTCGCTCGGCTGCGCGACGGTGCCGTACACGGTCGCGTCGAGTCGCTCGGGCGAGGCCTTCACCTTCTGCACCCATGCGTCGAACTGCTCGCGCGGCTCGGCGAGCGTGCGAAACTTCATGTCGGAGAAGCCGCGGCCGCTGAAGTTGGCGGACGTGCCCGCGTAGTCGCCGGCTTCGTCGGCGATCAGGTGCAGGCGTGTCTGCATGCCTGCCATCGCGTAGACCTGGCCGCCGAGCTGCGGAATGAAGAACGAGTTCATCACCGAATCCGACGTGATGCGGAAGTTCACCGGCGTGCCGACCGGAATCGCGAGCTGGTTCACCGACGCGATGCCGAGTTCCGGATAGATGAACAGCCACTTCCAGTCGAGCGCGACGACCTCGACGTCGATCGGCTTCACCGCCGACTCGAGCGGCTTGTACGGATCGAGCTCGTGCGTGGTCTTCCACGTGAGCACGCCGAGGAACAGGATGATCAGCGTCGGCACCGTCCAGATCACGACCTCGATCGCGGTCGAGTGCGACCAGTTTGGCGCGTAGGCGGCGTTGCGGTTCGATGCGCGGTAGCGCCACGCGAACCACAGCGTGAGCAGGATCACCGGCACGACGACGATCAGCATCGCCCATGTCGAGGTTGCGATCAGCGCCTTTTCGGCGGCGCCGACGCTTCCTTTCGGATTTAGTACATCTAAATTACAACCTGACAGACTCAGCGCCGCGCCGATCGACATCAGCGCCGTCCAGCCTTTTGAAGCTCTTCTTTTCATCACACAGCCCGAGGGTCATTGAATCCGTTGCGTATGCCCGATGCGCATTCGATCCACGAAAGTGGCCGAATCATACGTCGCGCGGGCGCGATGAAAAACCGGCGGATGCGGCAAATCATCATTGCAAAATCTGCTGTGAGACAGATTGTCGCGGGGGGCGATTTCACGCAGCCGGAAGCCGGCCGCGAGCCGACCGGACACCGGCAGAAAGCCGGGGGGACACCGCCCGCGCCGCCCCGATGGATGTGCGTAGAACGGCCGCATCGTCGCGCGATGCGGCCGTTCTACGCGATGTCATGCGATCAGCCGCGCGCCGATGCCATGTACGCCGGCTGCGTCGGCGCGACGCCGTCACCGGCCGGCAGCTTCGAATGGCTCGCGTCGTCGATCAACCGTGCGACGGTCGGATCGATCGCATCGGTAAACGGCTTCGGATCGACGCCGACCATCAGCACGATCAGCGCGAGCGACGCGAACATCACGATCTCGCGACGGCTCAGGTCGGCGAGCTTCGCGATGCGCGGGCTCGCGATCTTGCCGAACACGACGCGCTTGACCATCCACAACGTGTACGACGCGCTGAGGATCAGCGTCAGCGCCGCGATTGCCCCGATCCAGAAGTTGACGCGAATCGCGCCCATGATGACCATGAACTCGCCGACGAAGCCGGACGTGCCCGGCAGGCCGACGTTGGCCATCGCGAACAGGAGCGCGAACGTCGCAAAGCGCGGCATCACGCCCGCCACGCCGCCGTACGCGGCGATCTCGCGCTGCTTCGTGCGATCGACCAGCACGCTCACGCAGAGCAGCATCGCACCCGCGACGAAGCCGTACGACACGAGTTGCACGATCGCGCCTTCGACGCCGATCTGATTGAACAGGAACAGCCCGAGCGTGACGATCCCCATGTGCGCGACCGTCGAATACGCGAGCAGCTTGCCGAGGTCGGTCTGCGCGAGCGCGATCAGGCTCGCGTAGACGATCGCGAACAGCGACAGCGCGATGACGGCCGGCGCGAAGAAGTGGCTCGCGTCCGGCGTGATCGGCAGCGCGAAGCGCAGGAAGCCGTAACCGCCGAGCTTGAGCATCGCGAGCATCAGCGCGGCGCCCGTCGGACCGTCCGTATAGACGTCGCGCAGCCACGTGTGAACCGGCCACATCGGCACCTTGACCGCGAACGCGGCGAAGAAACCGAGAAACACCAGCAACTGCGGCGCGAAGCCGAGCTGCAGCGTGCGCCATGCGTTCATGTCGAACGTATGCGACTTCGCGAACAGGTACAGCATCGCCATCAACAGCAGCAGCGAGCCCGCGAACGAGATGAAGAAGAATTTCACGGCTGCGTAGACGCGATGCTCCCTGCCCCACGTGCCGATCAGCAGGTACAGCGGAATCAGCGTCGCCTCGAAGAAGATGAAGAACAACAGCCCGTCCTGCGCGACGAACACGCCGACCATCAGCCCCGACAGAATCAGGAACGACGCGTAGTACTGCGCGATGCGCACCGTGACCGACTCCCACGAAGCGATCACGACGACGAGCGTCGTGAAAGCGGTCAGCACGACGAGCCACAGCGACGCGCCGTCGATCCCGACGCGCCAGCCGGCGTTGAAGGCCGCCAGCCAGTCGCGCGCTTCGGCGAACTGCATTGCGGCCGAGTGCGAATCGAATCCGGCGACGAGCGGCACGACCGCCGCCAGCCCCGCCAGTGCGCCGACGAGCGCGATCAGTCTCGTGCGATGCGGATGACGGTCGGAGCCGGCGCGCAGCAGGCACGCGCCGAACAGGATCGGAACCCAGATCGCCAGGCTCAGGAAAGGGAAATCATGCATGTCAACAGGCCTTGAGAGAGTCGCGCACTGCATCGGGAACAGGCGTGACGAAGGGAACGAAATCAAATCGACAGATAGATTTCGTGGATCGTCAATGTTGGCAAAATGTAAAGCGGAATCAGGGCAAAACTTGACGCCGCTCAAGCGCAATCGGGTTAACCAGCATAAGGCGATTGATTATTTTTTGCATCGCAACAGATCCTCGTTTCGCTGCATACCGATAGACATCTGATTTCTATGAGTAATTTTTTGTATTACGAAGCGACGTCGATCGCTCGAATCGGTGCGATGCCGCATTTTTTCCAAAAAATCGATGCTTCGATGCGCAAGAACAGAATGTGGGGATCGATGAATGAAAGCGATTCGATCCTTACATATAACCTTTCGTTTTTATTTCAATGAATGCCGATTGCCGCGATTGGCAACACGGGCCGCAGCGTATTCAGCTGACGCTGATGGCTCAGCCTGTCCCACACGCGCATCGTCACCGCACGATAGTGGTTGTGTTGCGCGGGGAATTTTCGCCCGGTTCGCATTGACGCCGGCAGGCAGGAACGCGGGCGGGCGCGATACGCGTGGTACGCATAGCCGTGTCGCGTGCAGTAGCGAACGAAGTTCTCTTCGTGAACATCGCCGTAACCGCCAATGTGCGACGTGTGCAAGCTCCCGAACGCGATGCCTGCGCGCGGGGTTCAGGTGCCGCGCGGGCTCGCACGTTCGTTGCTGCGCGGCCCGCCAGCCGTCCATCGCCCGCGGCTGCTCGCCCTGCCAAACGCGCGCCGCATCGTCGACGAGTGCGAGCAGCAATACGCCCGGCTCCATCGCGACGAGCTGCGCGTTGATCGCGTGGGTCTTGTGAATCACCTGCTGGCGCCCGCCGTACACGTGCGTGCCGTCGACGATCGCGTGCCGGTAGCCGCAGCCCCGCGCATAACGCTCGTGATTGTCGACGAACCCGTCGACAGGTCGATACGAAAGGATGGTCCGTACGGAATGCATGCCCGCCGGAACTCCAACGTGAGCCGCGCGGGAGGATACGCCTATTTAGCGCATGCTCGTCGCTCGCGTTGAGCATTGATTGGCTGTCCGGACGAAGCGTGGCACCGAGGGCAAGTCAGGAAAGGGAGCGAGGAAAAGAACCAAAAAAGAAAAAGCCCCGCAAGTCCGAGAACTTGCGGGGCTTTGTCACCGCTTTTGGCGGAGACGGAGGGATTCGAACCCTCGATCCAGGTTTTGGCCCAGATGCTCCCTTAGCAGGGGAGTGCCTTCGACCTCTCGGCCACGTCTCCCAAACTTTCGCTCGCACCAGGGAGGCAGTGCGACGAGAACGAAATAATATAGGGTTTCGAACCGCCCGTCAATTTCCGTGATGCATTTTCTTCAATGCATCACAAAAAATTCACGCTGCCTGGTCGAGTTCGAATGCCTTGTGCAGCGCGCGGACGGCCAACTCCATATATTTCTCGTCAATCAGCACCGAAATCTTGATTTCGGACGTCGAGATCATCTGGATGTTGATGCCCTCTTCCGACAGCGTGCGGAACATCTTGCTCGCGACGCCCACGTGCGAACGCATGCCGACGCCGACGACCGACACCTTCGACACCTTCGGGTCGCCCTGCACGCGCTCGGCGCTCACATGGCCCTGCACCTGGTTGGTGAGGATGTCCATCGCCTTCTGGTAATCGCCGCGACCGACCGTGAACGTGAAGTCGGTCTTGCCTTCGACGCTCTGGTTCTGGATGATCATGTCGACGTCGACGTTCGCGTCGGCGACCGGGCCGAGGATTTGATACGCGATGCCCGGCTTGTCGGGCACACCCATCACCGCAATGCGTGCTTCGTCGCGCTGGAACGCGATGCCGGAAATGACTGCCTTTTCCATGGTCTCGTCTTCTTCAAAAGTAATCAGGGTGCCCGAGCGCATTTCTTCGTCGAGCGCAATCAGCGGATCGGTCAGGCTCGACAGCACACGCGTCTTCACCTGGTATTTGCCGGCGAATTCGACCGAGCGGATCTGCAGGACCTTCGAGCCGAGGCTGGCCATTTCCAGCATTTCCTCGAACGTCACGCGGTCGAGGCGTCGCGCCTCTTCGACCACGCGCGGGTCGGTCGTGTAGACGCCGTCGACGTCCGTGTAAATCAGGCACTCTTCGGCATCCAGCGCGGCCGCGACCGCCACCGCCGACGTGTCCGAGCCGCCACGGCCCAGCGTCGTGATGTGGCCGTCCGGATCAACGCCCTGGAAGCCCGTGATGATCACGACCTTGCCTGCGTTCAGATCGGCCTTCACGCGCTCGTCGTCGATCGAGTGGATACGCGCCTTCGTGAACGCGCTGTCCGTCTTGATCGGCACTTGCCAGCCGGCATAACTCACGGCTTCGACGCCGATTTCCTGCAGCGCGATCGACAGCAGGCCGACGCTGACCTGCTCGCCGGTCGACGCGATCATGTCGAGCTCACGCGGGCTCGGCTGGCTCGAAATCTCTTTCGCGAGACCGAGCAGACGGTTGGTTTCGCCGGACATCGCGGACGGCACGACCACCATCTGGTGCCCGGCCTGATGCCATTTTGCGACGCGTTTCGCGACGTTCTTGATGCGCTCGACCGAGCCCATCGAAGTGCCGCCGTATTTGTGTACGATGAGTGCCATTGTCGTTCTGAACTGGAGGAGAAACCGCACGGGTGCGCTGGGCAGGCCGCGTTGCCGTTCGGTCACGCGGCTTGTGGCTGTGGACGGACGACGAGGGGGACGGCTGGGACGCAACACGCAAGCGTGACGGATTTTGCCCGGAAGGCCGATCAGGCCGCGCAAACCGGGTACGTCACGCGGAAAACCTGCACAAAACGCTCAAAAATCGAGCCGAGCAAACGACCGAGCGTACCCGATAGAGGCCCGCTTGACAAGCCGCTCGCCGGTTTGGCGAGCGTTCCGGCGCCGTTTACCAAATGGTGAAAACCGGCGCGCGATCATCTCGCCGGAAGCGGGCCGCCGCTACGCGATCAACAGGTCGGGACGCCATTCGATCCGGCGCCATCCGCCGTCGCCGGATAGCCCGTCGCCGGAAAGCCCGTCGCCATGATTCACGCCGAGCCGCGGCACGTACACGAGCCGGTCGCCCGCGAATAGCAGCGGCACGTCGCGCTGCCAGGCCGGCACGCCACGCTCCTGAAACAGATTCTTCAGCGTGCGCCCCGGCCCGCCGGGCGACGTACGCAGCCGCTCGCCGCCCGCACGAGCCCGCGTGGCGAGCGGCGCGCCGCGCAGCAGCGCCTCCGGCACCGCCCCGTCGCTTCCTGCCTCGGCCGGCGCGAACACGAACGTGCCGCGCCACGCCGGCACATGCCAGACTTCCTGTCCGTCCCATACAAGTGAAGACTCGGGATGCGGCGTTCCGGTACCGTCGTCGGCCGGCTCGGCGCTGCCGCCCGCCTCCCAGTACACGGTATCGCGATAGAGCCGCAGGCATTGTCCCGCGTGATCGACCCGCAGCGCGTGCGCGTCGTGCGCAGCACGCAGTTGCCGCATCATGTTCGCGAGCCGGCCTGCCGACGCGCCGGGCAAGCCGAGCCGGCGCATCCAGAACCGCAGCAGGTTCGCGCCGCGCGTGTCGTCGAATGCGACCAGCGCATCGCGCGACAGCGCGCGGCCGTCGTCGCGCGCGGCACCGGCGAAATCCAGTTCGGCCAGATCGTCGAGCAGCCGCTGCGCGGCGGCCGCATGCTGGGCCGCACGGCCCAGCGCATCGCGAAAGCCGGGGAAATGCACGGCGAGCGGCGGCAGCACGTCGATACGCAATGCATTGCGCGCATAGCGCGTGTCGCCGTTCGATTCGTCGTCGATCCACGCGAGCTCGTGCTGCACCGCATAGCGTTCCAGTTGCGCACGCAACAAGCGCAGCAGCGGACGCACGCGCTCGACGCTCGCGCCGTCAGGGCGATAGCGCGGCGCCATCGCGGCCAGACCCGCGATTCCTGCACCGCGCAACAACTGCAGCAGCACGGTCTCGGCCTGGTCGTCCGCATGCTGTGCGACCCAGAGCGCCGCCACGCCGTGGCGCTCGCACATCGCATCGAGCGCCGCATATCGGCGCTCGCGCGCGGTCGCCTCAATGCCGAGGCCGCTGTCGCGCGGCACGTCGACACGCTCCGATTCGAACGCGACGCCGAGTCGCTCTGCCGTCGCGCGCGCGTGCGCGACCCATGCGTCGGCGTTCGCGCTCAAGCCGTGATGCACATGCAGCGCGACGCAGCGCGCCGCGCCCGCGACGCGCACGGCCGCGTCGAGCAGCACCGTCGAGTCGAGGCCGCCGCTGTATGCGATCGCGATGCGCGCATCCGCCGGCAGATCGGCAAGCGCAACGCCGACCGCATCGAGTACGACGCGGTCGGCGGAGAATTCGGTCGGGGGGATCACGAGACGGACACGCGCCGGACGGCGCGCGATGTGAACACGCCGGTCATGCGCCGGGCGTGGTTTCCTTGAACTTGCCGTAGGCCATCAGGCGCTCGAAGCGGCGCTCGCGCAGCGCATCGATGCTCATGCCCTGGAACTGGCGCAGCGAATCGGCGAGCGCGCGGCGCAGCAATGCGGCCATGCCCTTCGGATCGCGGTGCGCGCCGCCAAGCGGCTCGTTGATGATCTTGTCGATCAGGCCGAGCGCCTTCAGGCGATGGGCGGTCAGGCCCAGGGCTTCCGCGGCCTCGGGCGCCTTCGCTGCGCTCTTCCACAGAATCGACGCACAGCCTTCCGGCGAAATCACCGAGTAGGTCGAGAACTGCAGCATCATCACGGTGTCGGCCACGGCGATCGCGAGCGCGCCGCCCGAACCGCCTTCGCCGATCACGGTCGTGATGATCGGCGTCTTCAGTTCGGCCATCACGTACAGGTTGCGGCCGATCGCTTCCGACTGCCCGCGCTCTTCCGCGCCGATGCCCGGGTATGCGCCCGGCGTATCGACGAACGTGAAGATCGGCAGCCCGAACTTCTCGGCGAGACGCATCAGGCGCTCGGCCTTGCGATAGCCTTCCGGGCGCGGCATCCCGAAGTTGCGCGCCGCGCGCTCTTTCGTGTCGCGGCCCTTCTGGTGGCCGATCACCATGCACGGATGGCCGCCGAAGCGCGCGAGACCGCCGACGATCGACAGGTCGTCCGCAAATGCGCGGTCGCCATGCAGTTCGTGAAAATCGGTGAACAGTTCCGCAACGTAATCGAGCGTGTACGGACGCTGCGGATGCCGCGCGATCTGCGAGACCTGCCACGGCGACAGGTTCGCGTAGAGGTCCTTCGTCAGTTGCTGGCTTTTCTTCGACAGCCGCTCGATTTCTTCCGAAATATCGACAGCCGAGTCGTCCTGCACGAATCGCAGCTCTTCGATCTTGGCCTCGAGTTCGGCGATCGGCTGTTCGAAATCCAGAAACGTGGTCTTCATGTGTTCGAATCCTTGGGTCTTGCGGCAGCGCGTATTCTACCCGCGCGGGCGATGTGCAAGATCGGCTATCAACTATTGATGTTTAAAACCCGATAGCCATCAATCGGCGTCAGGCGCGTCGAGGCTGCGCCACATGTACCAGGTCGCAACGGTACGCCACGGTTCCCAGTTGGCAGCCACTTCGCGCGCTTCGCTGCGCGTGACGGGCTCTCCGCTGAAGTAATTGACGCTGATCGCGCGGATCAGGCCCGGATCGTCGAGCGGCAGCACGTCCGGCCGCGACAGGTTGAAGATCAGGAACATCTCGGCCGTCCAGCGACTGATGCCGCGGATCTGCGTGAGTTCCGCGATCACGTCCTCATCGTGCATCGACGTCCATTTGTCGACGTGCAGCGCGCCGGACACGAAGTGTTGCGCGAGATCGAGAATGTATTCCGTCTTGCGCTTCGACAGTCCGCACGCGATCAGCTTGTCCGCGCCGAGCCGGATGACCGGCTGCGGTGCGAGTTTCGGACACGCATCTTCGATGCGCGCCCACAGCGCTTGCGCGGACGGCACCGAGATCTGCTGACCGACGACCGAACGCGCGAGCGTGACGAACGGGTCACCGCGCTTCACGAGATGCGCGGGGCCGAACTTCGGAATCAGCTTCTTCAGGATGCGGTCGCGCTTGACGAGATCGGCGCACGCTTTATCCCAGTATGCGGGACGCACGACGCCACCGGCGCCGTCGGCTGCCGCATCGGACGTACGCACCTTGCGGGCCGCGTCGACGGCCGCCATCGCGACCTCCGGCTGCGCCGCTTCCGCGCCCTTCGCGCGCGCGGGCTTCGCATGACCGTTGAGCGCGCCGTTCGGCGCGGCGCGCGTCGCGTCCGCCTTCGCCGCTGGCGCGCGCTTGGCTGCCGGACGCACGGCGACCGGAGTCGCACGCCCGACCGGCGCTTTTCTGGCCGTTGCCATCTTGCCTCCTACCTGACGGATCGGTCAGTGGAACGCACCGCGCTCATACGCGACGCCATTCGGTCGATCCGCCCGGTTTGTCTTCAAGTGCGATGCCGGCGTCGAGCAGCTCCGCCCGAATCCGGTCCGCTTCGGCATAGTTCTTCGCTTGCTTCGCCGCGACGCGCGCGGCGATCTTCGCTTCGATTTCGTCGGCTGCGAGCCCGCCTGCCTGCGCGGCACCAGTGCCCTGCTGCAGGAACGTGCGCGGTTCGCGGCCGAGCAGGCCCAGCAGGCCCGCCAACTGCTTCAGTTGCCGCGCGAGCGACGCATCGCGCGTGCGATTGACCTCGCCGGCCAGCTCGAACAGCGTCGCCACCGCGACCGGCGTGTTGATGTCGTCGTTCATCGCGGCCGCGAAACGCTGCGCATGCGGCTCGTTCCAGTCGAGCGCGAGCGTGTCGGGCTCGACATCCTTCAGCGCCGTGTACAAGCGCGTGAGCGACGCGCGCGCATCGTCGAGATGCACGTCGCTGTAGTTGAGCGGCGACCGGTAATGCGTGCGCACGATGAAGAAGCGCATGACCTCGGCGTCGTACCGCTCGAGCACTTCGCGGATCGTGAAGAAGTTGCCGAGCGATTTCGACATCTTCTCGTTGTCGACCTGCACGAAGCCGTTGTGCATCCAGTAATTGACGAACGTCTGGCCGGTCGCGCCTTCGCTCTGCGCGATCTCGTTCTCGTGGTGCGGGAATTGCAGGTCCTGCCCGCCGCCGTGGATGTCGAAATGCTCGCCGAGCAGCGTGCAGCCCATCGCGGAGCACTCGATGTGCCAGCCCGGCCGGCCCATCCCGTACTTCGATGTCCACGACGCGCCTTCCGGATCTTCCGCCTTCGCGCGTTTCCACAGCACGAAATCGAGCGGATCTTCCTTCGCGTCATTCGCGGCGACGCGCTCGCCCGCGCGCAGGTCGTCGAGCGACTTGCCCGACAGCTTCCCGTAGTTCGCGAACTTGCGTACCGAATAATTGACGTCGCCGTCGGTCGCCTGGTACGCGTAGCCGTTCGTCTCGAGCTTCTCGATCATCCCGAGCATCTGCGCAATGAACTGCGTCGCGCGCGGCTCGATGTCGGGCCGCTGGATGCCAAGCGCGGCTTCATCCTCGTGCATCGCGCCGATGAACCGGTCGGTCAGCGACTTGATCGTCTCGCCGTTCTCGACCGCACGGCGGATGATCTTGTCGTCGATGTCGGTGATGTTGCGCACGTACGTGACCCGATAGCCGATCGCACGCAGCCAGCGCTGGACGAGATCGAACACGACCAGCATGCGCGCGTGGCCCACGTGACAATAGTCGTAGACGGTGATCCCGCATACGTACATCCGCACTTCGCCGGACTGGCGCGGCACGAAAACTTGCTTGTCACGCGCGAGCGTGTTGTAGATGCGCAGTGATTCCATAGAGATGAACCGTGAGCCGAAGGAAACCGCCCTGGCGAAGCTCGCCCTGCATGCGAAACGGACGGACCACCTGCCGCGGCACGACGCCGGGCGTCCTCGATATCACATGGGGCGGTCAGGCTGCAAGCACAGCGGTGACGGCCACGAGAGGCAAAGAAAGACTGTCTGCCGCTCGCCGGAACGCGCAGACGTTTTGTTAGAATGGCTCGGAGTATAACATTCCGATTTACGCCTATGAAACCTCATCGCGGCCGCGCGCCGAGCGCTGCGACCCTCGTTGCGACCGCCGTCATGGGCGTCGCGCTGACGCTTTTCGCGGCCCCCGCGGCACATGCGCAAAAGGCCCCGGCCACCGCCGACGGCACGCCCGAAATCGACGCGTCGATCGCCGGCAAGCAGTGGAAGCAGGCGCTCGCGCAACTCGACGCGCGCATCGCGGCGAATCCGCACGACGTACAGGCGCAGTTCAAGCGCGGCACCGTGCTCGCCCGCCTGAACCGCGACGATGACGCGATCCAGCAGTTCGTCGCGATCACGCAGGCCTTCCCCGAACTGCCCGAACCGTACAACAACCTCGCGGCGCTCTACGCGAAGCACGGCCGCTACGACGAAGCGCGCAGCGCGCTCGTCACCGCGACGCAATCGAACCCGAGCTACTCGCTCGCGTACGAGAACCTCGGCGACCTCTACCTGCGCCTCGCAGCCGAATCGTACAAGCGCGCGCAATCGCTCGGCCGCACGAGCGGCGCGACCGCGCAGCGCCTCGCCGACCTGCAGAAGATCGTGTCGCCGCCGAAGGCCGCAGCCAACGCGCGCGCCGTCACGCCGGCCACGCGCGCATACACCGATCGCGCCGCCGCGAACGTGAGCACCACCACGCTGCCGATGTCGCCGACGTTCCAGTTCAACGGTCCGTCGGGTGCGCTGACGGCGCCGTACGTCGCGCCGTCGCAGTAAGCGAGCGGCGCAATCTCCCTTCCCTCCCAACCTGAGGATCGCAATGAAACGTCTGTTGCTGGCGCTTGGCGGCGCCGCCCTTCTCGCGACCGCGCCTGCTTTCGCGCAATCGGCTACCGCGCATCCCGTCGTGCAGCTGAAGACCTCGCAGGGCGACATCCGCGTCGAGCTCTACCCGGAGAAGGCACCGAAGTCCGTCGCCAACTTCCTCGATTACGTGAAGGCCGGCCAGTACAACGGCACGATCTTCCATCGCGTGATCAAGGGCTTCATGATCCAGGGCGGCGGCTACAAGACCAACTTCGAGGAGAAGCCGACCCGCGCGCCGATCCCGCTGGAAAGCCGCAATGGTCTGAAGAACCTGACGGGCACGATCGCGATGGCGCGTACCAGCGATCCGAACTCGGCCACCGCGCAGTTCTTCATCAATACGGTCGACAACAGCGGCCTCGACTACCCGAACCCGGACGGCAACGGCTATGCGGTGTTCGGCAAGGTCGTGTCGGGCCTCGACGTCGTGAAGAAGATCGAAGGCGTGGCAACGACCTCGCGCGGCCCGATGCAGGACGTGCCGGCCCAGCCGGTCGTGATCGAATCGGCCAGCATCGTCTCGAAATAAGCACCTGCCGGCACGTCCGGCGACACACGCGGCCGCGTCGCACGACCGGCCGCGCGTCCATTTAAACCGCCTTACCGAAGGAATTCATCATGGTTGAACTGCACACGAACCACGGCGTGATCAAGCTCGAGCTGGACGCCGCGAAGGCACCGAAGACGGTCGAGAACTTCCTCAACTACGTGAAGAAGGGCCACTATGACGGCACGGTGTTCCACCGCGTGATCAACGGCTTCATGATTCAGGGCGGTGGCTTCGAGCCGGGCCTGAAGCAGAAGCCGACCGACGCGCCGATCGACAACGAAGCGAACAACGGCCTGAAGAACGACAACTACACGATCGCGATGGCGCGCACGAACGATCCGCATTCGGCGACCGCACAGTTCTTCATCAACGTGAACGACAACGACTTCCTGAACCACTCGTCGCCGACGCCGCAGGGCTGGGGCTACGCGGTGTTCGGCAAGGTCGTCGAAGGCCAGGACGTGGTCGACAAGATCAAGGGCGTCAAGACGGGCAACGCCGGCTTCCACCAGGACGTGCCGGCCGACGACGTCGTGATCGAAAAGGCCGTGGTGGTCTGACGCACGGTTGTTACGGAGGCACTTCGATGTTGCAGGAGAGTCCGCCGCGAAGCGTCTCCGCGGGCGTGCCGGGCGAGCGCGAATATGCGCAAGCCGCACGCCCGTTCCTGTTTCTCTCCGATCTGCACCTGAGCGAGGCGATTCCGAAGACGGTGGCCGCGTTCGAGCATTTCGTGAAATACACGGCCGACAGCGCCGACTCGGTGTTCATCCTCGGCGACCTGTTCGAATACTGGATCGGCGACGACGTGCTCGACGACGATCCGTTCGCGGCACGCATGGCCGCGCTGATGCATACGTTCTCGGAGCGAGGCATCGCGCTCTACGTGATGCACGGCAACCGCGATTTCCTGCTTGGCCGGCGCTTCATGAAGGCGGCCGGCGCGATGCTGTTGCCCGATCCGGCGCTGATCATGGCGTTCGGCCAGCGGATCGTGCTCGCCCATGGCGATGCGCAATGCACGGCCGATCGCGGCTATCAGATATTCCGCCGGTTTGCGCGCAATCGCGTCGCGCAGTGGCTGTTTCTCGCCTGGCCGTTCCGCTGGCGCCGCGCCCTCGCGCAGCGGATGCGCTCGAACAGCGAAGCGGGCCGGATGCGCCCGGTTTCGGCGATCTACGACGTCACGCGCGAAGGCGTGGCCGCGCTGTTCAGGAAGAGCCGCGCCAGCGTGATCATTCACGGCCACACGCATCGCCCCGCGCGCCACCTCGAACCGGGCGGGATTCGGTGGGTGCTGCCCGACTGGGATCTCGACCACGGCACGCGGCGTGGCGGCTATCTGCGCGTCGACGCCGAAGGCATCCACGCGATGCCGCTCGACTGACGCGATCGGCGCGGCCGGGTTACGACTGGCGCTCGACCGCCTTGCCTTCCAGCACCGCCGACAGCCGGCGCAGGTCGAGACGGGCCGCGTCCGCACCCTGCAACGTTTCCAGATGCGTGCCGAGTTGCTCGAGCGCCGCGACGATCTCGTCGACGCGCCGGCTTTCCTTCGCCGCATGATCGATCAGCCCGTGAATCGCGAGCGACATCGGGTCGTCCGCGTTCGGCGTGATCCCGTACGCGCAGAACGCGGCGCGCTCGGGCTGCGGCTTCGGCTGCGCCGGCATCACGATGCGTGCCGGGTTGCCGACTGCGGTGCCGCCTGCCGGCACCGGCTTCACGACGACCGCGTTCGAACCGATCTTCGCGCCTGCGCCGACCGTGAAACCGCCGAGCACCTTCGCGCCCGCGCCAACGATCACGCCGGCCTCGAGCGTCGGGTGGCGCTTCGCGCCGCGCGTGAGCGACGTGCCGCCGAGCGTCACGCCCTGATAGATCGTGCAGTCGTCGCCGATGATCGCGGTCTCTCCGATCACGACACCCATCCCGTGATCGATGAACACACGCCGGCCGATCGTCGCGCCGGGGTGAATCTCGATCCCCGTCAGGAAACGTCCGGCCTGCGATGCGAAACGTGCAAGCCAGTAGCGTTTCGCACGCCAGCACGCGTGCGCGAAACGATGCAGCACGAGCGCGTGCAGCCCCGGATAACAGGTCAGCACTTCCCAGGCACTGCGAGCGGCGGGATCCCGCTCGCGAATCGTCGCAACGTCTTCGCGCAGTCTAGTAAACATGATCTGGTCTGGGCTGGGGGAAAGGGCCGGCCGTTATCGTGCCGGGTAATTTGCTTATGACGTCCGGCGATTGTAGGGCCACTCGCGCACGCCCGCACAACGTCGCCCGTTCACCCCGCCGGCGGCACGGGTATTCGCGCGGGACGCCTGTTCCCGCTGAGTGACGCAACCTGTCAATGGATTCACGCCGGTCGGGGCGCGGCCATCCAACGGCCGATGCAACGCGGCCGCGCAGGCGAAAACGCAGCAGCCGAACGCCTGAGCGCCGGGCAGCCGGGCACCGACCGCTTATGCGTCACCGTCGGGCGTACCGGACTTCAGCAGGATGTGCTTCGCGATGCCGCGCAAGATATTGACTTCCTCGCGCTCGAGGCCCGTGCGCGCGAACAGGCGCCGCAGACGCGGCATCAGCTTCTTCGGATTGCGCGGATCGAGGAAATCGAGCGCGATCAGCGCGTTCTCGAGGTGTGCGTACATCCGCTCGATCTCGTCGCTCTGCGCAAGCGTGCCGACCTCGGCCTGCGCCAGGTGCGGCTCGCTCCCCTGCTCCAGGAACGCGACACGCAACTCGTACGCGAGCACCTGGATGGCCTGCGCGAGGTTCAACGAGCTGTAGGCCGGATTCGCGGGAATGTGCGCGAGCGCGCTGCACTGCTCGACGTGCTCGTTCGCGAGGCCGGTGCGCTCGTTGCCGAACACGAGCGCGATATCGCCGGTGCCGACCTGCGTGCACGCCTGCTCGGCGGCCGCGCGCGGCGCAAGGCGCGGCGGCCCATATTCGCGCGTGCGTGCGGTCAGCGCGATCGACCAGTGGACGCCGGACAGCGCGTCGCCGAGCGTGGGCACGACATGCGCGGACGCCAGCACGTCGTCGGCGCCGCTCGCCATCGCGATCGCCTCGGGGTCGCTCTGCACGTGCGGCACACGCGGCGCGACCAGCACGAGCCTGGAGAAGCCCATCGTCTTCAGCGCGCGGGCAGCCGCCCCGACATTACCGGGATGGCTCGGCTCGACGAGCACGAAACGGGTGGACGTGAAGCCGCCGGACGGCAGCCGGGACATGACCGCGCCCGGTTCGGACGGCGCGGCGGGGTTCTGCGGAGTTTCCACTACATACGACTCGGTTCATCGGAATGGCAGTATGGTATCGCCATCGCCCCGACAAACCCACTCGTCCGGACGGCCAGTGGGGGTTTCCCCGTATTCCGGGCACCTGAAACTCTCT
Organism: Burkholderia sp. Bp9031; assembly: GCF_003857965.1. Classification (NCBI taxonomy): domain Bacteria; kingdom Pseudomonadati; phylum Pseudomonadota; class Betaproteobacteria; order Burkholderiales; family Burkholderiaceae; genus Burkholderia; species Burkholderia sp. Bp9031. The sequence continues at coordinate 29,299 of NZ_QTPW01000023.1, forward strand.
AAAATCGGGTAAAATCATGTGTTTACGCGTCGCATCCCGTGCGGCGCGGGTCGTACCCCGCTCTTTGTCAATTCGCGTCTCATCCCGCCCGGCACGTTTGCGCCGTTCCAGGCGGCATGTTCCACTTCGTGGCGGCCCCTGCCGCCGGCTACAGGATCCAGGCTCATGCATCCCATGCTCAACATTGCTGTCAAGGCTGCGCGCCGCGCCGGACAGATCATCAACCGTGCGTCCCTCGACCTCGACCTGATCGAGATCCGCAAGAAGCAGCAGAACGACTTCGTCACCGAAGTGGACAAGGCCGCCGAAGAGGCGATCATCGAGACGCTGAAGACCGCCTACCCCGACCACGCGATCCTCGCGGAAGAATCGGGCGAATCAGAGAACGAATCCGAATTCAAGTGGATCATCGATCCGCTTGACGGCACCACCAACTTCATCCACGGCTTCCCGTACTACTGCGTGTCGATCGCGCTCGAGCACAAGGGTATCGTCACGCAGGCCGTCGTCTACGATCCGAACAAGAACGACCTGTTCACGGCCACCCGCGGCCGCGGTGCGTACCTGAACGACCGCCGCATCCGCGTCGGCCGTCGCGACCGCCTCGCGGACGCGCTGGTCGGCACGGGCTTCCCGTTCCGCGAGAAGGACGGCCTCGACGCGTACGCGCGCCTGTTCACCGAAATGACGCAGGCCTGCACGGGCCTGCGCCGTCCGGGCGCGGCCGCGCTCGACCTCGCGAATGTCGCGGCCGGCCGTCTCGACGCGTTCTTCGAGCAAGGCATCAACGTGTGGGACATGGCGGCAGGCAGCCTGCTGATCACCGAAGCCGGCGGCCTCGTCGGCAACTACACGGGCGATGCCGACTTCCTGCATCGCCATGAGATCGTCGCGGCGAACCCGAAGATCTACGCGCAGATGATCCCGATCCTGAACCGCTACAGCCGCGTGCATCCGGCAGCGGAGTAAGTCCGGGCCGCGCCCGCACGGCGCGGCTTTCGCATCCACCACTCGCCTGCATCGTCATGATGGAGCGCGCGTTGCCTTCCGGTTGTCCGGGAGGCGAAGTAAGCTTCTTTATGCAGGGGTTGCCTCAGGCGCCCGTCCTGACTTTGCCCGAGTGGTCCGGCCTGCCGGTGTATCGCCGCGGGTACCGCGCTTTCCGATGCCGAATAATCGGCTTCGGGGATGCCCAGGCAGCACATGCCGCCAGCGCCGGCCACCGCCCGTCTCAACACCGCCACGACCTCGTGGCGACCGTATCCGAATATTCATGTTACGGCTAAGCGAACTTAAACTCCCGCTCGACCACCCCGAGAGCGCCCTCGAAGCCGCGATTCACGCGCGCCTCAAGGAGCTTGGCGTGGCAGCAGACGGGCTCCTCCGTTACACGGTGTTCCGCCGTGCGCACGATGCGCGCAAGCGCTCCGACATCAAGCTCACGTATATCGTCGATGTCGAGCTCAAGGACGAAGCGGCCGTGCTTCCGCAACTCGCCGGCACGCCGCATTGCGGCGTGACGCCCGACATGGCGTACCACTTCGTCGCGAAGGCGCCGGAGCACGGCAATTTCCTGCGCCCGGTCGTCATCGGCATGGGGCCGTGCGGTCTGTTTGCGGGCCTGATTCTCGCCCAGATGGGTTTCCGCCCCATCATCCTCGAACGCGGCAAGGCCGTGCGCGAGCGCACCAAGGACACCTTCGGCCTGTGGCGCAAAAGCGTCCTCAATCCCGAGTCCAACGTGCAGTTCGGCGAAGGCGGGGCCGGGACGTTTTCGGATGGCAAGCTGTACAGCCAGATCAAGGATCCGCACCACTACGGTCGCAAGGTGCTCGACGAATTCGTCAAGGCCGGCGCACCGGAAGACATCCTGTATCTGAGCCGGCCGCACATCGGCACGTTCCGCCTCGTCAGCATGGTGGAAAAGATGCGCGCGACGATCCACGAACTGGGCGGTGAAGTACGCTTCGAAACCCGGGTCGAGGACATCGAGATCGATCAGGGCAAGGTGCGCTCGCTGACGCTGTCGAACGGCGAAACGCTGCGCTGCGATCACGTCGTGCTGGCCGTGGGCCACAGCGCGCGCGACACGTTCCAGATGCTGCACGAGCGCGGCGTCTACGTCGAAGCGAAGCCGTTCTCGCTGGGCTTCCGGATCGAGCATCCGCAGGGGCTGATCGATCGCAGCCGCTTCGGCAAGTTCGCGGGCCACAAGCAACTCGGTGCGGCCGACTACAAGGTGGTTCACCACTGCAGCAATGGACGCGCGGTCTACAGCTTCTGCATGTGCCCGGGCGGCACGGTGGTCGCAGCAACCTCCGAGCCGGGCCGCGTGGTCACCAACGGCATGAGCCAGTATTCCCGCGCCGAGCGCAACGCGAACGCGGGCATCGTCGTCGGCATCACGCCGGAAGACTATCCGGGCGGCCCGCTTGCGGGCATCGCATTCCAGCGCAAGTGGGAAGAGCGCGCGTTCGAACTGGGTGGCAGCGATTACAGCGCGCCGGGCCAGCTGGTCGGCGATTTCATCGCGGGCCGGCCGTCGACGTCGCTGGGCTCCGTGGTGCCGTCGTACAAGCCGGGCGTGCGCCCGACCGACCTCAGCACCGCGCTCCCCGACTACGTGATCGAAGCCATTCGTGAAGCGCTGCCGCAGATCGACAGGAAGATCGCCGGCTTCGCGATGCACGATGCGGTGCTCACCGGCGTGGAGACGCGCACGTCGTCGCCGATCCGGATCCGGCGCAAGGACGATTACCAGAGCGTAAACGTCGAAGGACTGTATCCGGCCGGCGAAGGCGCCGGGTACGCGGGTGGCATTTATTCGGCCGCCATCGACGGCGTCGAAGTCGCGCAGGCGGTGGCGCTCGATCTGATGTCGGCGCACGCGTCCTGATGATTCGCCGGCGAGGCTCGGCGCACGACGATTCGTGCGCCGAGTGACGCCGGCTTTTCAATGCCTGCCCGGCAACGAGGTCGAATCGCCCGATCGAGCCGACGGCCGTCGATCGCGAACTCCGGCAACTGGCCGAACGGCGAACTTCGCGCTTGCGTACCGAAGCCACTGGTAAACTCGGGCAACTCAAGCAACAACTTTACGCCGGATCTATGACCACGCTGTCGCCCGAGGCCTTTGCTGGCCACACTCCGATGATGCAGCAGTACCTGCGCATCAAGGCCGATCACCCCGACACGCTCGTCTTCTACCGGATGGGCGACTTCTACGAGCTGTTCTTCGAAGACGCTGAGAAGGCCGCGCGCCTGCTCGACCTGACCCTCACGCAACGCGGTGCATCGGCCGGCACGCCGATCAAGATGGCCGGCGTCCCGCATCACGCGGTCGAACAGTATCTGGCGAAGCTCGTGAAGATGGGCGAATCGGTCGCGATCTGCGAGCAGATCGGCGACCCGGCCACGTCGAAGGGGCCGGTCGAGCGCAAGGTCGTGCGCGTCGTCACGCCCGGCACGCTGACCGATGCCGCGCTGCTGTCCGACAAGAACGACGTCTACCTGCTCGCGATGTGCACGGGCCACAACAAGCGCGGCGTCGCGGTCAACATCGGCCTCGCGTGGCTGAACCTCGCGAGCGGCGCGCTGCGGCTCGCCGAAATCGAACCCGACCAGCTCGGCGCCGCGCTCGAACGCATTCGGCCGGCCGAGATCCTGACGGCGGACGGCGCAACCGACACGATGCCCGCCGGCGCCGGCGCGATCAAGCGCGTGCCGGCGTGGCACTTCGACATCGCATCGGGCACGCAGCGCCTCTGCGACCAGCTCGACGTCGCCGGGCTCGACGGCTTCGGCGCGCATTCGCTGACGAGCGCGTGCGGCGCGGCGGGTGCGCTGCTGCTATACGCGGCCGCCACGCAGGGCCAGCAGCTGCGTCACGTGCGCAGCCTGAAGGTCGAGAACGAAACCGAATACATCGGGCTCGATCCGGCGACGCGCCGCAACCTCGAGCTGACCGAAACGTTGCGCGGCACCGAATCGCCGACGCTGTACTCGCTGCTCGACACCTGCTGCACGACGATGGGCAGCCGCCTGCTGCGTCACTGGCTGCATCACCCGCCGCGCGCGTCGGTTGCCGCGCAGTCACGCCAGCAAGCGATCGGCGCACTGCTCGATGCGCCCGCGAACGCGAGCCTCGACGCTCTGCGCAGCGCGCTGCGCCAGATCGCCGACGTCGAGCGGATCACCGGGCGCCTCGCGCTGCTGTCCGCGCGGCCGCGCGACCTGTCGAGCCTGCGCGACACATTCGCTGCGCTGCCGGCACTGCGCGAGCGCATCAGCGCAATCGTCGCGAACGCGGATGCGCTCACGCGCGTCGACGCGGCGCTCGCACCGCCCGCCGAATGCCTCGACCTGCTGACGAGCGCGATCGCCCCCGAGCCGGCCGCGATGGTGCGCGACGGCGGCGTGATCGCGCGCGGCTACGATGCCGAACTTGACGAGCTGCGCGACATCTCCGAGAACTGCGGCCAGTTCCTCATCGATCTCGAGGCACGCGAGCGCACCCGCACCGGCATCGCGAACCTGCGCGTCGAATACAACAAGGTGCACGGCTTCTACATCGAGGTCACGCGCGGCCAGACCGACAAGGTGCCCGACGATTATCGCCGGCGCCAGACGCTGAAGAATGCCGAGCGCTACATCACGCCGGAACTGAAGACCTTCGAAGACAAGGCGCTGTCCGCGCAGGAGCGCGCACTGGCCCGCGAGCGCGCGCTGTACGACGGCGTGCTGCAGGCGCTGCTGCCGTTCATTCCCGAGTGCCAGCGCGTCGCGTCGGCGCTCGCGGAGCTCGATGTGCTCGCCGCCTTCGCCGAGCGTGCCCGCACGCTCGACTGGGTCGCACCGGCCTTCACCGACGAAATCGGCATCGAGATCGAACAGGGGCGCCACCCCGTCGTCGAAGCCCAGGTCGAGCAGTTCATCGCAAACGACTGCCGGTTCGGCGCCGAGCGCAAGCTGCTGTTGATCACCGGCCCGAACATGGGCGGCAAGTCGACGTTCATGCGCCAGACGGCGCTGATCGCGCTGATGGCATACGTCGGCAGCTACGTGCCCGCGAAGGCGGCGTGCTTCGGCCCGATCGACCGCATCTTCACGCGGATCGGCGCGGCCGACGACCTCGCCGGCGGCCGTTCGACCTTCATGGTCGAGATGACCGAAGCCGCCGCGATCCTCAACGACGCGACGCCGCAAAGCCTCGTGCTGATGGACGAAATCGGCCGCGGCACGTCGACGTTCGACGGCCTCGCGCTCGCGTGGGCCATCGCGCGTCACCTGCTCGCGCAAAACGGCTGCTACACGCTGTTCGCGACGCACTACTTCGAGCTGACGCAACTGCCGGCCGAATTCCCGCAAGCGGCGAACGTCCACCTGTCGGCCGTCGAGCACGGCCACGGCATCGTGTTCCTGCACGCGGTCAACGAAGGCCCGGCGAACCAGAGCTACGGGCTGCAGGTTGCGCAACTCGCGGGCGTGCCGGCGCCGGTGATCCGCGCCGCGCGCAAGCATCTCGCGTATCTCGAACAGCAGTCGGCCACGCAGCACACGCCGCAACTCGACCTGTTCAGCGCGCCGCCCGCCGCAGCCGACGAATTCGAATGCGCGGAAGCGCCGGCGCCGTCCGACATCCCGCATCCGGCGCTCGAGAAGCTGCGCGACATCGATCCCGACGACCTCAAGCCGCGCGAAGCGCTCGACCTGCTGTACGAACTGCGCACGCTCGTCCGCTCGCACGATGCCGACGGGCACGCATAAACGCCTCCCGCCGGGTCGGTCGGCCCGCACCGCGGCCGCGCTGGTCGCGGCGGCGCTCGCGCTGGCACTGACCAGCGCGCTCGCGGCACCGCCCAAGCGTGCCGCCCCGCCCTACTCGTTCGCGATCGTGTCGGGCGTGATCGACGTACCGGCCGACGAGCCTGCCGCGCAGAGGCTGTTCGAATCGATCGCTCGCGAGCGCAACCTGGCCTTTGTCGTCTATGCGGGCGACATCAAGGGCGCGAAGGAAGCGTGCCGCGACTCGCTGTACACGCAGCGCGGCGCGATCCTGGACGCGTCGCGCGTGCCGCTCGTGTTCATACCCGGCCATGACGACTGGGTGACGTGCAACACTGCGGCCGGCGGCGGCTACGACCCGGTCGAACGCCTGGACTTCCTGCGCCAGACGCTGCTTGCCGACGCGGCGCTGCCCGACCCCGGCGCGCTGCAGATCACGCGCGAAAGCGAAGTCGCCCGCTTCCGGCCCTACCGCGAAAACGCGCGCTGGATGCACGACGATGTCGTCTATGTCGCGCTGAACGCACCGGCGCCGAACAATCACTACCTGACGGCCGGCGGTCGCAACGGCGAATTCGAGGACCGCATCATCGCGAACGGCTTCTGGATCGATCATGCGGCCGAATATGCGAAACGGCGCGAAGCGCGCGCCATGGTGGTGATTTTCGAAGGCGATCCGCAATTCGATCGCTATGAGCGCGCCGAACGCTTCGCATGGTTGCGCTTCAACCGGCCGCGCATCCGCGACGGCTTCCGTGAGCTGAAACGAACGCTGGTGAAGGCGGCGGCGACTTTCCGCGGCCCGATCCTGGTGATGCACGCGAGCAACGCGCCGCTTGCGACCGGCTTCCTGATCGATCGCCCGCTGCATGCGGACGACGGTGTGCTGGTGGGAAATGTGACGCGCGTCGCGATCGGACCGCGTCATCCGGCAAATCAGTGGGTGAAAGTCAGCGTATCGCCTGCACGACAGACGATCTTCAACGTGAGCCTGCAGGACGTCCCGAAGAACCTGCCGATCCCGCCCACGCTGCCGGTCGTGCCGCGAGACGATGTCCCGCTGCCTCAGATGCCGGAAATCCCGGCGTTGCCGGCACTGCCCGACTCGTCGTCGGTCGCGCCGCCGCTGCAAGGCGACGGCACGACGCCGGGCGGTGCCTCGTGGCCCGCGCCGCCCCCTGCCTCAGGGCCGGCGCCCGGCCTGCCTGCCAGTTCAGTGCAGGGTACGCCCTGACGGCGTGTCGCCGTCACCGTCCTCGTCTTCGTCCTCGTCGACGATTTCGAGGCCTTCCGCGCCGTGTGCGTGCTCATGCTCGATCTCGTCCTCGGTCGCTTCGCGAACGTCCTTGACCGTGAGCGCGAAACGCAGCGCCATGCCCGCGAGCGGGTGGTTACCGTCGAGCACGACCTTGTCCTCGGCGATGTCGGTGACCGTGTAGATCAGCGAATCCACTTCCTCGTCGCCGTCCTCCGGCGTGCCTTCGAACTGCATGCCCACTTCGAGCGGCTCGGGAAAACGGTCGCGCGGCTCGATCTTCACGAGCTCGGGATCGTAGTCGCCGAACGCGTCCTGCGGCTCGAGCTGAATCTGCGCCTGGTAACCGGGCTCGTGGCCGTCGAGCTGTTCCTCGATCTTGGGGAACGTGCCATCATAGCCGCCGTGCAGATAGACCATCGGCTCGTCGCTCTCCTCGATCAGATTGCCTTGCGCATCCGACAGCTTGTAAGTGACCGACACGACGGTGTTTTTTGCGATTTTCATCCAATTCTCCCAAATACAAGTCTCATTATACGATGCGCAACCGGTCTCAAGCCGAACCGCGGGATGCCGCTGCCGCCCCGCTCGGCGCGCCGCCCTCCGATCTTCCCACGCCGCTGCTCGGCGGTCTCTCGCCGGCGCAATTCATGCGCCGCTACTGGCAGAAGAAGCCGCTGCTGATCCGCCAGGCGATCCCCGGCGTGAAACCGCCGGTCACGCGCGATGCACTGTTCGAGCTGGCAGCCGACTATGACGCCGAATCGCGACTGATCACCCATTTTCGTAACAAGTGGCAACTGGCGCACGGTCCGTTCGAGCCGGGCGCGCTGCCTGCCGTTTCGCGCAAGTCCTGGTCCTTGCTCGTCCAGGGGCTCGACCTGCACGTCGACGCGGCCCGCGCGCTGCTCGACCGCTTTCGCTTCATCCCGGACGCGCGCCTCGATGACCTGATGATTTCGTACGCGACGGACGGCGGCGGCGTCGGCCCGCACTTCGACTCGTACGACGTGTTCCTGCTGCAGGTCGAGGGCCGGCGCCGCTGGCGCATCGGCGCACAGAAGGACCTGTCGCTGCAGCCGGACGTGCCGCTGAAGATCCTCGAGCATTTCGAGCCGAGCGACGAATGGGTGCTGGAGCCGGGCGACATGCTGTACCTGCCGCCGCACATCGCGCACGACGGCGTGGCCGAAGGCGAATGCATGACCTGCTCGATCGGCTTTCGGGCCCCGTCCGCCGGGGAACTGGGCGCGCAATTCCTGTACTACCTCGCGGAACGCGGCGGCCTGCGTGACGAGCACGGCGACGATCTCTACCGCGACCCGAAGCAGCCGGCGGTCGACGCGCCTGCGCAGTTGCCGCCGGCGATGGTCGAGCGCGTCGCCGAGATCGTCGATGCGATCCGCTGGCGCAAGCGCGACGTCGCCGAATTCCTCGGCTGCTACTTGAGCGAACCGAAATCGAACGTCGTATTCGAGCCGCCGGCACGCCCGCTGTCCGAGGCCGCGTTCGTCACGCAAGCGTCACGCCGAGGCGTGTATCTCGACAGAAGGGCCGCATTGATGTATAACGCGCGCTCGTACTTCATCAATGGCGAGGAAGAACCGCTCGAGCAAGCCGGCGAATGGCTGCCCGAACTGGCCAATCTGCGCCACATGGAGGCGAAACGGTTTGTAACACTATCCCGGGTTCCCTCAATGACAGCCTTGCTGCACGAGTGGTATTGTGCGGGCTGGATACGGGTCGGAAACCGGATTTAGTGAGTCGCCCCGTATGCCCGTGCAGATCAAATTCTGTATGGGAAAGACAACGTATTGACCCCGCATTTGTCGACGGTCGATAGGAAAGTGCATATAATTTCCGCCCAAGCCGTAGGGAAGATTCACGCTCTAGAAGTGCGTCTCCACCAGCGGCCCAGGTCGGTGTTGGAGCACATTACCGGTATTGTTTCGCGCTGTTGCTTACCTTTAACCATAAAAGGACGTGATCATGAAGAAATCCCTCCTCGTAGCTTCCCTGTTGGCTGCTGTTGCACTGGCTGCTTGCAACAAGAGCGCTGATCAAGCTGCTTCGTCGGCTGCTAGCGACGCTTCGGCTGCTGCTTCGTCGGCTGCTTCGGCAGTTGCTGGTGCTGCGAGCGACGCTTCGGCTGCTGCTTCGTCGACGACGGCTGCTGCGAGCGACGCAGCTGCTGCTGTGGCGTCGGCTGCTTCGGCAGCGACGGCTGCTCCGGCTTCGGGCGCAAGCCAGTAAGCCTCAGCATCAGCTGAAAAAAAACCGGCCCTTCGGGCCGGTTTTTTTATGTCTGTCGGTTCCGCATGCCGGGCCAGGCAGCCGGGCCGGACAAGATGCCGCCCCGCCCCTCTTGCGCCCCTTGCGCGCCCGCTCAACCGAGCGTCAGCCAGTCGAAGCCCGCGTCCTGCGTGGCCACGACCACCTCCTCCCCGTCCGTTCCCAGCACACCGGCCAACGCCTGGCGGGCCAGCTCGGGCCGATTGTTCTGCTGGCTCAGGTGTGCCGCGACCAGATGCTGCAGGCGGCTGCGTTCGAGCGACGCGAGAATGCCGGCGGCGGCATCATTGCTCAGGTGGCCATGATTGCCGCCGATCCGCGCCTTCAGCGACTGCGGATAGCGGCTCCCGGCCAGCATTGCGGTATCGTGGTTGGATTCGAGCACCAGCGCGTCACAGCCGCTCAGGACGGCCGTGATGTGCGGCGTGGCCATCCCGACGTCGGTCAGCACGCCGAGCCTGCGGCAACCGTCCATGAAGACGAACTGGAGCGGTTCCCGCGCGTCGTGAGGCACCGTATAGGGCATCACGGCCAGATCGCGTATCGCGGCCGTCTCGTCGCCCCACAACACGTGGAGATCGACATCGGCCTCGTCCGCGCCCACCGCGCGCGCCGTGCCCCAGCTCATATAGAGCGGCAGCGACCCGCGCCGCGCGAGCGTCAGCGCGCTGCCGACGTGGTCGCTGTGTTCATGGGTGATGAGGATCGCATCGAGATCGTCGATGCCGAGATTCAGGCGGCCGAGGCGACGCTCGACCTCCTTCGCTGAAAAACCGCAGTCGAGCAGCACGCGGGTGGTCGTCGTGCCGCTCGAGACCTCGACGACCAGCGCATTGCCTTCGCTGCCGCTACCGAGGCTGGCGAAGCGCACGCGGTCAGTTCAGCTGCGCGTGCAGCAGCGAAATGATCCGCTGCGCGTCCGACGAGTTGTCGACTTGGCCGTTCGCGTCAACCACCGCGACCTGCGTGCCGCCATTGCCCTGCGCGCGCACGTTGACGAGGTATTCCTTGCCCGGCTTGGCCGCCGACGGGCCACCGTAGAACAGCTTGCCGAACAGCCCGTCGCGCTTGAGCTCTTCCATCGTGTTCGCGTAGCGGACCGTGTACAGGCCCTTCTCTCGATCGCGATTGTCGACCGCGAAGTTGGTGCGGTCGAGCGCGAGACCGACGCGCAGCCACGCGCGGTCGAACGATTCAGCCAGCTGCAGCGTCGCGGCGCCGCTGCTCGTGTCGCTGACCTGCGCCGGCGCCGTCGCCGGACGCGCATCGGTCAGCAGCTGCTTCGCCTGCGCGTCGCTCAGGCCGAACTTCTGCATCAGCTTCGACAGGAACACGGCCTCGAGCACCGGGTTGCGCGGACGCTCTTCCCAGCGCGACGACGTGCCGCCCTGCGGACCGACCATCATTTCTTCCATCGCGCTGTGCGTGATCGAGATGTCGGTGTTGCCGTTCGACGTGCGGTTCACGAGCGTACGGAAACGGTCGCGCGTGCCGGACGAGTACGCGAAATCGATGACCTTGCCGATCGTGCGGCGGAACCAGTCATCGGGGATGTTCGCACGGTTCTCGGCCCAATCGGTGGCCATGATGCCGGTCGACGGCGCATCGGTCTTCAGCGAGAAGCCGTTCTCCTGCCAGAATTCCTTCAGGATCGGCCACAGCTGCTCGGGCGTGCGCCCGTCCACGACGAGCCAGCGACGGTCGCCGTCGCGCTCGATATGCATGCCGAGCGGATCCTGCGCGCTCGGGACGCCGTCGGTCGCATTGCCTGCGGCGGTGGTCGCCCGCGGCGGCAGCGTGCCGAGGCCGGCGTTGCTCGGCGGTGCGACGAACTGCTGGGTCGTCGGCACCGGCTTCAGGTCGCTCGGCACCGCGAGCGGCGGCGCCGAACCCGTGTTCTTGTAGTTGACCCGGTCGGGCGCCAGATAGTCGTTCAGCGTATCGCAGCCGGCGAGCGTGCCCAGCGCCAGCGCCACCACCGAAACCTGGATGGCGCGAGAGGAAAAGGCGAAACGTTTCATGAAATCCTTCGTCTTGCTAGAACGCTCGTCAGGAGCGGCGCCGGACGGAGCCGGCCGGTGCGGGTTGATGAGGGGTCGAGCCGGCGGCCGCAGGACGCGGCCGCCTTGCGCATCAGGCGAGGACGCCGGCCTCGACGAGGGCCGAACGCACGACATCGTGGCAACGCTCGTCGAGCGGCGTGAGCGGCAGGCGGATGCCGCCCTGCATCTTGCCCATCGCCTGCAGCGCCCACTTCACCGGAATCGGGTTCGCCTCGATGAACAGGTTCTTGTGCAGCGACAGCAGCTTCATGTGCAGCTCACGCGCCGTCGCGACATCGCCGGCCAGCGCCGCGCGGCACAGGTCGCTCATCGCGCGCGGTGCGACGTTCGCCGTCACCGAGATGTTGCCGTGACCGCCGAGCAGCATCAGCGCGATCGCGGTGGGATCGTCGCCACTGTAGATCGCGAAGTGCTTCGGCGCGGCCTTGATCAGGTGCGCGGCGCGATCGATGTTGCCCGTCGCTTCCTTCACGCCGATGATGCCTGGCACCTGCGCGAGGCGCAGCGTGGTCTCGTGCGCCATGTCGGCGACCGTGCGGCCCGGGACGTTGTACAGGATCACGGGCAGGTCGACCGCTTCGGCGATCGCCTTGAAGTGCCGGTACATCCCTTCCTGCGTGGGCTTGTTGTAGTACGGCACGACCTGCAGCGTCGCGTCGGCGCCGACGGCCTTCGCGTGCTTCGTCAGCTCGATCGCCTCGGCGGTCGAATTGCCGCCCGCGCCCGCGATGATCGGGATGCGCTTGCCCGCATGCTCGACCGCCGTGCGGATCATCAGGATGTGCTCTTCGACGTTGAGCGTTGCCGACTCGCCACTCGTGCCGACCACGACGAGTGCGTCGGTGCCTTCCTCGATGTGCCAGTCGATCAGTTTGCGAAATGCCGGCAGGTCGAGACTGCCGTCTTCGAGCATCGGGGTGACGATCGCGGGGATGCTGCCGCGGATTTGAATGCCGTCTTGGGTGCCGTTAGCCATGAAACGCGATTGATTGATGTACCGGTAAACGTTGAGATTGTAGCGGATTAGCCGGGCAGTTCGTAACGTGGAATTCCCGCCCCCGCCGTCGGGGTCGCGCCCTCGCGTATCGCGCAGATGCGCTGCACGAACGCCTCGCGCGGCGCGGCGACGAATCCGTCCTCGTACGCGACCACCCGCAGGCTGTCGCGTACCGCGTCCAGCAGTTCGCCCGGGGCGAGCAGGAACGCGGGATTGGACGGTTTGCCGACCGTTTCGTTTCCTTGCGCGAAGGTTTCGTAGATCAGCACGCCGCCCGGGGCCACCGCATCGAGCAGATGGGGCCAGAGCGGACGATGCAGATAATGGGTGACGATCACGGCCGCGAACGAAGCGCCGGCCGGCAGCGGCCAGGGCGCGCCCTCGAGATCTGCGTCACGCGCGTCGACGCCGGGAATCGCCAGCAATGCGGCCAGCGCGGCCGGATCGCGGTCGAGCGCGACGACCGGATGCCCGTGCGACGCAAACCAGCGCGCATGGCGGCCGCCGCCCGCGGCGACGTCGAGCACCGCGCCGCCCGCCGGGACGAACCGCGACCACCGGGCGACCCAGCGCGACGGCTCGGTCTGGGCGACGTGGCCGCCCGCGGCGGCAATGACAGGTTCGCGCATGCCGTCAGGTCAGGTGTACGACAGGCCCATCGCCTCGCGCACGTCGCGCATCGTCTCGACCGCGTGCTTGCGCGCCTTGTCGCAGCCGTCCGCGACGATCGCGCGCAGCAGCGACGGATCGTCCATGTACTTCTGCGCGCGCTCGAGCATCGGCTGCTGTTCGCGCAGGATCCCTTCGACGACCGGCTGCTTGCAGTCGAGGCAGCCGATGCCCGCCGAGCGGCAGCCCTTCTGCACCCAGTCGTGCGTCGCTTCGTCCGTATAGACCTGGTGCAGTTGCCACACCGGGCACTTGTCGGGATCACCCGGATCGGTGCGGCGCACGCGCGCCGGATCGGTCGGCATCGTGCGGACCTTCTTCGTGATCGTCTCCGCGTCCTCGCGCAGGCCGATCGTGTTGCCGTACGACTTCGACATCTTCTGCCCGTCGAGACCCGGCATCCGGGACGCTTCGGTCAGCAGCGCCTGCGGCTCGACCAGGATGATCTTGCGTGCGCCTTCGAGATAGCCGAACAGGCGTTCGCGGTCGCTCATCGACAGGCTCTGCGACTCCTGCAGCATCGCGCGCGCCTGTTCGAGCGCCTCGTCGTCGCCCTCCTGCTGATATGCATTGCGCAGCTCGTGATAGAGCTTCGCGCGCTTGCCGCCGAGCTTCTTCGCGGCCTCGAGCGCCTTCTCCTCGAAGCCCGGCTCGCGGCCGTACAGGTAGTTGAAGCGGCGCGCGATCTCGCGCGTCATCTCGACGTGCGGCACCTGGTCTTCGCCGACCGGCACGAGCGAGCCGCGATACAGCAGGATGTCGGCCGCCATCAGCACGGGGTAGCCGAGGAAGCCGTAGGTCGACAGATCCTTGTCCTTCAGCTTCTCCATCTGCTCCTTGTAGGTCGGCACGCGTTCGAGCCAGCCGAGCGGCGTGCTCATGCCGAGCAACAGCGCGAGTTCGGCATGCTCGGGCACCTTGCTCTGGATGAACAGCGTCGCCTGCGCCGGATCGATGCCGGACGCGAGCCAGTCGATCAGCACATCCCACACATTCTTCTCGATGACCTCGGGCGTTTCGTAGTGCGTCGTCAGCGCATGCCAGTCGACCACGCAGAAGAAACACGGGTACTCGGACTGCAGCTTCACCCAGTTTTTCAGCACGCCATGGTAGTGGCCGAGGTGCAGCGACCCGGTGGGTCGCATGCCGGAGAAAATACGTTCAGGGAACATGATTGTCGTTAGAGAAGCGAGGCGAATGGGGACAGGATGGCGCTCAGGACGGCATAGCCGACGTTGACGAGCGGGCGCAGCCAGAAGTTCGTCAGCACGCCCGTCGTGACCAGCACGAGGACGATGATGAAACCGTACGGCTCGATGCGCGACAGCGCGATCGATTGCTTCGGCGGCAGCAGCGCCGCCAGGATGCGGCCGCCGTCGAGCGGCGGCAGCGGAAACAGGTTCAGCACGCCGAGCACGAGGTTCGCGCTGACGCCTGCAAACGCCATCCGCGTGAAGAACGGCTCGTCGATACCCACGGCGGGCAGCACGAGGGTCAGCACGCCCCAGATCAGCGCCTGCACGAAGTTGCAGGCCGGGCCCGCGAGCGACACCCACAGGCTGCCCCAGCGCGGATTGCGCAGGTTGCCGAACGATACCGGCACCGGCTTCGCATAGCCGAACAGGAACGCGCCGCCAGTCAGGAAGTACATCGCGAGCGGAATCGCGATCGTGCCGAGCGGATCGATGTGGCGCATCGGGTTGAACGATACGCGCCCCATCATGTAGGCGGTGTTGTCGCCGAGCAGGCGCGCGGCATAGCCGTGCGCGGCCTCGTGCAGCGTGATCGCGAAGATCACGGGCAGCGCGTAGACGGCGATGGTCTGTATCAGGGAAGCATCCATATCGCGTTATTGTAACAAGCGCACTCGCGCAAAAATGAACGGCGCTTACGCGGCCGACAGCCCGAACGGTTCGAGCGCGCCGCGCCCCGCGCGCACGAGCTGCGGTTCGTCGCCCGTCAGGTCGATCACCGTCGACGGCTCGCGCGGGCACGCACCGCCGTCGATCACGAGGTCGACCTGTTTCTCGAGCTGCGCGCGGATGTCGTCCGGATCGTTGAGCGGTTCGTCGTCCGGTGGCAGGATCAGCGTCGTGCCGAGCAGCGGCTGGCCCAGCGATTCGAGCAGCGCGAGCGTGATCGCGTGATCGGGCACGCGCAGCCCGATCGTCTTGCGCGACGGGTGCGACAACCGGCGCGGCACTTCCTTGGTCGCCTGCAGGATGAACACGTACGGGCCCGGCGTCACCGACTTGATCTGCCGGTACTGACGGTTGTCCACCATCGCGAAGTTGGCCAGTTCCGACAGGTCGCGCACGAGCAGCGACAGGTGCTGCTTCTCGTCGAGGCCGCGAATGCGGCGCACGCGCTCGACCGCGTCCTTGTCGTCGAGGTGGCACGCGAGCGCGTAGCTCGAATCGGTCGGCATCGCGATCACGCCGCCCTTGCTGACGATGTCCGCGGCCTGCTTGATCAGGCGCGGCTGCGGATTATCCGGATGAATCCTGAAGAACTGGGACATGGAGGCACGTAAAGAGGGGAAGTCGGATGCGCGCCGGCGGCAACGCGTACGGCAAGCGGCCGCTGCGCGTCAGTCAGAGCCAGCGCTCCCAGACCGGTTTCAGGTCGGGCGGCAACGGCGGCAGGCTGCCGAGCTCGACGCGGCCCTCGCCCGGCGCATGGAAATCCGAACCGCGCGACACCTCGAAGCCGAAGCGGCGGGCGACGTCCGCGTATTCGCGGTACTGGTCGGGCGTATGACTGCCCGTGACGACCTCGATCGCGCGGCCGCCGAGATCGATGAATTCGCCAAAGAACGCGTCGAATTCGACCGGTGTATAGCGGTAGCGGCCCGGATGCGCGACCACGGCCTCGCCGCCCGCCGTGCGAATCCAGGCGACGGCGTCGGGCAGAGTCGCCCAGCGGTGCGGGACGAATCCGGGCTTGCCGTCGCCGAGCAGGCGGTCGAACACGTCGGACGTGGATGCGGCGTGGCCGTTCTCGACGAGGAAGCGCGCGAAGTGGGTGCGCGAGATCAGGTCGGGATTCGATACGTACTTCAGCGCGCCTTCGTACGCGCCGGGGATGCCGAGCGTCTCGAGCTGCGCGCCGATCGCCTGCGCGCGGGCGGCACGGCCGTGGCGCGTGCGATACAGGCCGTCGACGAGCGTCGGGTTCGCCGGATCGATGTTGAGGCCGACGATGTGCACGGTGCGCGACGCCCACGTGACCGAGATCTCGACGCCGCTCAGATAGCGCATGCCGAGCGCCTCCGCCTCGCTGCGCGCCGCCGCCTGGCCGCCGATCTCGTCGTGGTCGGTCAGCGCCCACAGAGTCACGCCGCCGGCATGGGCGCGGCGCGCGACGTCGGCAGGCGACAGCAACCCGTCGGAAACATTCGAATGGCAGTGGAGATCAGCGTTCATTGTCGGTATGGCAGGTGAGGCTTCATTCTACTGCAACGCGGCAATTCCGCCGCCCGCCTGCCCTGCCGCTGCCGCCGGCCTACGCGCAGAACGCCTCGATCAGCGCCGCGATCTGCTCCGGCTGGTCGTGATGGACCATGTGGCCAGCATCCTCGACGAGCTTTTCGCGCCAGTCGGGGAACGCGCCGAAACGCGCCTTGAACTCGGGCAGCGGGATGTCGCCCGCGAGGTATGCAAGCGTCGGCGAATTGACGGCCTCGACGTGCAGCACCTTCGCGCGCACCTGCTTCCAGACGGCCATCACCTCGTCGAGCCGGTACAGCATCGGGCCCGCCATCTTGTGCGCGGGGTCCGCCAGCAGGTGGTACAGGCCGTCGTCGCCGCGCTTCGACCAGTGCGCGGCGAGAAACGCGGCACGGCCGGGATCGAGCCGCGGATTGGTCTTGATCAGCCGGGCCGCCACGTCGTCGAGCGACGCGTACGGACGCAGCGCCGGCGGCTCGCGCAGTTCGTCGAGCCAGCCGCGCAGCCGGCGCGGCGCCTGCTCGGCCCGCGCGGGGGCAAGCCCGAACCCTTCGAGGTCGACCACGCGCCGCACGCGCTCCGGTCGCGCGCCCGCATACAGGCACACGACGTTCGCGCCCATGCTGTGCCCGATCAGGTTGACTTCGCCGGTCGGCGCATAGTGATCGACGAGCGCATCGAGATCGCCCAAGTACTCGTGGAACCAGTAATGCCCGCCGCCCTGCCGTGCAACCGGCCAGTCGGACAGGCCGAAACCGCGTGCATCCGGCGCGATCACCTGCCAGTCGCCCGCGAGCGCGTCGACGACGAACTGGAACGATGCGGCGACATCCATCCAGCCGTGCAGCATGAACAGCGTCGGCGCATCGGGCCGGCCCCAGCGCCGCACATGCAGCTTGACGCCGCGCACCGTGACGAAATCGGAAACAGAACTCGAGGCACTCATTGCAACCGCCAAAAAAAGAATGGTCGTTCGATTATAACGATGACGCTTCCGTTCCGGCGACCGGAAATCGAGGCAGTTCTCTAGCGACGGGGAGCCGCTGGCGCGCGGAACCCGCGCATCGGACGGCGCGGGAATGGCGCCGAACGGCCGGGTGGCCGGCCGGTGACAGCTTTCGCACCGTGCAGCCGGCGGCGCGCAGCCACCCTAACCCGCCGCCTTGCCGTCCGACGCGTCCTGCGCGGCGAGTTCGTCCAGTTCCGCCTGCTCGAATCCCGCCGTGCGGCGTGCGTCGAAATTGAACGGCCCGCGCAGCCGCGGTGCATGGTACTGCTCGGCGAGTTCGCGGTAGGTGGGCACCGGATCGCGGCCAGCCTTGTCGCACAGGTGCCGGAACCAGCGGTTTCCGATCGCGACATGACCGATCTCGTCGCGCAGGATCACGTCGAGGATTGCCGCAGATGCGTCGTCGCCCGCCTGTACGAGCCGCGCGCGGATCGGCGGCGACGCGTCGAGCCCGCGCGCCTCGAGCGTGCGCGGCACGAGCGCCATCCGCGCGAGCACATCGGCCTTGGTCCGCTCGCACATCTCCCATAGCCCGTTGTGCGCGGGAAAATCGCCGTACGCATGCCCGAACCCGGCCAGCCGATCGGACAGCAGCGTGAAGTGATAGGCCTCCTCGGCCGCGACCTTCAGCCAGTCCGCATAGAACGCGTCCGGCATCCTGGCGAAGCGCCATATGGCGTCGAGCGCGAGGTTGATCGCATTGAATTCGATATGCGCGAGCGCATGCAGCAGCACCGCGCGCCCGGCAGGCGAGCGCATGCTGCGGCGCTCGAGCTGGCGCGGCTCGACGTGCGGCGGGCGCGCCGGACGGCCAGGCAACTCCGCCGGCTCATCCAGGTCGAGCGCCGGCGCAATCGCGGCTTGCCCGGCCAGTAGTGCGTCGTATAGCGCGCGGACCCGCGCGGCCTTCGCGGCCGGCTCGGACATCCGCAGCGCGTCGAGCGCGGCGCGGCGCACGCAGCGCGGCGCGGCGGTGAAAGAAGAAGGCTCCATGCTCGTCAAACGGGGCACCATCCGTGCGCATCGCGGGAGCACATGCACGCGACGGTTTACAATATGAGTTTGTGCCGCGACGCAATGCGCCCGGCACGCCAGACGCGCCATTCTACGGCGCCCCTCATCGAAGAGACCAGGAGACTCCGTGACGATCTACAAACTGGGCGAAACGGCCCCGACGATCCACGAAAGCGTATTCGTCGCCGATACGGCGGCCATCATCGGCAAGGTCGTGCTCGAGGAAAACGCGAGCGTCTGGTTCGGCGCGACGATTCGCGGCGACAACGAGACGATCACGGTCGGCACCGGCAGCAACGTCCAGGAAGGGGCGGTGCTGCACACGGACCCCGGCTTTCCTCTGACGATTGCCGAAAACGTGACGATCGGACACCAGGCAATGCTGCACGGATGCACGATCGGCGAAGGTTCGCTGATCGGGATTCAGGCGGTGGTCTTGAATGGCGCGGTCATCGGCCGCAACTGTCTGGTTGGTGCCGGCGCGGTCGTGACGGAAGGCAAGACGTTCCCGGACAACTCGCTGATTCTCGGCGCCCCGGCAAAAGTCGTGCGCGAGCTGTCGGCAGACGACATCGCGCGGCTGCGCGCAAATGCGAAGACGTACGTCGAGCGGCGTGCGCATTTCAAGGAGCAACTCGTGCGGATCGGGTGATTCGCGCGGATTTCAAGGAAGAAGAGTGAGCGACCAGTTACAGAAATTCATGTTCAATTCGGCACCCGTGCGCGGCGAGATCGTGTCGCTGCGCAACACGTGGCAAGAGGTGCTTTCCCGCCGTGACTACCCTGCCCCGGTGCGCACGGTGCTCGGCGAGATGATGGCCGCGTGCGCGCTGCTGTCCGCGAACCTGAAATTTCACGGCACCCTGATCATGCAGATCTTCGGCGACGGGCCGGTCCAGATGCTGGTCGTCCAGTGCGGCTCGGACCTGTCGATGCGCGCGACGGCCAAGTTCGCCGGCGACGCGGCGCAGACGATCGGCGACGACACGCGTTTCGCGTCGCTCGTCAACGCGAGCGGCCACGGCCGTTGCGTGATCACGCTCGACCCGGCCGAGAAGCTGCCGGGCCAGCAGCCGTATCAGGGCATCGTGCCGCTGAATGGCGTCGACGGCCCGCTCGAATCGGTGTCGCAGGTGCTCGAGCAGTACATGCACCATTCGGAGCAGCTCGACACACGTCTGTGGCTCGCGGCGGATCGCGACCGCGCGGTCGGCATGCTGCTGCAGAAGCTGCCGGGCGACGGCGGCATCGTGCCGCGCAACGCCGAGACGGACACCGATACCTGGGAGCGCGTCTGCACGCTCGGCGGCACGCTGTCCGCGAAGGAACTGCTCGAGGTCGAACCGGAAGTCGTGTTCCGCCGGCTCTTCTGGCAGGAAAACGTGCAGCACTTCGAGCCGGCCGGTACGCGCTTCCAGTGCTCGTGCTCGCGCGAGAAGGTCGGAGCGATGCTGCGCATGCTCGGCCGCGAAGAAGTCGACAGCGTGATCGTCGAGCGCGGTCACGTCGAGATCCACTGCGAGTTCTGCAACCAGCGCTACGAGTTCGATCCCGTCGACGTCGCGCAGTTGTTCGCCGCGCCGGAACTCGCGACCGGCATCACGCCGGCGACCGACCTGCGTCACTGAGCCCGAGCCGCGCGCCCGTGCCCGCGATGCGGGCGCGGGCGCATAATGACGCACGAGCATCGGACGCGCAGCTCAGGCGCCACAGGCCCGGCCTTCCGTGCAAGCCGCTTTCCGCCGTCGGCGCGTTGCTGGAGAAACACATGAATCGCCCGTTCCGCATCCTCGTCCTGACCAGCGTCGCAGCCGGCACGCTGGCCCTCGTCGGCTGCGCGGTGCAGCCGCCTTCGTCGACGATCCTGAGCCGCCTGCCCGAACCGGGCGCATCGGGCGGCCAGCCGCCCGCGCTGTCGAGCGCGGAGCGCAAGCGCTACGACGAGATCGACCGGCAGGTGCTGCGCGAGCAGAACGACGCGATGGCGGCCGAGGCCGCCGCGCGCGCGTGGTCGTATTACTCGCCGCCGCCCGTGACCGTCTACGGCGGCTATTACGGCGGCGGTTGGGGAAACCGGTGGGGCACCGGCATCGGCTATGGCTACGGTTACCCGGGCTGGTGGTGGTGATGCTTCACCGCGCCGAACGAATCGATTGAAAACTGACGGGAAATAAAAAAGCGCGGTATTTCCCGCGCTTTTTCAATGGTTCGGACTGCCGTGCTCAATGATGCACGGCCTTGCCCTTCTCGCCGCCGTGATGCCGCGACGGCTTCGCGATCGACTGCGGATTCGGCACGACACGCACGGGCGCCGCGGACACGGCACCGCGCGTCGACGTGCTCGAAGGCGTGTTGTTCAGCGGCCCGGCCGGCGCATTCGGCGACACGAACTGCACGAATACTTCGCCGTCCTTCACCATGCCCATCTCGTAGCGCGCACGCTCCTCGATGGCCGCAGTGCCGCTTTGCAGATCCTGCACTTCGCCCGCGATCCGTTCGTTGCGCAGCTTCTCGTCCGTATTCTTCTGCAGCTGATCGCCGAGTTGCTGGCGCAATTCGTGCACCCGCAACCAGCCGCCGTGTCCCCACCATAGGGGGTACTGAATGAGCGCCAGCAAGGCAATCAGAACGACAGTGACAAGCCGCATGTAAGAGACGCAGATATAAGAAGCGCCGCTCCGCGCGACATGCACAGAGCGGCGTCGAGATGACGAACCCGATAGTAGCGCGTTAGCGCAGGTTATAGAAAGCCGATTTGCCCGGGTAGCTCGCGATATCGCCGAGATCTTCCTCGATGCGCAGCAGCTGGTTGTACTTCGAGATGCGGTCGCTGCGCGACAGCGAACCCGTCTTGATCTGACCAGCGTTCAGGCCGACCGCGATGTCCGCGATCGTCGAATCTTCCGTTTCGCCCGAGCGGTGCGAGATCACGGCCGTGTAGCCCGCGCGCTTCGCCATTTCGATTGCCGCGAACGTTTCGGTCAGCGTACCGATCTGGTTGATCTTGATGAGGATCGAGTTCGCGATGCCCTTCTCGATGCCTTCCTTCAGGATGCGCGTGTTCGTGACGAAGAGATCGTCGCCGACGAGCTGCACCTTCTTGCCGAGGCGATCGGTCAGCAGCTTCCAGCCTTCCCAGTCGCTTTCGTGCATGCCGTCCTCGATCGACACGATCGGGAACTTGTCGGCGAGCGTCGCGAGGTAGTCGGTGAATTCGGCCGACGACAGTTGCAGGCCTTCGCCCGCAAGCTGGTACTTGCCGTCGTGGTAGAACTCGGATGCCGCGCAGTCGAGCGCGAGCAGCACGTCTTCACCCGCACGGTAGCCGGCCTTCTCGATCGCCTGCAGGATCGTCGACAGGCACTCGTCGTTGCTGCCGAAGTTCGGTGCGAAACCGCCTTCGTCGCCGACTGCCGTGCTCATGCCGCGGTCGCTCAGGATCTTCTTCAGCGCGTGGAACACTTCCGCGCCGCAACGCAGGGCTTCACGGAACGTCGGCTGGCTGACCGGGACGATCATGAATTCCTGGATGTCGAGGCTGTTGTTCGCGTGCGCGCCGCCGTTGACGATGTTCATCATCGGGACCGGCAGCTGCATCGCACCCGAGCCGCCGAAGTAGCGGTACAGCGGCAGGCCGGCTTCTTCAGCGGCTGCCTTCGCGACGGCCATCGACACGGCCAGCATCGCGTTCGCGCCGAGGCGCGACTTGTTGTCGGTGCCGTCCAGCTCGAGCAGCGTCTTGTCGAGGAACGCCTGTTCCGACGCGTCGAGGCCCATGATGGCTTCGGAGATTTCGGTGTTGATGTGCTCGACGGCCTTCAGCACGCCCTTGCCGTTGTAGCGACCGGCTTCGCCGTCGCGCAGTTCGATCGCTTCACGCGAGCCGGTGGACGCGCCCGACGGCACCGCCGCGCGGCCCATCGTGCCCGATTCGAGCAGCACGTCGCATTCGACGGTGGGGTTGCCGCGCGAATCCAGAATCTCGCGGCCGATGATATCTACGATTGCACTCATGGGTTTCCTCTGAGAATGACGATGGATTCTTCAAACTGCGACGGCACGCGTGCCGAAACTGCTTTCGCTACAGACGCGCGAAGCCGCCGCAAGGTTCATTCGATCTTTAGTTGAAATCGTTTTCCAGGAACGGATTGCGCTTCACCGCCTGGTCGAGCGTGACGAGCGTCTCCAGCAGCGCGCTCATCCGGTTCAGTGGCACCGCGTTCGGGCCGTCCGACTTCGCCTCGGCCGGATTCGGGTGCGTTTCCATGAACAGGCCCGCGACGCCCGTCGCGACCGCGGCACGCGCAAGCACCGGCACGAATTCGCGCTGGCCGCCCGAGCTCGTGCCCTGCCCGCCCGGCAACTGCACCGAGTGGGTCGCGTCGAACACGACCGGCGCGCTCGTCTCGCGCATGATCGCGAGCGAACGCATGTCCGACACGAGGTTGTTGTAGCCGAACGAGACACCGCGCTCGCACGCCATGAAGCGATCTTCCGACAGACCGGCTTCACGTGCCGCGTCGCGCGCCTTGTCGATCACATTCTTCATGTCGTGCGGCGCGAGGAACTGGCCCTTCTTGATGTTGACGGGCTTGCCCGAGCGCGCGCACGCATGGATGAAATCGGTCTGGCGGCACAGGAACGCCGGCGTCTGCAGCACGTCGACGACCGATGCGACCTGCTCGATCTCCTCGATCGAATGCACGTCGGTCAGCACCGGCAGGCCGAGCTGGCGCTTCACTTCGCCGAGGATCCGCAGGCCCTCGTCCATTCCGAGGCCGCGAAACGACTTGCCCGAGCTGCGATTCGCCTTGTCGTAGGACGACTTGTAGATGAACGGCACGTTCAGCTTCTCGCAGATCTCCTTCAGGCGGCCCGCCGTGTCGATCGTCATCTGCTCCGATTCGACCACGCAGGTACCCGCGATCAGGAAGAAAGGCTGGTCGAGACCGACCTCGAAATCGCACAGCTTCATGCTTGCCCTCCGCGCGCTTGCTTGTTGGCGAGCGCGGCTTCGACGAACGACTTGAACAGCGGATGGCCGTCACGCGGCGTCGACGTGAATTCCGGGTGGAACTGGACGCCGACGAACCACGGGTGCATCGAACGCGGCAGTTCCATCATTTCCGGCAGATCCTCGCTCGGGGTACGGGCGCTGATGATAAGGCCGCCGGCTTCGAGCTGGGGCACGAAGCGGTTATTGACTTCATAACGGTGGCGATGGCGCTCGTTCACGTCCTTGCCATAGATTTCTTCCGCCATCGTGCCGGGCTTGATCGGGCAGCGCTGCGAACCCAGGCGCATCGTGCCGCCGAGATCGGATTCTTCGGTGCGCGTCTCGACCTTGCCGTCGCGGTCGTACCATTCGGTGATCAGCGCGACCACGCGCTCCGGCGTGTCCGGCTCGAATTCCGTGCTGTTCGCCTGCTTCAGGCCGACGACGTCGCGTGCGAATTCGATCACCGCGAGCTGCATGCCGAGGCAGATGCCGAGATACGGCACCTTTGCTTCACGCGCATAGCGGATCGCCGCGATCTTGCCTTCCGTGCCGCGACGGCCGAAACCGCCCGGAACGAGCACCGCATCCAGGTGCTTCAGGCTGTCGACACCGTTCGTCTCGATCTCTTCAGAGTCGATGTATTCGATGTTGACCTTGGTCGACGTGTGCAGCGATGCGTGGCGCAGCGCCTCGATCAGCGACTTGTACGACTCGGTCAGATCGACGTACTTGCCGACCATGCCGATCGTCACTTCGTGCTTCGGGTTCTCGAGCTTCTCGACCAGCTCCGACCACATGCTCAGGTCGGCGTCCTTCGGCGACAGCTTCAGTTCCTCGCAG
This sequence comes from Burkholderia sp. Bp9031, assembly GCF_003857965.1. Lineage (NCBI taxonomy): Bacteria > Pseudomonadati > Pseudomonadota > Betaproteobacteria > Burkholderiales > Burkholderiaceae > Burkholderia > Burkholderia sp. Bp9031. The sequence continues at coordinate 53,670 of NZ_QTPW01000023.1, forward strand.
ATGATCCGGTCGAGACCCTGGTCGTGCAGCATCTGCGGAATCTTGTAGATGCTGTCGGCGTCCCACACCGAGATCACGGCGTCTTCCGGCACGTTCGAGAACATCGAGATCTTCTTCGATTCGTCGTCCGGGATGCGGCGATCCGCACGGCAGAGCAGCACGTGCGGCAGGATGCCGATCTCGCGCAGCTTCTGCACGCTATGCTGGGTCGGCTTCGTCTTCAGCTCGCCGGCGGTCGCGACGTACGGCACGAGCGTCAGGTGCACGAAGCACGCGCTGTTGCGGCCGAGGCGCAGGCTCATCTGGCGAGCGGCCTCGAGGAAGGGCAGCGACTCGATGTCGCCAACCGTGCCGCCGATCTCGACGATCGCGACGTCCGGCTCGCCGCAGGTGGCCGATGCCGCGCCGCGCTCGATGAATGCCTGGATTTCGTTCGTGATGTGCGGGATCACCTGCACGGTCTTGCCGAGATAGTCGCCGCGGCGTTCCTTGCGGATCACCGATTCGTAGATCTGGCCGGTCGTGAAGTTGTTGGCCTTGCGCATCTTCGTGCTGATGAAGCGCTCATAGTGGCCGAGGTCGAGGTCGGTCTCCGCTCCGTCTTCCGTCACGAACACTTCGCCGTGCTGAAACGGGCTCATCGTGCCGGGGTCGACGTTGATGTAGGGATCGAGTTTGAGGAGGGTGACTTTCAGACCGCGCGATTCGAGGATCGCGGCGAGGGAAGCGGCGGCAATACCCTTGCCAAGGGAAGAAACTACGCCGCCGGTGACGAAAACATATTTGGTCATCGCTGGATGCTCGCGGGAAAAACGGATTATACCGTAAAGCCCGCCCTTCTCTCAGCAATTGACGCGATGATCCCGCCCTTTCGCGCAGTGCCGCGCCAGCCGTGCGCGCCCGGGCGAAACGGCCGGCTGGTCGGCGCAACCGCGCATGCGCAACGCGGTCCACCGGGCCGCGTCAGGCGCGCTTCGCGAGCGCCACGCTGTCGCGCGGTACGCCTTCCTCCGCCACCTTCAGCGAGCTCAGCATCCGCTGCAATGCGCGGGCCGTCTCGATAGGCCGCTCCATCGGGAACAGGTGGCTGCCCTCGAGCCATTCGATTCGCCCGCGCGCCGCGCGGCGCGTCGCCTCGAGCCCGACCTGCCGCACTTCGCGCGAGCGCGTGCCGGCGAGAAAACCAAGTGGCACCGGCGCGCCGTGCGCGAGCCGCGGGCCGAGCGTGTGCGGCAATGTCCGGTAGATCAGGTATTCGACCTGCCGGTCGAAGGCGAGCGCGCGTTCGCCGTCGGTGCCCGCCTGCGGAATGCCGTAGTCGATATAGTCGGACAGCATCCGCTCGTCCCAGCGAGCGAACGCCGGTTTCTCGTGGAAGTGCCGCCAGACTTCGTCGCGGCTCGTCCAGCGTGTGCGCCGGTTGCGCGTCGCGGCCGCCGGCGACAGCCGCTCGTCGAGTCCGGCCCACTGGCTCGCACGCAGCGCGCCGGCGCGCCACCCCGCGATGATCGGCGAATCGATCATCACCACGCCGCGCACCCATTGCGGCTTTTTCAGCGCGGCCATCAGCGACAGGTAGCCGCCGAGCGAATGGCCGACGAGCCAGACCGGGCGCTCGTAGCGGCTGCCGATATCGTCGAGCAGCTGCTCGACGAGATGCGGCCAGTCGCGCGTCACCGGGTAGCGGCGATCGTGGCCGATGCGCTCGATGTAGCGTAGTTCGTAGTCGTCTGCCAGCTCGGCGAAGATCGTCCGGTACGTCGAGGCCGGGAAACCGTTCGCATGCGAGAAGTGGAGGATGTCTTTCAAACGCCGATGTCTCCTTTGTCGACCGGAGTTAGCGCTTTAGCGCTTACTCCGGTCCCATGCTTCGCGGTCGACCGGAGTTGGTGCTTTAGCACTTACCCCCGTCCCATGCTTCGCGGTCGACCGGAGTTGGTGCTTTAGCACTTACCCCCGGCCCATGCTTCGCGGTCGACCGAAGTTGGTGCTTTGGCACTTACCCCCGTCCCATGCTTCGTGGTCGACCGAAGCTGCTGCCCCAGCACTTACTCCAGTCCTTTTCCTGACGTGTGCAGTCGCGCCGATCACCGGCCCATCCAGTACCGTCGCTGCGCATCGCGATAGCGCTCGAACGCGAAGCCGCCGTCTGCCGGCGCGACGTCGAACCGCACGGCCCCGTCGCGATCGGTGCGCGGTAGCGGAATCCCGCGCGCGTCATAGCGTGCAAGGACCGTCCGGTGAGGATGCCCGAAACGATTGCGATAGCCTACAGGAAATACCGCGACGCGCGGCTCGACCGAATCGAGGAAAGGCTCGACCGACGACGTACGGCTGCCATGATGCGGTACGACGAGGATCTGCGCGGCCAGTGCGTCGCGCGCGTCGGACACCAACCGGCGCTCGGCACGCGCCTCGATGTCCCCCGTCAGCAGCGCCGACGTGCCGCCCGCGTCAATGCGCAGCACACACGACTGTTCGTTCGACGGGCCGGCACCCGCAGCGCGCGGCGGCCACAGCATCGTGAAGACGACACCGTCCCAGGCCCATCGCTGCCCGGCCGCACAAGGCAGCCGATCGCCCACGCCGGCTGCCTGTGCGTCGCGCCACAGCCGGTGCCGCGGCGCAATGCCGGCGAGCAGCTGGCGGACCTCGGCGGCCGCATAGACGGCCGCCGCGCCCCCCGCGTGATCGGCGTCCGCATGGCTGAGCACGAGCGAATCGACGATCCGGATTCCGCGTGCCCGCAATGCCGGCGCGACGATCCGCGCACCGGCATGGGTCGACTCCGCTCCCGGCCCCGCATCGAACAGCAAGGTCCGGCGCGCGGTCTCCACCAGCACCGACGCGCCCTGCCCGACGTCGAGCACGGTCAGCCGGAAGCCACCCGGCGGCGGTGCATCGGGCGCCGGCGCGACTAGCGGCAGCCAGGTCATCGGCGCCGCCCAGCGAAGCGGCCAGCCGCGCGGCATCAATGCCCACACGACACCCACGCACGCAAGCGCCAGCACCGGCCAGTCCGGCATGCGCAGCCAGAATACGCCGGCCGGCCAGTCGGCAAGGTGCCGGAGCAGCACCATCATCGGTTCGAGCGCCGCATGCGCGAGCCGGAATGCATACGCGTCCAGCGGCGCGGGCAACCCGATACCGGCGAGCACGATCGGCGTCACGACGGAGCTGACCCACGGAATCGCAAACGCGTTGCCGAGCGGGCCCGATACCGAGATCTGCGCGAACCACGCGGCCGTCAGCGGCGCGAGGCCGATCGTCACCGCGTACTGCACGCGCGTCGCCTCCGCGATACGGCGCCCGGCACGCGTGCACCATGCACGCAGCCGACGCCGGCGGTCGACCGCGGCAGCATCATCCGGCGCATTGTCGTCGCCGCCGTCGAATTCGCGCACCGCGCGCCAGCCCGCCACGACCATCAGGATCACGGCGACCGCCCCGAACGACAGCCAGAACCCGGCCGACAGCACCGCCCACGGATCGGTCAGCAGCACGCCGCCGAGCGCCGCGCACAACACCGCGGACGTCGGCACGCTGCGTCCGGCCAGATAGGCCGCCGCGCCGCCCGCGATCATCCACCACGCGCGCTGCGCCGGCACGTTGAAGCCGGCAAGCGCCGCATAACCGGCGGCGGCCGTCAGCGCCGCCAGGGAAGCCACGTACGGCGCCGGCATCACGAGCGCCGCGGCACGTCCGCGCCAGCGCAGGCGCCGCCAGACCATCGACACCATCCCGCCGGCGATCGCGCCGACGAGCCCGACGTGCAGGCCCGAAATCGCAACCAGATGGCTCGTGCCCGTATTGCGCAGCACGCGCCAGTCGTCGTCGCCGATGTCGGATTGATCGCCGACCGCGAGCGCGGTCACGATGCCGCGATGGCTTGCGCCGCTGCCGAGCGCGTCGCCGATACGCATGCGCAGCGCGTCCCGCAGCCGATCGATCGACGCGCGCCACCCCGCTGCGTGTGCGTCGAGCAATTCCGCCCGCTCGGGCGCGACGACATAGCCGATCGCACGAATGCCTGCGGCAAGCCACGCCGCCTCGCTGTCGCGCACGCCGGGATTCGCCTCGGCATGCGCTCGCTTCAGCCGCACGACGAGACGCCAGCGCTGCGCGGCGCGCAAATCGGGAATCGCATCGCGTGCGACGGGCGCGCGGTACGTGCGCCATGATAGCCGGATCACCGGCGGGAAACGGGCGAGCCTGGCGTCGTTCGATTCGACGGCAAACAACAGTCGCGCGCCGGTGTCGTCGATCACCGGCAACCCGCGGATCACACCCGTGACGACGATGTCGCGCCCTTCCCACTCGACGGGCAGGCTGTCGCGAAGCCGCCATTCGGCGCGCGCGGCCGCGTAGCCGAATCCAATCGCACCGGCAGCGCTTGCGCACAGCAGCCAACGGAACGCGACGATCGCGCGGGTTCGACGGCGCCGTGCGCACCATGCGAGCAGCGCGCCGCAACCGGCCACCACGGCCGCCTCGCCTGTCCAGACGCCCGCGCCCGGCAACGCCGCCTGCCGCTGCAGCACGACGACGCCGAGCGCGAACGCGATCCACCACACGCGCATCGCGCCTCCTCGTCGACCTGGCGCCGCCGTTCTCGAGACGACGCCTTCCGGCAACGATTATGCGGACGAAAGTGCGAGACGCGGCAGCGCGGCGAGCGCGTTAGCCGTTGTGGATAGGGACAGCGCGTGCGCGTCGGTCCCGCGCAGCTCGGCGAGCACCTCGCCGATGCGCGGCACCTGGTCGGGCGCGTTGCGGGATTTGTACGCCCACTCGGGTGCGATGTCTGGCGCGTCCGTCTCGACGACGATCGCGTCGAGCGGCAACTGCGCGGCGAGCCGGCGAATCTGCAGCGCGCGTCCGAACGTCACGTTGCCACCGAAACCGAGATGCAGCCCTTGTGCGAGATAGGCGTCGGCCTGCTGGAAACTGCCGTTGAACGCATGCGCGATACCGCGCCGCACGCCGAAGCGGCGCAGCCCGGCCAGCACACGGTCCTGCGACTTGCGCACGTGGCACAGCACCGGCAGGTCGAATTCGCGCGCGAGCCTGAGCTGCCCCTGATAGAAGAACTGCTGCCGGTCTTCGTCGAGCCCCGGCACGAAGTAGTCAAGACCGATCTCGCCGATCGCGACGAAGCGCGGATCGTCGAGACTCGCCTCGATCTCCATGCGCAGCCGGTCGAGATCCTCGTCGCGCGCTCGCGGCGTAAACATCGGATGGATGCCGAGCGCATAGACCGCGCCCGGCGTGCGCTGCGCCAGTTCGCGCACCGTCGTGAAATTGTCGCGCCCGACGCTCGGGATCACGATGCGCGACACGCCGGCCGCGCGCGCCGCCTGTGCGACCACGTCGCGATCGGCGTCGAATTCGGCGGCATCGAGATGGCAATGCGTATCGATCCACATGGTGGCTTCCTGCGCCTTCGCCGCGGCGCCGGAGTTCACCCGGCAGCGCGGCGCAAGGCCTTCGTTCACACCGGCAGCACCGGCTCCTCGTGCAGCACGCCGTCGCGCAGACGCATGATGCGGTCGCAGCGCGCGGCGAGCTCGGGATCGTGCGTGACGATCACGAAGCTCGTTTCGAGCGTCTCGGACAATTCGAGCATCAGGTTGAACACAGTATCGGCCGTCGTGCCGTCGAGGTTGCCGGTCGGCTCGTCCGCGAGCACGCAGGCCGGCTTCGTCACGAGCGCGCGCGCGATCGCGACGCGCTGCCGCTCGCCGCCCGACAGCTCGCCCGGCCGGTGCTTCGCACGCGGGCCGAGACCGACACGCTCGAGCATCGCCTGCGCCTGCTTGCGCGCGTCCTCGGCCGTCATCCGGCGAATGCGCAGCGGCATCGCGACGTTATCGAGCGCGGTGAATTCCGGCAGCAGGTGATGGAACTGGTAGACGAAACCGAGCGCGCGGTTGCGCAGGTCGTTGCGCTCGCGCTCGCCGAGCTGCGTAAACGGCTTGCCGAGCAGCGACACTTCGCCCGCGCTCGGTTCGTCGAGGCCGCCCAGCACGTGCAGCAGCGTGCTCTTGCCGGAGCCCGACGCGCCGACGACCGCGAGCTTCTCGCCGCGTCGCACCGTCAGCTCGGTGTTGTTGAGCACCTGCACGTTGAAGCCGCCCTGCACGAACGCCTTCGTAATCCCGCGCGCCTGAAGCACGTATTCCTGCATACCTGCCGAATCCTGTCTGATGGGTTGTCGTGAATCCGCGAATGCGGCCGCGCGATCATTCATAGCGAAGCGCCTCCGCCGGCTTCACCTTCGCGCCGCGCCAGCTCGGATAAAGCGTCGCGACGGCCGACAGCACGAACGCGATCAGACCGATCTTGATGACGTCGCCCGCGACGAGTTCGGACGGCAGCTCGCTGATGAAGTACACCGACGGCGGCAGGAACTGCACGCCGAACAGATGCTCGATCATCGGGATCAGCCACGGAATGCTCCACGCGATCAGGCAGCCGAGCGCGACGCCCGATGCGGTGCCAACGAAACCGATCGTCACGCCCTGCACGACGAAGATCTTCATGATCGAACCCGGTTGCGCGCCGAGCGTGCGCAGGATCGCGATGTCGGCCTGCTTGTTGGTCACCGTCATCACGAGCGACGACACGAGGTTGAACGCGGCGACCGCGATGATCAGCGTGAGAATGATGAACATCATCCGCTTCTCGATCTGCACGGCCGAGAACCACGTCTTGTTCTGCTGGGTCCAGTCGCGGATGTACAGGCTGCCCGACAGCGTATGCGACAACTCGAGCGCGACCTGCGGCGCCTTCTGCATGTCGGTGAGCCGCAGCCGCACGCCGGTCGGCGCGGACATCCGGAACAGCGCCTCCGCGTCGCGGATGTCGATCATCGCGAGCGTGCTGTCGTATTCATAGTGGCCCGACTCGAACACGCCGACGACCGTGAACTGCTTGAGCCGCGGCATCATCCCGGCCGGCGTGATCGTGCCTTCGGGCGCGACGAGCGTGATCTTGTCGCCGACCGTCACGCCGAGGTTGCCGGCGAGCGCATCGCCGAGCACGATGCCGAACTGGCCGGGCACGAGCGCGGACAGCTGACCCGCCTTCATGTCCTTGCCGATGTCCGACACCTGCGGCTCGAGCGACGGCTCGACGCCGCGCAGCATCACGCCGCTCACCGCGTCCTGGCGCGTGAGCAGCGCCTGCGCCTCGACATACGGCGCCGCGCCGATCACCGACGGGTTGCGGCGCGCTTCCTGCGCGGTCAGTTGCCAGTTCGGCATCGAGCCGGTCGGGGAGAACACCTCGACGTGCGCAAGCACCGACAGCATGCGGTCGCGCACTTCCTTCTGGAAGCCGTTCATCACGGACAGCACGACGATCAGCGCCGCGACGCCGAGCGCGATCCCGAGCATCGACACGAGCGCGATGAAGGAAATGAAGCCGTTGCCGGTCGTGCGTTTGCCGGCGCGCGTATAGCGCCAGCCGATCTGCCATTCGTACGGAAGTTTCAAGCGAATCCTTTCTGCTGGTTACGGCGGGGATGGCGGCCCGCGCCCGGCGCGCCGTCCGGCGGCGGCCGCCCGCCCGGGCGCGGCCGAAAAAACGGTCGCCGGACGCAATCGGGCCCGATCGAGCCGTCAGCCGGCCCGATCACGCGCGCAGTTTGCCATACAATGCGCACCATCATGCACGACCGACGCCTCCATTTTCTCGTTCCGTTCGCGCTGCCGTCGGCAGCCGATGCGGCCTCGTCCCTGCACACGCTGGACAGCCCCGCGCTCGAAAAGTTGCTCGCGCGCGCAAGCCTCGTCGAGCGCGTGGCCGGCGAGGACTTCCAGCGTACGCTGCCGCACGAGCGCTGGCTGGCCCGCCAGTTCGGCGCGACCCAGGGCAACGCCGCCGACGAGGCGCCGCTCGCGCCCTACATGCTGCTGGCGGACGGCGGCGCCCCCGGCACGCAGGCCTGGGCATGCGTCGAGCCCGTGCACGTCGAAATCGCGCACGATCACCTGGTGCTCGTCGATCCGGCCAGCCTCGCGCTGGACGACGGCGACGCGGCCGCATTGCTGGCGGTCGCGCGCCCGCTGATCGAGGCGCTCGGCGTGCGGCTGGAAGCGCCGCAGCCGACGCGCTGGTACCTGTCCAGCGAGCAGCTCGCCCGCCTCGCCGGCGCCGCGCCGCTGCGCGCGAGCGGCCGCAACATCGAAATCTGGCTGCCGCACGAGGCGCACACCGGCGAACGTTCGCGGATGTGGATGAAGCTGCAGAACGAAGTGCAGATGGCGTGGTTCCAGCATCCGGTCAACGAAGCACGCGAAGCGCGCGGGTTGCCCGCCGTCAATTCGATCTGGTTCCATGCACAAGGCACGCTGAAGCCGGTCGCCAAGCCGTTCGCGCGCGTGCTGTCCGCATCGCCCGCGGCGCTCGGCCTCGCGCGCGCCGCGCAGGCCGAGGCCGGCGCCGTGCCGGCCGCATTCGGCGCGCTGCCCGCCGCCGCGGGCGCCGCGCTCGTCGAGCTGCCGACGCTGTCCGCCCCGTTCATCGAACAGGACTGGGCACGCTGGCACGACGCGCTCGCCGCGCTCGAGCGCGACTGGTTCGCGCCGTCCCTCGCCGCGCTGCAGGGCGGCGAGCTGGCCAGCGTCGACTTCACGCTGTGCGGCGACACGAGTTCCGTCACGCTGCACGCGACGCGCGGCGACCTGCGCAAGTTCTGGCGCCGCCGCGCGCTGGCATCCCTGTTCGAATAACCCGACCTGTATGACCCGGATCGTTACCCGCCCCGTCGCGCCCGCCGACGCCGAAGCGCTCGCGCGCCACGGCTTGCATCCCGTCCTCGCGCGCCTGTACGCGTCGCGCGGCGTGCAGTCCCCGACCGACATCGAGACCGCGCTCGCGCGCCTCGTGCCGCCCACCGAACTGAAAGGCTGCGCCGACGCCGCGTCGCTGCTCGCCGACGCGATCGCCGACAAGCGGCGCCTGCTGGTCGTCGCCGACTACGACTGCGACGGCGCGACCGCCTGCGCGGTCGCGGTGCGCGGCCTGCGGATGTTCGGCGCGCAGATCGACTACCTGGTGCCGAACCGCTTCGAATACGGCTACGGGCTCACGCCCGAGATCGTCGAACTCGCGGCCGCGCGCAAGCCCGACCTGCTGATCACCGTCGACAACGGGATCGCGAGCGTCGCGGGCGTCGAGGCCGCCAACGCGCGCGGGATCGACGTGCTCGTGACCGACCACCACCTGCCCGGCGACGCACTGCCCGCCGCGCGCGCGATCGTCAACCCGAACCAGCCCGGCTGCGCGTTCCCGAGCAAGCACATCGCCGGCGTCGGCGTGATGTTCTACGTGCTGCTCGCGCTGCGCGCCGAGCTGCGCCGCCGCGGCGCGTTCGCGAGCAAGGAAGCCGAGCCGCGCCTCGACGGTCTGCTCGACCTCGTCGCGCTCGGCACCGTCGCCGACGTCGTGCGGCTCGACGGCAACAACCGTGTGCTCGTCGCGCAGGGCCTGCAGCGCATCCGCAACGGCCGCATGCAGCCGGGCATCGCCGCGCTGTTCCGCGCCGCCGGCCGCGAGGCGCGCACCGCATCGGGCTTCGACCTCGGCTTCGGCCTCGGCCCGCGCCTGAACGCCGCCGGGCGGCTCTCCGATATGTCGCTCGGCATCGAATGCCTGATCACCGACGACATCGGCCGCGCATGGGACCTCGCGCAGCAGCTCGACGTGATGAACCGCGAGCGCCGCGAGATCGAGGCCGGCATGCAGCAGCAGGCGCTCGCCGATCTCGCCGACGTCGATCCGGCCGACGCGTGCACGATTACGCTGTTCAATCCCGAATGGCACCAGGGCGTGATCGGCATCGTCGCCGGGCGGCTCAAGGAGAAATTCCACCGCCCGTCGTTCACGTTCGCGCATGCGGACGAAGCCGGCACGCGGGTCAAGGGTTCGGGCCGCTCGATTCCCGGCTTCCACCTGCGCGATGCGCTCGATCTCGTGTCGAAGCGCGAGCCCGACCTGATCGTCGCGTTCGGCGGCCACGCGATGGCGGCAGGCCTCACGCTCGACACCGACAACGTGCCGCGCTTCGCGGCCGCGTTCGAGGCCGTCGCGCGCGAGTGGCTGTCCGACGACGCGCTCGCGCGCGTGATCGAGACCGACGGCGAGCTCGAGGACGCGTATTTCACGCCGCAGTTCGTCGGGATGCTCGATGAAGCCGTCTGGGGCCAGGGCTTTCCGGCCCCGCTTTTCTCCGGCGAGTTCGACGTCGTGTCGCAGTCGCTCGTCAAGGAAAAGCATCTGAAGCTGCAGCTGGCGCGCGGTCGCCAGCGCTTGAACGCGATCTGGTTCAACCACACCGAGCCGCTGCCCGCGAGCGCGCTGATCGCGTACCGCCTCGTGGCCGATACGTGGAACGGTGTGACGCGCGTCCAGCTGATCGTCGAGCACGCGGCGGGCTGAGCATCGAGCGCCCGGCCACCGGCCTGCGGCGCTCGCGGGCCGCACGCGCGCCGCGCCGGACAGGGCCGCGGCGCGCACGCAAGCACATTCCGCGTCACCGGGACACCCCGCCGATCGGCTATAATTCCGCTTTTTTACGAAGCAAGAACAGCGAACGATCATGGAAGCGGAACGTCTCAACGCGATCGAAAGCTCCCTGCTCGACCTGCGCACCCGCGCAGGCGAGCTTCGGGGGTATCTTTGACTACGACGCCAAATCTGCGCGTCTGACCGAAGTCAACAGGGAACTCGAAGACCCGAACGTCTGGAACGATGCGAAGAACGCCCAGGCACTCGGCCGCGAGAAGAAGCTGCTCGAAGGCGTCGTCACGACGCTGACGGCGCTCGATAGCGACCTGCGCGACGCGCTCGACCTGTTCGAGCTCGCACGCGAGGAAGGCGACGAAGACACCCTCGTCGCATCGGAAGACGACGCGAAGAAGCTCGAAGCGCGCGTCGGCGACATCGAATTCCGCCGGATGTTCTCGAACCCGGCCGACCCGAACAACTGCTTCATCGACATCCAGGCCGGCGCCGGCGGCACCGAGGCGTGCGACTGGGCGTCGATGCTGCTGCGCCAGTACCTGCGCTACTGCGAACGCAAGGGCTTCAAGGCCGAAGTGCTCGAAGAGTCCGACGGCGACGTCGCCGGCATCAAGAACGCGACGGTCAAGGTCACGGGCGAATACGCATACGGCTTCCTGCGCACCGAAACGGGCATCCACCGCCTCGTGCGCAAGTCGCCGTTCGACTCGTCGGGCGGCCGCCACACGTCGTTCTCGTCGGTGTTCGTGTATCCGGAAATCGACGACTCGATCGAGGTCGAGGTCAATCCGGCCGACCTGCGCATCGACACGTACCGCGCGTCGGGCGCGGGCGGCCAGCACATCAACAAGACCGACTCGGCGGTGCGGATCACGCACATGCCGACCGGCATCGTCGTGCAGTGCCAGAACGACCGCTCGCAGCACCGCAACCGTGCTGAAGCAATGGCAATGCTGAAGTCGCGCCTGTACGAAGCCGAGATGCGCAAGCGCCAGGCCGAGCAGGACAAGCTCGAATCGAGCAAGACCGATGTGGGCTGGGGCCACCAGATCCGTTCGTACGTGCTCGACCAGAGCCGCGTGAAGGACCTGCGCACGAACGTCGAAATGAGCAACACGCGAGCCGTTCTCGACGGCGATCTCGACGACTTCATCAGCGCGAGCCTCAAACAGGGCGTGTAAGCGCCGCGGCGCGGCCCCTGCGGTCGCGCCGCCCTTCCCGTTGCGTTGCCGCACCCACTCCGAATTCTGACCATCATGACCGAACCGACTCAAACGCAGCCCGCCGTCGCGGCGGACGAAAACCAGATCATCGCCGAGCGCCGCGAGAAGCTGCGCGCATTGCGCGAGCAAGGCGTCGCCTATCCGAACGATTTCCGGCCGACGCATCACGCCGCCGATCTCCAGGCGCAATACGCCGACTCGGACAAGGCCGCGCTCGAAGCGAACCCGGTCGAGGTGTCGGTCGCCGGCCGCATGATGCTCAAGCGTGTGATGGGCAAGGCGAGCTTCGCGACGGTGCAGGACGGGTCGGGCCAGATCCAGTTCTTCGTGACGCCGAACGACGTCGGCGCGGAAACCTACGACGCATTCAAGAAGTGGGACCTCGGCGACATCGTCGCCGCCCGCGGCGTGCTGTTCCGCACCAACAAGGGCGAGCTGTCGGTCCAGTGCAAGGAACTGCGCCTGCTGTCGAAGGCGCTGCGCCCGCTGCCGGACAAGTTCCACGGCCTCGCCGACCAGGAAATGCGCTATCGCCAGCGCTACGTCGACCTGATCGTCACGCCGGAAACGCGCGATACGTTCCGCGCGCGCACCAAGACCATCGCGTCGATCCGCAATTTCATGGACAACGCCGACTTCATGGAAGTCGAGACGCCGATGCTGCACCCGATCCCGGGCGGCGCCGCGGCCAAGCCGTTCGTCACGCACCACAATGCGCTCGACATGCAGATGTTCCTGCGCATCGCGCCGGAGCTGTACCTGAAGCGCCTGATCGTCGGCGGTTTCGAACGCGTGTTCGAGATCAACCGCAACTTCCGGAATGAAGGCGTGTCGCCGCGCCACAACCCGGAATTCACGATGATGGAGTTCTACGCCGCGTACACCGATTACCGCTGGCTGATGGACTTCACCGAGCAGCTGATCCGCCAGGCGGCGATCGATGCGCTCGGCACCGCGACGATCCAGTACCAGGGCCGCGAGCTCGACCTCGCGAAGCCGTTCCATCGCCTGACGATCACGCAGGCGATCCAGAAGTACGCACCGCAGTACACCGACGGCCAGTTGTCGGACGACGCGTTCCTGCGCTCCGAACTGAAGCGCCTCGGCGTCGACGTGTCGCAGCCAGCCTTCCTGAACGCCGGTATCGGCGCGCTGCAGCTCGCGCTGTTCGAGGAAACCGCCGAATCGCAGCTGTGGGAGCCGACCTACATCATCGACTACCCGGTCGAAGTGTCGCCGCTCGCACGCGCATCGGATACGGTGCCGGGCATCACGGAGCGTTTCGAGCTGTTCATGACGGGCCGCGAAATCGCGAACGGCTTCTCGGAGCTGAACGATCCGGAAGACCAGGCCGCACGCTTCAAGAAGCAGGTCGAACAGAAGGATGCGGGCGACGAGGAAGCGATGTTCTTCGACGCCGACTACATCCGCGCGCTCGAACACGGGATGCCGCCGACGGGCGGTTGCGGGATCGGCATCGACCGTCTCGTGATGCTGCTGACCGACAGCCCGACGATCCGCGACGTGCTGCTGTTCCCGCACCTGCGCCGCGAAGACTGACGGCCGTGCGCGCCGCGCCCCGCGGCGCGCACGCGTCAGCTTTGTAACCACGCGTAAATCCCGCCTGCCGGCGTTCGCCGGCTCTTGATCATTCCCCGTTTTATCCCCTCGTCGCGGCGAGCTTCTCCGGGTTTTCCCGGAAGCGCCCGCGGGTTCCCCGCTGCAATTCGTTACACCTTGATACGGTGCGCCGCTCGCCCGTGGACGACACTCCTGTTGCGTCACCACGCATGACCACGGGACCAGAATGCGGCGCCGAAACGCCAAGTCTGCTCGCTCCCGAGCGTGGGATCCGGCCAGCGCCAACGCGCGAAACCGGGTCGACACCGGAGAAAAAAATGGACAACCAGAATCAAACCACGCCGCAAAAGCAACGCCTCCACCCGCTCATCGCGACCGCGGCAGGCGCCGTCATCGTCGCCAGCCTCGCCGCCACCGCCGCGATCACGGGTATCTTCCCGAAAGCCAACAGCAACAACGCACAGAACGGCCAGACCCAGGCCGCGCTGATCGCGTCGCAGCCGGCCGTCGATACGGCCGCGGCAGCAAGCGCCGCGCTCGCCGCGCAAGCGCAGCAGCAGGCAGCCGAACAGGCCGCGCAGCAGAAGCTGGCGGCCGAGAAGGCGGCTGCAGCGCAAGCCGAACCGAAGCCGGTGCCGCGCCCGGCGGCCACGCACCACCGCCATACGCCGGCACCGCAACCGCCGCAATATGCGCAACAGCCGTCCGCGCCCGCGCAATCGGCCTATTGCCAGACCTGCGGCACGGTCGTCGCGATCACGCAGGCGCGCACGCCGGGCCAGAGCTCGGGGATCGGCGCGGTTGGCGGCGCAGCGGCCGGCGGCCTGCTCGGCAACCAGTTCGGTCACGGCAACGGCCGCACCGCGATGACCATCATCGGCGCGCTCGGCGGCGGCCTCGCCGGCAACCAGGTCGAGAAACAGGTGCGCGCGGAAACCGACTATCAGGTGCAGGTCCAGATGGAAAGCGGCGCGACGCGCACGTTCACGTACCACAACCCGCCGCCGTTCGGCCAGGGGCAGCGCGTGCGGATCGAGAACGGCACGCTGGTCGGCGCGTAACGCATGACGATTTGCCGGTCAGCCCTTGTGCCGCACCGGAAATGAAAAAGGCTCGTGAAGCATCACGAGCCTTTTCTGTTTGCGGGAGCCACACGACGCGGCGCCGACGCGAAGCTCAGTCTTCGTCGTCGAAGTCGGATTCGTCGATCCAGTGGGCCTGGATCGCCTCGAGGATCTTCTCACCCGAGTGGGCCGGGTCGTCGGTGAAGCCGTCCAGCTCGATGACCCATTGGCGGAGGTCGACGAAATTGATCCGCTGCGGATCGACGTCCGGATGCTTGTCTGCCAGCGCGATGGCGATTTCGCGCGAATCGGTCCATTTCATGGCCTGCTCTCCCGTGTACGCGGCGAGTCCACCGGGGCACGACGCACACGCCGCGCCCTGCCCGCCGATCCGTCAGTGATTTTCCTTCGCGTGGTTGATCGAGTACTTCGGAATCTCGACCACCAGGTCCGAATCTTCCTTCACGATCGCCTGGCACGACAGGCGCGACGTGGGCTCGAGCCCCCATGCCTTGTCGAGCAGGTCGTCTTCGTCCTCGTCGGACGGCTCGAGATCGTTGAAGCCCTCGCGGATCACCACGTGGCAGGTCGTGCATGCGCACGACTTCTCGCATGCATGCTCGATCTCGATCCCGTTGTCGAGCAGGTTGTCGCAAATACTCTTGCCGGGCGTCGCGTCGATCACTGCGCCGTCCGGGCACAGTTCGACGTGAGGCAGCACCACCAGTTGAGGCATGTCCGTTCCGTCAGTCAGGGTGCGGCGGCTGGCGCCGCACGGTTCAATATCGCGCGGGCCGTCGTTGGCCCGCGTGCACGTCGTTCGTTCAGATCTCGTCGAGCCGCCGGCCCGACAGTGCGCGCTTGATGCTCTTGTCCATCCGGCGCGCCGCGAATTCGTCGGTGCCGTCGGCCAGCGTCTTGGTCGCGGCTTCGATCGCGTCCGCGTCGTCGCCCTGCGCGATCGTGCGCAGCGCCGCGACGAGCGCGTCGACCTGCGTGCGCTCGGCGTCGTCGAGCAATTCGCCGTCGGTCGCCAGCGCCGCCTGCGTCGCCTCGATCATCCGCTCGGCCTCGACCTGCGCTTCGCGCAGCGCGCGCGCGCGCATGTCGATCTCGGCGGTTTTGAAGCTGTCCTCGAGCATCTTCGCGATGTCGTCGTCGGCGAGGCCGTAGGACGGCTTCACGACGACCGATGCCTCGACGCCCGAATGCTGCTCGCGTGCGAACACCGACAGCAACCCGTCCGCATCGACCTGATAGGTCACGCGGATGCGCGCCGCTCCGGCCGTCATCGGCGGAATGCCGCGCAGTTCGAAGCGCGCGAGCGACCGGCAGTCGGCGACGAGCTCGCGCTCGCCCTGCACGACATGGATCGCCATCGCGGTCTGGCCGTCCTTGAACGTCGTGAATTCCTGCGCGCGCGCGATCGGAATCGTCGAATTGCGCGGAATGATCTTCTCGACGAGACCGCCCATCGTCTCGACGCCGAGCGACAGCGGGATCACGTCGAGCAGCAGCCAGTCGTCGCCGCTGCCGCGATTGCCGGCGAGCAGATCGGCCTGGATCGCCGCGCCGAGCGCAACGACCTGGTCCGGATCGAGATTGACGAGCGGCGGCTGGCCGAAATACTGCGCGACCGCCTCGCGGACCACCGGCATGCGCGTCGCGCCACCGACGAGCACGACACCCTTGATGTCGGCCGGGCTCACCTGCGCGTCGCGCAAGGCCTTGCGGGTCGGCGTCAGCGTACGCTGCACGAGCGGCTCGACGAGCGCGGCGAACGTGTCGTGCGAGATCGTCTGAACGAGTTGCGCACCGTTGGACAGCGTCACGTCGAGCGACGCCTGTGGTGCAGACGACAGCGCTTCCTTCAGCACGCGCACGCGATCGAGCAGCAGGCGCACGTCCTCGGGCGCGAGCGCCTTCGCATCGATGCCGGCCTGGGCGAGCACGTGACCGAACAGCGCGTGGTCGAAATCGTCACCGCCGAGTGCGGAATCGCCACCCGCGGCCAGCACTTCGAACACGCCCTTCGTCAGCTTCAGGATCGACAGGTCGAACGTGCCGCCGCCGAGGTCGTACACCGCGTAGAGGCCTTCGGCCGCGTTGTCGAGACCGTAGGCAATCGCCGCCGCGGTCGGTTCGTTCAGCAGGCGCAGCACGTTGAGCCCCGCGAGGCGCGCGGCGTCCTTCGTCGCCTGGCGCTGCGCGTCGTCGAAGTACGCGGGCACCGTGATCACCGCGCCGACCAGGTCATCGCCGAGCGTGTCTTCCGCGCGGTAACGCAGCGTCGCGAGAATCTCGGCCGACACTTCGACCGGGCTCTTCACGCCGTCGATCGTGCGGATCTGCACCATGCCCGGCGCATCGACGAATTCGTACGGTGCGTTCGCCGCGCCTTCGACCTCGGCCTTGCCGCGACCCATGAAGCGCTTGACCGACACGATCGTGTTACGCGGATCGGTCGCGGCCTGCTCCTTCGCCTCGTGGCCGATGCGGCGGCCGCCCTTCTCCAGATAACGGACCACCGACGGCAGCAGCGCGCGCCCCGCCTCGTCCGGCAGCACTTCGGGCACGCTGTTGCGCACGGCTGCGACGAGGGAGTTCGTCGTGCCGAGATCGATCCCGACAGCGAGTCGCCGCTGGTGCGGCGCCGGCGCCATGCCCGGTTCGGAAATTTGCAGTAAAGCCATCTTGGTTCGTTCGGGCGCTCGGCCCGTTTGCTGCGCGTGCCGCGAGGCACGCGGTTAAGTTTCGAGGCGCTCGATCTGCGCGCCCACTTCCGACGCGACCCGTTCGATGAACATCAGCTGGCGCACGGCCTCGGCGGCGGCTTGATCGGCCGCGCTGTCGAGCAGCGTGCCGAGGCGCTCGAGGCGCACGCGCTTTTCGTCGCGCAGCTCGGCGAGCAGCGCATCAAGCGCGTCGATGTTGCGGGCGGCCGCGGCATCCTCGATGCCTTCGCGCCACTCCATCTGCTGCATCAGGAACGCCGGCTCCATCGCGGTGTTGTTTTCGGCACCGATGTCGACGCCGCGCAGCGACAGCAGATAGGTTGCGCGCTTCAGCGGATCGCGCAGCGTGCGGTAGGCTTCGTTCGCACGGGTCGCCCATTGCATCGCGACACGCTTTTGCGCGTCGCCGGCCGCCGCGAAGCGGTCCGGGTGCACCTGCGTCTGCACCGTGCGATACGCGCTGTCGAGCACTGCCTCGTCGAGCGCGAATTGCGCCGGCAGGTGAAACAGATCGAAGTGGCTGTCTTTCAGCGAAACCATCGTCGCGTTCAATTCCGGTTCGTCGCGCGGCAAACGCCGCACATTAAAAAGGCGGCTCGTGCCGCCTCTTGCCCGCATCGCGCGGAAGACCGCGTCATACGCGGAACGATTCGCCGCAACCGCACTCGTCCTTCACGTTCGGGTTGTTGAACTTGAACCCTTCGTTCAGGCCTTCGCGCGCGAAGTCGAGCTCGGTGCCGTCGATGTACGCGAGGCTCTTCGGGTCGACGATGACCTTCACGCCATGGCTCTCGAACACCTGATCCTCGGGAGCCAGCTCGTCGACATACTCGAGCTTGTACGCGAGCCCCGAGCACCCGGTCGTGCGAACGCCAAGCCGCAGGCCCACACCCTTGCCGCGACGGACGAGGTATTTCTGGACGTGCTGTGCTGCTTTTTCGGTCAGTGTAATTGCCATGATGTCCTTGCCGCGACGCGCCACAAAGGCCCGCCGCGTTCCGTCTAAGCGCCCCCAAACCTGTCGCTGCGCGCCAGGCCCCCCCCCCCGAGAAGGGGTCAAGAAAACCTGGGGCGGCCCGGCGTTTTCTTGCGAAGCCGCTCGATGCCGCTCAGGCCGCTCAGGCCGCTGCCTGATCGCCTTCCTTGGTGTCGTGGCGCTTCTTGTAGTCGGCCACGGCTGCCTTGATCGCGTCTTCCGCGAGAATCGAGCAGTGAATCTTCACCGGTGGCAGCGCGAGCTCTTCGGCGATCTGCGTGTTCTTGATCGACAGCGCCTCGTCGAGCGTCTTGCCCTTCACCCATTCGGTCACGAGCGAGCTCGACGCGATGGCCGAACCGCAGCCGTACGTCTTGAACTTCGCGTCTTCGATCACGCCGTCCGCGCCGACGCGGATCTGCAGCTTCATCACGTCGCCGCAGGCCGGCGCGCCGACCATGCCCGTACCGACCGCGTCGTCGTCCTTCGCGAACGAACCGACGTTACGCGGGTTTTCGTAGTGATCCAGAACCTTGTTGCTGTATGACATGACTCAGACTCCTTGACTCGTTACGTCTGCGTGCGTAAATCCGCCCGCGAATGTATTCAATGCGGTGTTCAGTGTGCGGCCCATTCGATCGTCGACAGATCGATGCCTTCCTGGTGCATTTCCCAGAGCGGCGACAGTTCGCGCAGCTTCGCGATCTTGCTGTTCAGCAGGTTGATCACGAAGTCGACGTCCTGCTCCGTCGTGAAGCGGCCGACCGTGAAGCGGATCGAGCTGTGCGCGAGTTCGTCGTTGCGGCCGAGTGCACGCAGCACATACGACGGCTCCAGCGACGCCGACGTGCACGCGGAACCCGACGACACCGCGACGTCCTTGATCGCCATGATCAGCGACTCGCCTTCGACGAAGTTGAAGCTGATGTTCAGGTTGTGCGGGACACGGTGTTCCATGTCGCCGTTCACATACGTTTCCTCGATCTGCGACAGGCCGCGCAGCAGCTTGTCGCGCAGCATGCGGATGCGCTCGTTCTCGGTCGCCATTTCTTCACGCGCGATGCGGAACGCTTCGCCCATGCCGACGATCTGGTGCGTCGCCAGCGTGCCTGAACGCATCCCGCGCTCGTGGCCGCCGCCGTGCATCTGCGCTTCGATGCGCACGCGCGGCTTGCGGCGCACGTACAGCGCGCCGATGCCCTTCGGACCGTAGGTCTTGTGCGCCGAGAACGACATCAGGTCGACCTTCAGCTTCGCGAGGTCGATCTCGACCTTGCCGGTCGACTGTGCGGCGTCGACGTGGAACACGATGCCCTTCTCGCGGCAGATCTCGCCGATCGTCTCGATGTCCTGGATCACGCCGATCTCGTTGTTCACGTGCATCACCGACACGAGGATCGTGTCCGGGCGCAGCGCGGCCTTGAACACGTCGAGGTCGATCAGGCCGTCTTCCTTCACGTCGAGATAGGTGACTTCGAAACCGTCACGCTCGAGCTCGCGGCAGGTGTCGAGCACGGCCTTGTGCTCGGTCTTCACCGTGATGATGTGCTTGCCCTTGCCCTTGTAGAAGTTCGCGGCACCCTTGATCGCGAGGTTGTCCGATTCCGTCGCGCCGGACGTCCAGATGATCTCGCGCGGATCCGCGTTCACGAGCGCGGCCACCTGTTCGCGCGCTTCCTCGACCGCGCGCTCCGCATCCCAGCCGTACGCGTGGCTGCGCGATGCCGGATTGCCGAACTGCTCGCGCAGGTACGGCACCATCTTGTCGACCACGCGCGGGTCGACCGGCGTCGTCGCGCTGTAATCCATGTAGATGGGCAGGTGGAGAGTCTCTTGGGTCATCTGTCGCTCCGGGTATTCTGTGCAGGGACTATGTGCGTTATGGGGTGTGCGGCGCGTTCGCGCTCACGAACTCGCGATGTTGAACACCGAATTGGGACCGAGCGGCATCGTGCGCACCGGTTCGGCCGGCGCCGCGACGGGCTCCGGCGCGCGCCGGTCGCGCAGCACCGCGGGGGCGCCCTCGCGTGCGCGCTGCTGATCGACGAGATCCTGCAGCGACACCGAATCGAGGTATTCGACCATTTTCTGGTTCAGGGTCGACCACAGCTCGTGCGTCATGCAATGGCCGTCGGGCTGCTTCGAGCCGTCGCACGTGCCTTTGCCGCCGCATTGCGTGGCGTCGAGCGGTTCATCGACCGCGATGATGATGTCGGCAACGGTGACGTCCTGCGCGCGGCGCGCGAGGTTGTAGCCGCCGCCCGGGCCGCGCACGGATTCGACGATTTCATGCCTGCGCAGCTTGCCGAACAGCTGTTCGAGATACGAGAGCGAAATCCGCTGGCGCTGGCTGATGCCTGCAAGCGTCACCGGGCCCTGCTCCTGGCGCAGTGCCAAGTCAATCATCGCCGTGACGGCGAAACGGCCTTTGGTGGTGAGTCTCATAGTGTCTAGGGGACTGCAATCTTGACGATTTTGGTCAAGTATAAATATTTGACGATTTTAGTCAAGTATCCATGTCCGTGACAGGGTATTCGCAGCACGCTGAATACCTTGCCGCGATCAGCGCTCGGAACCGCTCCGGAGGGTGTCCAGCAGGCCCGCGCAGGCGCGCTCGACCTGATCGAGCACCTGTTCGAAGCCCTGCGCACCGCCGAAATAAGGATCGGCCACTTCGGTCTCGGCCGCGCCCGGCGCGAATTCCATCAGCAGGCGCACCTTGTCGCGATGCTCGGGCGGACAGCACCGACGCAACTCCGCGAGATTGGCTTCGTCCATCGCCAGCAGCAGGTCGAACCGCTCGAAATCCGCCGCGCTCACCTGCCTCGCCCGCAGCGTCGACAGGTCGTAGCCGCGGGTGCGAGCCGCTGCCTGCGCACGCGTGTCGGGCGGTTCGCCGACGTGCCAATCGCCGGTGCCTGCGGAATCGATCGCGATCCGGTCGGCCAGCCCGGCTGCGTCCACCTGGTGGCGCATCACGCCTTCTGCCGTGGGCGAACGGCAGATATTGCCGAGACAGACGAAACAGATCGCAACGCGGGTCATTGCACTATCGGAAAGCCGCGGCGAACCGCGAGGGAGAAGAACACGTCATTATACAAAGGCGCCGAAAATCGCGCCGCCGTGCAAAGCGACGGCGGCGTGCCTTACAGCGCCTTGGGTACGGCGAGCACGACGTCGCCGGACGCGGCCGGCAGCGGCTTCGTCGCGTCGTCGACCAGCCCGAACGACACCGCGCGCGCCAGTTCGGCCGATGCCTGATGCACGGCAAGCGGACCACGCGAAGGCGCGTCGGCCATCGCGTGCAGATAGGCGAGCGCGGCGAGCGGGACGACGATTGCCAGCGGCCAGTACATCGATATTGTCTTTTTCATGATGCGGCTCCTTGACCTCATTCCCCGAAACCCAATTTCGGGGACTACAGGCAAGATTCTATAGACCGCATCTATCGAGATAAATGCATAAATAGCGAACGCACTGTTGCCGCCCAATGAACAGTCGTCAGCCGAGGTGGCTTTGCGATGCGGCGTACAGTTCGCGGAACGTGCGGCCGGTCGGCGTCGGCATGTCGCGCGTGTCCATCCAGCCGCCCATCATCGGCAGGCGCCGCAGCGTGCCGCCGCTGCCGCCGAGCCGCTCGAGGACCCGCACCGCGAGCTTGGTCGTCAGTGCGTAAAGCATCGGCCGGCGCGCGAAAAAGCCCCACGCGGCAAGCGCTGCGCGCTCGCGCCACGGCCGCAGGTGCCGTTCGACCTGTTTCTCGCGCAGCGTGCGCAGCAGGTGCGACAGCGGGATCCCGGCCGGGCACACGCTGTCGCATTCGCCGCACAGCGTCGCGGCCTGGGGCAGGTCGAGCGCACGGTCCACCCCGACGTAGCTCGGCGTCAGCACCGACCCCATCGGGCCCGGATAGACCCATCCGTATGCGTGCCCGCCGACCTTCTGGTACACCGGGCAATGGTTCATGCACGCGCCGCAGCGGATGCAGCGCAGCATCTCCTGGAATTCGCCGCCGATCAGCCCCGTGCGGCCGCCGTCGACGAGCACCACGTAGTTGTGCCCCGGGCCGTCCTCGTCACCGGGACCGCGCGGCCCGGTGAGCAGCGAGAAATAGTTCGACGTCTTCTGCCCGGTCGCCGAGCGCGGCAGCAGGCGCATCGCCGTCGCGAGATCCTCGAGCGTCGGCAGCACCTTCTCGATGCCCGTCACCGCGACATGCACGCGCGGCATCACCGTGCACATCCCTTCGTTGCCCTCGTTCGTGACGATCGCGACCGACCCCGTCTCGGCAATCACGAAATTGCCGCCCGTCACGCCCATGTCGGCCGACAGGAAATGCGGGCGCAGGACCTCGCGCGCCTCGCGCGTCATGTCGGGAATCTCGGTCAGCCGCTCGCGGTGGTGCGTACGCGCGAACAGGTCGGCGATCTCGTCCTTGTCCTTGTGCACGACGGGCGCAATGATGTGGCTCGGCGGCTCGTTGTCGTTGATCTGCAGGATGTATTCGCCGAGGTCCGTCTCGATCGACTGCACGCCCATCTCGGCGAGCACCGCGTTCAGACGCATTTCCTCGGACACCATCGACTTCGTCTTGATGACCTTCTTCACGTCGTGGCGGCGCGCGATGTCGGCGACGAGCCGTGCGGCGTCGGCGGTCGTTTCCGCGAACAGCACCGTCGTGCCGCGCCGTGTCGCCTCGCGCTCGAAGGCCTCGAGCCACACGTCGAGGTTCTCCAGCGCACGGTTGCGGCGCGCCTTCAGCGCGGCGCGCGTCGCCGGGAAGTCGATCGCGGTCATCGCGTCGGCACGCGCAGACACGAACTTCGTCGACAGCTTCTTCAGGTTCTGCTGCAGGCGCTGGTCGGCCAGCTTCTGGCCGGCACGCGCCTTGAAATGCATCGATTGGACTTGCATCGCAGTATCGGGAAAAAGTGAGCGGAACCGGGCGTCAGACGTCGCCCGCCAGCACCTGCGCGACGTGCAGCACGCGCGTGTCGCGGTCGCCCGTGCGGCGCAACCGCCCTTCGATGTTCAGCATGCAGCCGAGATCGCCGAGCACGACGGCGCCCGCGCCGGACGCACGCACGTTCGCGCATTTCTCGTCCGCGATGGCAGCCGATATGTCGCCGTACTTGACCGCGAACGTGCCGCCGAAGCCGCAGCAGTGCTCGCAGTCCTTCATCTCGGTGACGGCCACGCCGCGCTGCGCGAGCAGCGCGCGCGGCTGCGCCTTCACGCCGAGCTCGCGCAGGCCCGAGCACGAGTCATGGTAGGTGACCGGGCCCGCGAATTCGCCGGGCGCGAGCGTCACCTTCGCGACGTTCGCGAGGAAATCGGTCAGTTCATAGACTTTCTGCTGGAACCGCGCATAGCGCCCCATCAGTTCCGGGTCGTCGCGAAACAGGTCGCCGTAGTGCGCGCGGATCATGCCGCCGCACGAGCCCGACGGCGCGACGACGTAATCGAACTGATCGAACTCGCGCAGCGTCTTTTCCGCGAGGTCGCGCGCGAGCGCGCGGTCGCCCGAGTTGTAGGCCGGCTGGCCGCAGCAGGTTTGCGCGGGCGGCACGAACACCTCGTAGCCGGCATCGCGAATCAGTTTCAGCGCGGAAAAACCGATTTCCGGACGCATCAGGTCGACCAGGCAGGTCACGAACAAACCGACTCGCATACGCGCTCCTTCGAGAAAACGGCTCTCATTATCCGCCGTTTGGCCGGCAAGACCAACGCCGACGCGTGTGCAAGTGCGCATGGCCGGAAGCGAGGATTTCCTCGAACGGCGTTCGCTTTTTTCACGATACGAGATACAATCGACGCAACACCGCTTGACGCGTCAACCGATTCTCCCCGACATGAGCCAACCCACCCCGGATTCCAAAACGTCGATCCAGGTGATCGAACGCATGATGCGGCTGCTGGACGCGCTTGCCGCGCACAGCGACCCCGTCAGCCTGAAGGAGCTTGCGCAGCGCACCGACCTGCATCCGTCGACCGCGCACCGTATCCTCAACGACATGGTGACCTGCCGCCTGGTCGACCGCTCCGATCCCGGCACTTACCGGCTCGGCATGCGGCTGCTCGAGCTCGGCAACCTCGTCAAGGCGCGCCTGTCGGTACGTGACGCGGCGCTGATGCCGATGCGCGAACTGCACCGCCTGACCGGCCAGACCGTGAACCTGTCGGTGCGCCAAGGCGATGAAATCGTCTATATCGAGCGCGCGTATTCGGAGCGCTCGGGGATGCAGGTCGTCCGCGCGATCGGCGGCCGCGCGCCGCTGCACCTGACCTCGGTCGGCAAGCTGTTTCTCGCGGTCGACGAAACATCGCGCGTGCGCGCCTATGCGACGCGCACCGGGCTGTCCGGCCATACGCAGAACAGCATTACCGACATCGCGAAGCTCGAGCGCGAGCTGACGCTCGTGCGCCAGCAATCGTGCGCGCGCGACAACGAGGAACTGGAACTCGGCGTGCGCTGTATCGCGGCCGGCATCTACGACGACTCGGGCAAGCTCGTCGCGGGCCTGTCGCTGTCGGCGCCGGCCGACCGCCTGCAGGACGCGTGGCTCGGCCAGCTGAGCCGCACCGCGCTGACCATCTCGGAATCGCTCGGCTACCGCCCCGCGCCCGCGAAGGATACGGAAGGGCTGCAACGGCACGCATAAGCCGTGCTACCCGCCACATTGCGGCCGAACGAAAAAAGCCCCGCGATCGCGGGGCTTTTTCTTTGCGGCAACCGGTGCGGCGGCGAACCGTCGCGGCGCGATCAGGTGCCGCCGTTCGCCGTGTTGGCCGCCGTCAGGCGCTCGCCGCCACCGGCGTCAAGCCAGTTGCGCAGGCGCGCCGCGTCGGCGAAGCGCGAATACTTGCCGAACGAATCCAGCAGCACCATCACCATCGGCCGGCCATGGATCGTCGCCTGCATCACGAGACATTCGCCAGCCTCGTTGATGAAGCCAGTCTTCTGCAGGCCGATGTCCCACGAGCCGTTGCCGCGGATCAGCGCGTTCGTGCTGTTGTAGACCAGGTTGCGCTTGCCCGTATTGACGTCGTACGTACGGTCGGTCGAGAACTGGCGAATCATCGGGTACTGGTACGCCGCGTTGACCATCTTCACGAGGTCGCGCGCGCTCGATACGTTCGAGCTCGACAGCCCCGTCGAATTCTCGAAATGGGTGTCGTTCATGCCCAGCGACTTCGCCTTCGCGTTCATCGCGGCGATAAAGGCCGGACGGCCGCCCGGGTAGTAACGCGACAGCGCGGCAGCCGCGCGGTTTTCCGATGCCATCAGCGCGATGTGCAGCATGTCTTCGCGCGACAGGACCGAGCCGACCGACAGGCGCGAGCCCGTGCCCTTCTCGTAGTCGCGATCTTCGTCGGTAACCTCGATCTGGTCGATCATCGGCGATTTCGAGTCGAGCACGACCATCGCCGTCATCAGCTTCGAGATCGACGCGATCGGCACGACGGCATGCGAATTCTTGTCGAACAGCGGCTCGCCGGTGTTCTGGTCGACAACGTACGCGACGCTCGAGCGCAGCGCGAGCGCGTCCGGCGTATCGTGCAGGCCGAATGCCTGGCCGACCGTCGGGCGACGCGGCTGGAACGCGACCTTGCGCACCGCGCCGCGGTGGCCGTGCACGTTCGACGCGAGCGTCGCGCGCTTGCGCGATGCCTTCGCGCGCGGCGCATCGGCCGACGCGACGTTGGCGGATTTTGCGGATGCAGCCTTCACCGTCTTCTTCTTCGTGGACGAAGCGGAAGTGGCATTCTTGGCGGCCTGGTGGGTCTTCGCAGTGGCGGCAAAGGCGTCAGCGGGCGCGACGGACGCAGCGGTCGCCAGCAAGGCGACGGCGACCGACACAGCCGTGCCGAGCGTCATGCTCTGCAACAATCTGCGCGGTGAAAACGATTCGGCTTTCATTGGGGTCTGGACAAAGCGGGCGGGAGTTTCCGCAAGTGTAGTTAAAGCTGAAAAAAAGAGCAATATTAGGCACTTACCGATCGTCGTTAAACCGGAATGTAAGGGTTGGACGACCATAAGCCGATCAACCCTCCCGCCTCCATAGAAAAAATTCATGGAGCGCGCTGCCCGACAGTACCCGTCTCCCGATTACCACTCGGTTAATTGAGATAACGTCACTTCGGCGACGAATTAAAGCGGGGAAAGTACGTATCCGGCGCTCGGTGTGCCTGCAGCACCGGTTTCGGCCGCAGCGGCGGCACGTCGCCACGGCAAGCGCATTGAAACGGCGCGCTTTTCGACAAGAACAGAAGCATAACGTTCCATACCCCTGTCAGGTTTACCTGTGCATGACCATGGTGCGCCGCGCCTGCCCCGGCCGGGTGCGCACCATGTGGGATCGCGCGCCTGAAACCGATTCCGAACGACCATGATAACTCATTGTTTTATCGATAATTTGTCGTGATTGTGCAACGCACAAAAAATGCTTGACAAGACTTTTCTCTGCCCTAAAATACGACTCATTGCTGCGTTGCACAAAGCACGCGGATCCGAGGTTCCCCAGCGCAGTGCCCTTTACCCTGCGATCGACGCGATCGCTTTTCAGGAGTTTGACATGTCCTTGCTGACCCCCGAGCAAATCGCCGCCGCCCAGAAAGCCAACCTCGAAAGCCTGTTCGGTCTGACGACCAAGGCATTCGAAGGCGTCGAAAAGCTGATCGAACTCAACCTGCAAGTCGTGAAGTCGACGCTGACGGAAGGCCAGGAAAACGCGCAGCGCCTGCTGTCGGTGAAGGACGCCCAGGAACTGTTCGCGCTGCAAGCGAGCCTGTCGCAGCCGGTCGCGGAAAAGGTGCTGTCGTACAGCCGTCACCTGTACGAAATCGCATCGTCGACGCAAGCCGAGTTCGCGAAGGTTGCCGAAGCGCAATTCGAAGAGCAGAACAAGAAGGTCCAGGCCCTCGTCGACAACGTCGCGAAGAACGCCCCGGCCGGTTCGGAAACGGCAGTCGCCGCACTGAAGTCGGCACTGAACGCTGCGAACACCACGTACGAAACGGTCCAGAAGGCTGCGAAGCAAGCCGTCGAGATCGCCGAAACGAACTTCAACGCGGCTGCCGCTGTCGCGACGAAGGCTGCGAGCGCTGCTGCATCGCGCCGTTCGAGCAAGCCGGCCGCGTAAGCGTCCCCTGCTCCTGAAAAAGCCGCGCACTGCGCGGCTTTTTCGTTTCCGGCGCCACAATACGCGCGCATGCCGTCACCGGCAGTCGGCACTCAGGCGCCACGTGCCGTCGACCGTGAGCAAAAAGAAAACGCCGCCGTCCGGATCTCCCGGGCGGCGGCGTTTTTCGTGGCCGGCGCTTGGCCGGCCATGCCGATCGCGCTACTTCTTGCGTTGCGGCGGCAGGTCCGTACAGACGCCTTCGTACAGTTCGGCGGCCATGCCGACCGATTCGCCGAGCGTCGGGTGCGGGTGAATCGTCTTGCCGATGTCTTCCGCGTCCGCGCCCATCTCGACGGCGAGGCACACTTCGCTGATCAGGTCGCCCGCGTTCAGGCCGACGATACCGCCGCCGATCACGCGATGGGTTTCCTCGTCGAAGATCAGCTTCGTGAAGCCTTCGTCGCGACCGTTCGCGATCGCGCGACCCGATGCCGCCCATGGGAACACAGCCTTGCCGTACTTGATGCCTTCGGCCTTGCACTGGTCTTCCGTCTTGCCGGCCCACGCCACTTCCGGATCGGTGTACGCCACCGACGGGATCTGCAGCGCGTCGAAGTACGCCTTCTCGCCATGTGCGGCTTCCGCTGCGACGTGGCCTTCATGCACGGCCTTGTGCGCGAGCATCGGCTGGCCGACGACGTCGCCGATCGCGAAGATGTGCGGCACGTTCGTACGCATCTGCTTGTCGACGTCGATGAAGCCGCGGTCGGTGACGGCAACGCCTGCCTTGTCGGCGCCGATCTTCTTGCCGTTCGGGCTGCGGCCCACCGCCACCAGCACGAGGTCGTAACGCTGCGCTTCCGCCGGCGCCTTCTCGCCCTCGAACTTTACGTAGATGCCGTCTTCCTTCGCTTCCGCGCCGACTGTCTTGGTCTTCAGCATCACGTTGCCGAAGCGCTTCGCGTTGTACTTTTCCCAGACCTTCACGAGATCGCGGTCCGCGCCCATCATCAGGCCGTCCATCATTTCGACGACGTCGATCTCGGTGCCGAGCGTCGAATACACCGTCGCCATTTCGAGACCGATGATGCCGCCGCCGATCACGAGCATGCGCTTGGGCAGCTGGCGCAGTTCGAGCGCGCCCGTCGAATCGACGACGCGCGGGTCTTCCGGCATGAACGGCAGCTTCACCGCCTGCGAGCCGGCTGCGATGATCGCCTGCTTGAACTTGACGACCTTCTTGCCGTTTTCGCCCTGCACTTCCATGTGATACGGATCGACGAACGCGCCGACACCCGTGACCACTTCGACCTTGCGCGCCTTCGCCATGCCGGCGAGGCCCGTCGTCA
The DNA here is from genome assembly GCF_003857965.1 of Burkholderia sp. Bp9031. Classification (NCBI taxonomy): domain Bacteria; kingdom Pseudomonadati; phylum Pseudomonadota; class Betaproteobacteria; order Burkholderiales; family Burkholderiaceae; genus Burkholderia; species Burkholderia sp. Bp9031. The sequence goes on from NZ_QTPW01000023.1 coordinate 82,250, forward strand.
GCTTCTTGACGACGCCGCCCTTGAAGTCGCGCAGCTTGTCGAGGTCGACTTCCGGCTTGCCGAACGAGATGCCGTGCGCCGCGAGCGCTTCCGCTTCCTCGACGACGAGCGCCGTGTGCAGCAACGCCTTCGACGGGATGCAGCCGACGTTCAGGCACACGCCGCCGAGCGTCGAGTAGCGTTCGACCAGTACCGTCTTCATGCCGAGGTCGGCTGCGCGGAACGCAGCCGAGTAGCCGCCGGGGCCGGCGCCGAGCACGAGCATGTCGCACTCGATGTCGGCGGAGCCGCTGTAGCTGCCGGCTTGCGGTGCCGGAGCGGCTGCGGCCGGTGCCGGCGCAGCTGCTGCGGGCTTGGCCGCTTCGGGGGCTTTCGCGGGTGCGGCGGCGGCCGCCGATGCTTCGACGAGGGCGATGACTGTGCCTTGCGAGACTTTCTCGCCGGCCTTCACCTTGACTTCCTTGACCGTGCCGGCGACGTCGCTGGGCACTTCCATGGAGGCTTTGTCCGATTCGAGCGTGATGAGCGTTTGCTCTTTTTCGATCACGTCACCCGGCTTCACGTTGACTTCGATGACATCGACGCCGCTGAAATCGCCGATATCCGGAACCTTGACTTCGATGAGACTCATATACGTCCCCTTCTTGTTTAGCTGCTGACAGAGGGAGAGGGCTCAACCGCTGAACGACGGCCTGACAAGAGAACGCGACGCTGGGCAGGACCACCTTTGCCGCCCGCCCAAGGACGCGCCTTTCTTTTGGTTACTTTTCTTTGGAAGACAAAGAAAAGTGACCGCCGCCCCGCGCAGGGGCGACGCTAGCAGACCGTTAGCAAAACAGGTTCAACGACGGGGCATGGCGAACCGACAAAAAACCACGCCCCCGCGAGAGCCCTCAGCTCATCAAAGAATGATGCGACGGAAATCGGCAAGCAACGCGCCGAGATACGCATTGAACCGCGCGGCTTCCGCGCCATCGATCACGCGATGGTCATACGACAGCGACAGCGGCAACGTCAGGCGCGGCACGAACTGCTTGCCGTCCCACACCGGCTTCATCTGGCCGCGCGACAACCCGAGGATTGCCACTTCCGGCGCGTTGATGATCGGCGTGAAGTTGGTGCCGCCGATCCCGCCGAGCGACGAGATCGAGAAGCAGCCGCCCTGCATCTGGTCCGGCTTCAGCTTGCCGTCGCGCGCGGCCTTCGACAGCTCGGCCATTTCCTTCGCGATGTCGACGAGACCCTTCTTGTCCGCATCGCGGATCACCGGCACGACGAGGCCGTTCGGCGTATCGGCGGCAAAACCGACGTGGTAGTACTGCTTGAACACCAGGTTGTCGCCGTCGAGGCTTGCGTTGAAGGTCGGGAACTTCTTCAGCGCGGCAACGACCGCCTTGATCACGAATGCGAGCATCGTGAACTTCACGCCCGCCTTCTCGTGCTCCTTGTTCAACTGCACGCGCAGCGCTTCGAGCTCGGTGATGTCCGCTTCGTCGTTGTTCGTGACGTGCGGGATCATCACCCAGTTGCGATGCAGGTTCGCGCCCGAGATCTTCTTGATGCGCGACAGCGGCTTCGCCTCGAACGGGCCGAACTTCGAGAAGTCGACCTTCGGCCACGGCAGCAGGTTCAGCTCGCCGCCGCCTGCCGGCGCGGCTGCCGCAGCCGGCGCTGCGCGCTGGCCCGTCATCACACCCTTCACGAAACCGGTGATGTCTTCCTTCGTAATGCGGCCCTTCGGACCGGTGCCCTGCACGCGTGCGACTTCGACGCCGAGTTCGCGCGCGAACTTGCGCACCGACGGCGACGCGTGGCTCGCGCGGTATTCGCCCGACGGCGCGGCGGCCGGTGCCGGTGCAGCGGCAGCAGCCGGTGCGGGCGCAGCCTTCGCGGGTGCCGATGCGGCGGCCGGCGCCGGCGCGGCAGCGGCCGGAGCCGGTGCGCTCGCCTGCGGTGCCGCAGCCGGCGAACCTGCGGCGTCGAGCAGCACGATCAGCGTGCCTTCCGACACCGAATCGCCCACCTTCACCTTGATTTCCTTCACGACGCCGGCGGCCGGGCTCGGCACGTCCATCGTCGCCTTGTCCGACTCGAGCGTGACGAGCGACTGCTCCTTCTCGACCGTGTCGCCGACCTTCACGCCGATCTCGATCACCGGCACGTCCTTGTAGTCGCCGATGTCGGGCACCTTCACTTCGAGCGTGCCGCCCGATGCTGCCGGTGCGGCCGCCGGTGCAGCAGCAGCCGGTGCCGGCGCTGCCGCCGGGGCCGGCGCGGCGGCGGGCGCGGCCGCGCCGTTTGCCTGCGCTGCGGCGCCGCCTTCGAGCAGGATGATCAGCGAGCCTTCCGACACCGAATCGCCCACCTTGACCTTGATCTCCTTCACGACGCCCGCTACCGGGCTCGGCACGTCCATCGTCGCCTTGTCCGACTCGAGCGTGACGAGCGACTGCTCGGGCTCGACCGTATCGCCGACCTTCACGCCGATCTCGATCACCGGCACGTCCTTGTAATCGCCGATATCCGGCACCTTCACTTCGATCGCTTGACTCATCTTTTTGTGTCTCCATGGCCGCGCGCGCCCCTCCCGGAAGCGGCGCGCGGCATCACACGGCGCGTGTGCGTTAAACGGTCATCGGGTTGGGCTTCGACGGATCGAGGTTGTACTTGGCAATCGCGTCCGCGACCACCTTGCGCTCGATCGTGCCTTCGTCGGCCAGCGCGTTGAGCGCAGCGACGGTGACCCAGTGACGGTCGACTTCGAAGAAGTGACGCAGCTTCTCGCGGGTGTCCGAACGACCGAAGCCGTCCGTGCCCAGCACGACGAAGCGGCGATCGACCTGGCCGCGGATCTGGTCGACCAGCGCGCGCACGTAGTCGGTCGATGCGATGACCGGACCCTGCGTGTCCTTCAGGCACTTCTGCACGTGCGACAGGCGACGCTCCTCGGTCGGATGGAGCAGGTTCCAGCGCTCGACTTCATGGCCTTCACGCGCAAGCTCGGTGAAGCTCGGCACGCTCCACAGGTCGGCCGCAACGCCCCAGTCGTTCTTCAGCAGGTCGGCGGCAGCGATCACTTCGTTGAAGATCGTGCCCGCGCCGAGCAGCTGCACGCGCGGCGCCTTCTTGTCGGCGTCGGCCTTCTTGAACGCGTACATGCCCTTGATGATGTCGGCCGCCACGTGCTCGCCCTGCGGAATCGCCGGGTGCTCGTAGTTCTCGTTCATCACCGTGATGTAGTAGTACACGTCTTCCTGGTCCTGCACCATGCGGCGCAGACCGTCCTGGACGATCACCGCGAGTTCGTAGCCGAACGTCGGGTCGTAGCTCACGCAGTTCGGCACCGATGCCGCCCACAGGAGCGAGTGACCGTCTTCGTGCTGCAGGCCTTCGCCGTTCAGCGTCGTGCGGCCTGCGGTGCCGCCGAGCAGGAAGCCGCGCGAGCGCATGTCGCCCGCCGCCCATGCCAGGTCGCCGATCCGCTGGAAGCCGAACATCGAATAGAAGATGTAGAACGGCACCATGATCTCGCCGTGCGTCGAGTACGACGTCGCCGCCGCGATCCAGTCGCACATGCCGCCCGCTTCGTTGATGCCTTCCTGCAGGATCTGGCCGGTTTCCGATTCCTTGTAGAACATCAGCTGGTCGGAATCTTCCGGCACGTACTTCTGGCCTTCCTGGTTCCAGATACCGATCTGGCGGAACAGGCCTTCCATGCCGAACGTACGCGATTCGTCCGGGACGATCGGCACGACGCGCTTGCCCAGCGCCTTGTCCTTCAGCAGGATGTTCAGGATCCGCACGAATGCCATCGTCGTCGAGATCTCGCGGCCTTCGCCCGTGCCCTTCAGCAGCGGCTCGAATGCGTCGAGCGCCGGCACCGGCAGCGACGTCGCCTTCTCGCGGCGATGCGGCAGGTAGCCGCCGAGGTCCATGCGCTTTTGGCGCATGTATTCGAGTTCCTTCGAGCCTTCCTCGAACTTCAGGTACGGCACGTCGGCGATCTGCTCGTCGGTGATCGGCAGGCGGAACTGGTCACGGAACTTCTTCAGTTGCTCGACCGGCAGCTTCTTCTGCTGGTGCGTGATGTTCATTGCCTGGCCCGACTCGCCCATCCCGTAGCCCTTGATGGTCTTCGCGAGGATGACGGTCGGCGCGCCCTTCGTGTTGGTCGCTTCGTGGAATGCCGCGTAGATCTTGTGCGGATCGTGGCCGCCGCGGTTCAGCGCCCAGATGTCGTCGTCCGACCAGTCGGCGACGAGCGCCTTCAGTTCAGGCGAGTTGAAGAAGTGTTCGCGAACGAACGCGCCCGACTCCGACTTGTACGTCTGGTATTCGCCGTCGACGGCTTCCATCATGCGGCGCATCAGCGCGCCCGACTTGTCGCGTGCGAACAGCGCATCCCAGCGGCTGCCCCAGATGACCTTGATCACGTTCCAGCCGGCACCGCGGAATTCCGATTCCAGTTCCTGGATGATCTTGCCGTTGCCGCGCACCGGACCGTCGAGACGCTGCAGGTTGCAGTTGATCACGAACACGAGGTTGTCGAGCTTCTCGCGGCTCGCCATGCCGATCGCGCCGAGCGATTCCGGCTCGTCCGTCTCGCCGTCGCCGAGGAACGCCCAGACCTTGCGGCCTGCCGTCTTCGCGATGCCGCGCGATTCCAGGTACTTCATGAAGCGCGCCTGGTAGATCGCCATGATCGGGCCGAGACCCATCGACACCGTCGGGAACTGCCAGAAGTCCGGCATCAGCCACGGGTGCGGGTACGACGAGATACCCTTGCCGTCGACTTCCTGGCGGAAGTTGTCAAGCTGCTCTTCCGACAGGCGGCCGAGCAGGAACGCGCGCGAGTACACGCCCGGCGACGAGTGACCCTGCACGAACACGAGATCGCCGCCGTGCTGGTCGGACGCCGCGTGCCAGAAGTGGTTGTAGCCGACGTCATAGAGCGTCGCGGCCGACGCGAACGATGCAATGTGGCCGCCGACGTTCGTGTCCTTGCCTGCGCGCAGCACCATCGCCAGCGCGTTCCAGCGCGTGTACGAACGGATGCGGTGCTCGACGTCCTGGTCGCCCGGGATCTTCGCCTGGGCGGCAACGGGAATCGTGTTGATGTACGGGGTGTTGGCGGAGAACGGCAGGTGTTCGCCGTGCATGCGAGCGAACTCGATCTGCTTTTCGATCAGGTAATGCGCGCGGCCGGTGCCCACGGAGGAGATCACGCCGTCGAGCGACTCGAGCCATTCAACGGTTTCTTGCGGGTCGTCGTCACGTTCGGCGGCGACATATTTCATCACTTCGTTCGGTACAGCGGACATTCTCGTCTCCTGGGTCCTGGAATGTGAGGATCGCTCTCGTGCAGACGACTCGACGCGGCCGGCTGCGGGCAAGCTCCGACGGATTGTAATGAGCGTGCACGGGCGTGCGCAACAAAATTTTCGAATTATGAGATCTTTTCTCGTAATGTGGAATATTGCTGCGCCGCACCCATGTTCCGGGCCTCTCCGGCACGCGCCGCGAAGACAAATTCGTTTCCGTTCAACATATGCGGTATAGGTTTTCCATGTATTGCGCTGCGCTACAATCCTGCCATGTTGACCGATCGGCTTTTCGCACGCTCGGCGCGACCGTCGGGCCCGCCGGCGGAGTCGCAGCCGTCCCGCTGGCACCACGGACCGTGGTGGTCCAATTCCTATTTGCTGACGCCGCTGCTGTCGATCCTCGTGTTCCTCGTGGTGATGAGCCTGATTCTATGGAGCCTCAATCGCCGTGAACAGCAGCAGCAGGAAGACACGCTGTTCCGTAACGTCGCATGGGCGCAGCAGCAGATCCGCCTGTCGATGACGGGCGCGCAGGAGCAGCTGCAGGCGCTGTCGCGCGATCTCGCATCCGGCCGCCTCGACCAGAACGCATTCCAGATGGCCGTCGCGGACGTGATGCAGACGCACCCGGAAATCCTCTACCTGAACTGGTACACCGCGCCCGGCGTGCAGCGCTGGCCGACCGTGCACCCGCCGCTGCTCGGCCAGCGGCTCGCGAAGCCCGGCGACGCGCAGATGCAGGACGCCGTGCGCGGCGCGTACGACGAAGCGCGCAGCACGCGCCGCCAGGCCTATTCGCCGCTGATCTACGACGACTTCGGCAACGGCTTCATCACGCTGCAGACGCCCGTGATGCGCGGCGACCGCGAATATCTCGGCTCGATCGCCGCGGTGTTCTCGGTCGAAGGAATCCTGAAGCACGACATCCCGCAGGAGCTGTCGTCGAAGTACAAGATCTCGATCACCGATTCGAACAACCGCGAGCTGTCGTCCACGTCGACGCGCCCGCGCCTGCCGCGCGACTCCCACTACGACCTGCCGCTCGATCCGCCCGGCCAGGGGCTGACCGTGCGCGTGTACGCGTTCCCGCAGCTCACGAACCTGACCAACAACACGCTCGTGTGGCTGGTCGCCGGGCTGTCGTGCTTCGTGCTGTGGAGCCTCTGGAGCCTGTGGAAGCACACGCGCCAGCGCTTCGAGGCGCAGCAGGCACTGTACGCTGAAGCGTTCTTCCGCCGCGCGATGGAAAACTCGGTGCTGATCGGCATGCGCGTGCTCGACATGCACGGCCGCATCACGCACGTGAACCCCGCGTTCTGCCGGATGACGGGCTGGGACGAGACCGACCTGGTCGGCAAAGTCGCACCGTTCCCGTACTGGCCGCGCGACGCCTACCCGGAAATGCAGCGCCAGCTCGACATGACGCTGCGCGGCAAGGCGCCGAGCTCGGGCTTCGAGCTGCGCGTGCGGCGCAAGAACGGCACGCTGTTCCATGCGCGCCTCTACGTATCGCCGCTGATCGACAGCTCCGGCCGCCAGACCGGCTGGATGTCGTCGATGACCGACATCACCGAGCCGAAGCGCGCGCGCGAGGAACTCGCGGCCGCGCACGAGCGCTTCACGACGGTGCTCGAAAGCCTCGACGCCGCGGTGTCGGTGCTCGCCGCCGACGAAGCCGAGCTGCTGTTCGCGAACCGCTACTACCGCCACCTGTTCGGGATCCGCCCGGACGGCCACCTCGAACTGTCGGGCGGCGGCTTCGACCGCGCGCAGGCGTCGTCCGACTCGATCGACATGGTCGATGCGTTCGCGGGCCTGCCGGCCGCCGCGCTGACGAGCGGCACGGCCGACGCGCAGGAGGTGTACGTCGAGAGCATCCAGAAGTGGTTCGAAGTGCGCCGCCAGTACATCCAGTGGGTGGACGGCCACCTCGCGCAGATGCAGATCGCAACCGACATCACGACCCGCAAGAAGGCGCAGGAGCTCGCACACCAGCAGGAAGAAAAGCTGCAGTTCACGAGCCGATTGATGACGATGGGTGAAATGGCGTCGTCGATTGCTCACGAATTGAACCAGCCGCTCGCCGCGATCAACAACTACTGCTCGGGCACGCTCGCGCTCGTGAAAAGCGGCCGCGGCACGCCCGAAACGCTGCAGCCCGCGCTGGAAAAGACCGCGCAGCAGGCGCTGCGCGCGGGGATGATCGTCAAGCGGATCCGCGAATTCGTGAAGCGCAGCGAGCCGAAGCGCCAGCCGGCGCGGGTCGCGGACATCGTCGCCGATGCGGTCGGGCTCGCCGAAATCGAGGCCAGGAAGCGCAGGATCCGGATCGTCACGGAAATCCTCGCAAGAATGCCTATTATTTATGTCGACCCCGTGCTGATCGAGCAGGTGCTCGTGAACCTGATGAAGAACGCGGCCGAGGCGATGGCCGACGTGAAGCCGGCGTCGGCGGACGGCGTGATTCGCGTCGTCGCCGACATCGATGCGGGTTTCGTCGACATCCGCGTGATCGACCAGGGTCCGGGCGTCGACGAAGCGACCGCCGAACGCCTGTTCGAACCGTTTTACAGCACCAAGTCCGACGGCATGGGCATGGGGCTGAACATCTGCCGTTCGATCATCGAATCGCATCGGGGGCGTCTGTGGGTGGTCAACAATGTCGAACCGGACGGCCGCATTTCCGGCGCGACATTCCACTGCAGCCTGCCCATTGGGGAACCCGCTGATCTCGGCCAAGGGGGGCGCGAGGCATCGGCATCACATACCGTTACGGGAGAACTATGAATAGCCCTGTCACCACCACTCAGGAAACTGTCTTCGTCGTCGACGACGACGAAGCCGTACGGGACTCGCTGCGCTGGCTGCTGGAGGCGAACGGCTATCGCGTGCAATGCTTCTCGAGCGCCGAGCAGTTCCTCGATGCCTATCAGCCGGCGCAGCAGGCCGGCCAGATCGCCTGCCTGATCCTCGACGTGCGGATGTCGGGCATGAGCGGCCTCGAACTGCAGGAGCGCCTGATCGCCGACAACGCCGCGCTGCCGATCATCTTCGTCACGGGCCACGGCGACGTGCCGATGGCGGTATCGACGATGAAAAAGGGTGCGATGGACTTTATCGAGAAACCGTTCGACGAGGCCGAGCTGCGCAAGCTCGTCGAGCGGATGCTCGACAAGGCCCGAAGCGAAAGCAAGAGCGTCCAGGAACAACGCGCCGCGAGCGAGCGCCTGTCGAAGCTCACCGCGCGCGAACAGCAGGTGCTCGAGCGGATCATCGCCGGCCGCCTGAACAAGCAGATCGCCGACGATCTCGGGATCAGCATCAAGACGGTCGAAGCGCACCGCGCGAACATCATGGAAAAGCTCAACGTCAACACGGTGGCCGACCTGCTGCGCCTCGCGCTGTCGAAGAAGCAGGCCTGAACATTGCGCGCGGCCGCGGGGCATCTGCCCGGCCGGCCGCGCCAACGCGCCGCGCGATGCGGCGCACTCGCGCGACGTGGCCCGGCGCTTCCTCCCGGTGCGCCGGCACCACCGCCATGACGCTTCCCGTGCATTCGCTGTCGGACGACAGCAAGCGAACGGTATAATTGCGTGCTTTGCTGCGGCGCTTCAAGCGTCGTACGCCCGCATTTCAACTTCCCGGCAGGACCCACCACCATGACAGCCCTCCTCATCGACGGCAACGCCCTCTCGAAGACCTTGCGCGCGCAGGCCGCCGAACGCGCCGCCACGCTGACCGCGCGCGACCACCAGCCCGGCCTCGCGGTGATCCTCGTTGGCGCGAACCCGGCGAGCGAAGTCTACGTGCGCAACAAGATCAAGGCGTGCGAGGACAACGGTTTCTTTTCGCAGAAGGATGCGTATCCGGACACGCTGTCGGAGGCCGACCTGCTCGCGCGCATCGACGCGCTGAACCGCGACCCGAAGATCCACGGCATCCTGGTCCAGCTGCCGCTGCCCGCGCACATCGATAGCCACAAGGTGATCGAGGCGATCGCGCCGGAGAAGGACGTCGACGGCTTCCACGTCGCGAACGCCGGCGCGCTGATGACGGGCAAGCCGCTGTTCCGCCCGTGCACGCCGTACGGCGTGATGAAGATGTTCGAAGCACATGACATCCCGCTGCAAGGCGCGAACGCGGTCGTGATCGGCCGCTCGAACATCGTCGGCAAGCCGATGGCGATGATGCTGCTCGAAGCCGGTGCGACCGTGACGATCTGCCACAGCAAGACGCGCGACCTCGCCGCGCACACGCGCCAGGCCGACGTCGTGGTCGCCGCGGTCGGCAAGCGCAACATCCTGACGGCCGACATGGTCAAGCCCGGCGCGACGGTGATCGACGTCGGCATGAACCGCGACGACGCCGGCAAGCTGTGCGGCGACGTCGACTTCGCCGGCGTGAAGGAAGTCGCCGGCCACATCACGCCGGTGCCGGGCGGCGTCGGCCCGATGACCATCACGATGCTGCTGATCAACACGATCGAAGCCGCAGAGCGCGCCGCCGCGGCCGCCTGATCGCCCTGCCCGCCCAGCCGGCGCGCATTCGTGCGCCGGCATCCCGCCGGTCGCCGTCGCGGCCGCGCCGTCACACTGCCATACCCCACTGCGTTTCGCCCGTATCCGACCCCGCGCCGAGCCCATCCAATCGCATCGTTAGAAACTAACGATTGGAAAGCGCGCGATGCGCCCCAATAATGTCGGTATCGGGCGCGCCGCTTCGCGCCTCACCCTTTTACCCCGGTTCATCCGGCAACAGACAGGGAGTCTTAATGTCCGCCAGCGCCAATACCAATCCGCTTCTCGATTTCTCCGACCTGCCCCGCTTCGGCGAGATTCGCCCGGAACACGTGACGCCCGCGCTCGACACGCTGCTCGATGCCGCCAACCGCGCGGTCGACACCGCGAGCGCACCCGCGACGCCGGCGACCTGGGCCGCGATCGTCGAGACGGTCGAGCAGGCAACGGAGCCGCTCGGGCGCGCATGGGGTGTCGTCGGCCACCTGAACGCCGTTGCCGATACGCCGGAGCTGCGCGCCGCCTACGGCGAGAACCTGCCGCGCGTGACCGAATTCTGGTCGAGCGTCGGCCAGAACCTCGCGCTGTACGAGAAGTACAAGGCGATCGCCGCGAGTGCCGAATACGCGACGCTGTCCGTCGAGCGCAAGAAGATCCTCGACAATGCGCTGCGCGATTTCCGCCTGTCGGGCGCCGAGCTGCCCGAAGACCGCAAGCCGCGCTTCGCGGAACTGCAGGAGCAGCAGGCCGCGCTGTCGAAGGCGTTCTCCGACCACGTGCTCGACGCGACCAACGCATATGCGTATTTCGCGCAGGACGAAGCCGAGCTCGCCGGCCTGCCGGGCGACGCGATCGAAGCGGCTCGCGAGGCCGCGCAGAAAGAAGTCAAGGAAGGCTGGAAATTCACGCTGCACTTCCCGTCCTACTTCCCGGTGCTGCAATACGCCGAGAACCGCGCGATGCGCGAGACGCTGTACCGCGCCTATGCAACGCGCGCATCCGAACTCGGGCCGCAGTACGGCGGTGGCAAGGCCGAATGGGACAACACGGCGATCGTCGCCGACGAGCTGAAGCTGCGTCGCGAAGAGGCGCAGATGCTCGGCTACCGCAATTTCGCCGAAGTGTCGCTCGCGCCGAAGATGGCGGAGTCGCCGCAGCAGGTGATCGCGTTTCTCGAGGATCTCGCAACACGCGCGCGCCCGCACGCGGACAAGGACTGGGACGAACTGCGCGCGTTCGCCTCGAAGGAACTCGGCCTGACCGAGCTTGCGCCGTGGGACGTCGCGTTCGCGGCCGAGCGGCTGCGCCAGCAGCGCTATGCGTTCTCGGAAAACGAGGTCAAGCAGTACTTCCCCGAACCGGCCGTGCTGAAGGGCCTGTTCACCGTCACCGAGACGCTGTTCGGCGTGCGGATCAAGCCGGACGATGCACCGGTCTGGCACAAGGACGTGCGCTTTTTCCGCGTCGAGAACCGCGACGGTTCGCTCGTCGCGCAGTTCTATCTCGACCTCTATGCACGCGAAGGCAAGCGCGGCGGCGCATGGATGGACGATGCGCGTGCGCGCGCGAAGCGCGGCGGCACCGTGCAGACGCCGGTCGCGTACCTGACCTGCAACTTCTCGGCGCCGATCGGCGGCAAGCCCGCGTGCTTCACGCACGACGAAGTCATCACGCTGTTCCATGAATTCGGCCACGGACTGCATCACATGCTCACGCGCGTCGACGAGCTCGGTGTATCGGGCATCAACGGCGTCGAATGGGATGCGGTCGAGCTGCCGTCGCAGTTCATGGAGAACTTCTGCTGGGAATGGGACGTGCTGTCGTCGATGTCGTCGCACGTCGATACCGGCGCCGCGCTGCCGCGCGAGCTGTTCGACAAGATGATCGCCGCGAAGAACTTCCAGAGCGGCCTCGGCACGCTGCGCCAGATCGTGTTCTCGATGTTCGACATGCTGCTGCACGTCGACTTCGACCCGGCCGGCGCGACCGGCGTGAACGCGTTCGCGCGCGAGATCAACGAGCGCTACCACGTGATTCCGCAGGCGGCGTTCTCGCGCTGGCCGAACACCTTCAGCCACATCTTCGCGGGCGGCTATGCGGCTGGCTACTACAGCTACAAATGGGCCGAGGTGCTGTCGGCCGACGCGTACGCGGCGTTCGAGGAAGCAGCCGCTGCAAGCGGCAGCGTGCTCGATGCGGCAACCGGCACGCGCTATCGCCACGAGATCCTCGAAGTCGGCGGCAGCCGCCCGGCGATGGATTCGTTCAAGGCGTTCCGCGGCCGCGAGCCGGAAATCGACGCGCTGCTGCGCCACAACGGGATGGCCTCGCCCGCGCACTGAGCACGCATTGCCCGGCTCGTCCGGCTGCATCGAAAGGCACCGCTTCGGCGGTGCCTTTTTTCATGGCGCCGGCGTTTCGCGGCCGGCGTCGTCCGCGTGGTCCGCGTCGTCCGCCTGGTTCGCTTCATCGTCGAACAGCGAGAACTGCCCGTGGCGCTCGGCCGTGTCCTCGTCGATGCGCACACCGACACCCAGCAGCCGCACCGCCTGCGCGCGCCGCTGCAGCCCTTTCGCGAGCAGCGTGACGGCCGTCTGCGCATTCGTCGCGTCGGCCACGCATTCGACCGTCGTGCGCTGGAAATCGGCGAAGCGGATCTTCACATACAGCTTGCGGATCGCGCGGGCAGCACCCGCACGCGCAATCCGCGCATCGAGCTGCACGACGAGGCGGCGAATCTCGTCCGCGCATTGTTCGAGCGTCGTCAGGTCGGTCACGTAGGTCGTCTCGACGCTAACCGACTTGCGCTCCTGGTCGGCCTGCACCGGCCGTTCGTCGACCCCGCGCGCGAGCTGGTACAGCCGCCGGCCGAACGCGCCGAACTCGCGATGCAGGTCGATCAGCGACCAGTCGCGCAACTGCGCGCAGGTCTGGATGCCGAGCCGGTCGAGCCGCGTGGCCGTCACCTTGCCGACGCCGTGCAGCTTGCGCACCGGCAGCGCCGCGACGAACGCATCGACCTCATGCGGTCGCACGACGAACAGGCCGTCGGGCTTGTTCCAGTCGGACGCGATCTTCGCGATGAACTTGTTCGGCGCGACGCCCGCCGACACCGTCACGCCAACCGTGTCGTACACGCGCTGGCGGATCTCCCGCGCAATCAGCGTCGCACTGCCCTGGCACAGTTCGGAACCGCTGACGTCGAGATAAGCCTCGTCGAGCGACAGCGGCTCGACGTCGTGCGTGTAGTCGCGATAGATCGCCATGATCTGCCGCGACGCCACCCGGTACTTGTCCATCGCGGACGGCAGGATCAGCAGGTCCGGACACTTGCGCATCGCCAGCGCCGACGACATCGCCGAATGCACGCCATAGCGCCGCGCCTCGTAGTTGCAGGTCGCGATCACGCCGCGCTGGTCGGGCCGGCCGCCGACCGCGAGCGGCCGGTTGCGCAGCGACGGGTCGTCGCGCATCTCCACCGACGCGTAAAAGCAGTCGCAGTCGCAGTGGATGATCTTGCGCACGCGCGGCGGTCCGTCGCCAGGCGGAGGCACGCGCGGATCGGCAGGCGGGATGATGGTCGGGTTCACGGTGCCGATACTGTACAAAAACACAGTGCCCGTTTCAACTGCCACGTGCTGCCGCGTCGGGTCGGCGCCGGGCGCTTGCGGCCGCTCGGGGCCGCGCCTGCTCCCGGCCATCTGCCGCCGGCGGTGCCGTACCGGTCCGCTTCGCGCGGATCGTACCGCCGCGCACACGGGCCGGCCCCTATACTCGTCTGCCACGACGTACGAAACGCACAGGTGACGAATGAAGACGATCGGACTGATCGGTGGCATGAGTTGGGAATCGTCGGCCGAGTATTATCGGATGATCAATCGCCATTCCAAGACGCTGCACGGCGGGCACCACAACGCGAAGAGCGTGCTGGTGACGGTGGATTTCGCGGAGATCGAAGCATTGCAGCGCGCGCAGGACTGGGCCGCGCTGGGCGAACGGATGGCCGATGCCGCGCGTCAGCTCGAAGCGGCCGGCGCCGATCTCGTCGTGCTGACGACCAACACGATGCACCGCGTGCACGCCGCAATCGAAGCGGCGGTGGCACTGCCGTTCCTGCATATCGCCGATCCGACCGGCGCCGCCCTGCACGCCGCCGGCATCAAGCGCGTCGCGCTGCTCGGCACGCGCTACACGATGGAACTGCCGTTCTATGCGGAGCGTCTGCGCGACAAGTTCGGCCTCGACGTGCTGGTGCCCGGCGAAGCCGCGCGCAGCGACGTGCACAGGATCATCTACGACGAGCTGTGTCACGGCGTGATCGATACGGAGTCGCGCGCGACCTATGTGGCGATCATCGACGAACTGGCAAAACGCGGCGCGCAGGCCGTGATTCTCGGCTGCACGGAAATCACGCTGCTGATCGGCGCGGACGATTCGCCGCTGCCGGTGTTCGATACGACCACGCTGCATGCGAAGGCGGCGGTCGAGTGGGCGGCGGGCTGAAAACAAAAAACCCGGCACGGGGCCGGGTTCTTGTCGACGAAGCGCGCATCGGTCACTTGCGCTGCACATCGTCTGGTGTGCTTGGTTGCGGGGGTAGGATTTGAACCTACGACCTTCGGGTTATGAGCCCGACGAGCTGCCAGACTGCTCCACCCCGCGTCAGAGAAATAAATTATAGGGTGATGAAGCACCCACGTCAATACCTTTGTCACAATCTCTTTGCAGGTCGTCGATGTCACGGTGCACGGCGCGTGCTTCGCATCGCGTGTCGCGCGCGTTCGCGCCCCGTGCTCGCGGTAAGATGGCGGCCTTCGCATTCACCCCGCACGCACTCCCGTTCATGAAAATTGCCACCTGGAACGTCAATTCGCTCAACGTCCGCAAGCAGCACGTGCTCGACTGGCTCGCGCAAAGCGGAACCGACGTGCTGTGCCTGCAGGAACTGAAGCTGCCGGACGAGAAGTATCCGCGCGCCGATCTCGAGGCAGTCGGCTACCGCAGCTGGTTCACGGGCCAGAAGACCTACAACGGCGTCGCGATCCTCGTGCGCGACACGCTCGCCGTCGACGAATCGGACGTCGTGCGCAACATCCCCGGCTTCGACGATCCGCAGCAGCGCGTGGTCGCCGTGACGGTCGAAGGCGTACGCATCGTGTCCGCGTATTTCCCGAACGGCCAGGCGCCCGACTCCGACAAGTTCGTCTACAAGATGCAGTGGCTCGACGCGCTGCAAGCGTGGCTGAGCGCCGAGATGCAGCGCTACCCGAAGCTCGCGCTGCTCGGCGACTACAACATCGCGCCGGAGGATCGCGACGTGCACGACCCGGCGAAATGGGAAGGCCAGAACCTCGTGTCGCCGCAGGAGCGCGCGCACTTCGCGAAGCTGATCGAGCTCGGCTTCGTCGATGCGTTCCGCCGCTTCGAGCAGCCCGAGAAGACCTTCACGTGGTGGGACTACCGGATGTTCGCGTTCCGCCGCAATGCGGGGCTGCGCATCGATCACATCCTGCTGTCCCCGGCGCTTGCCGCCACCTGCACGGCGTGCGAAGTCGACCGCGTGCCGCGCACGTGGGAACAGCCGTCCGACCATACGCCCGTCATCGCAACCGTCAGCTGACCCACCCGCTCACGCCCGCGCTCAACCGCGCGCGGGCGCGAGATGGGCCCACAGGAAGCCGAATTCCGCCGCATCCGATTCGGCACGCTCCAGATCGTCGGCGCTGCCATGGCCGCCATCGGTGTTCTCCCAATACCACACCCGTTCGTGTCCGAGCACATGCATGCGCGCGGCCATCTTGCGTGCATGCGCGGGATGCACGCGATCGTCGCGCGTCGACGTGGTCAGCAGCAGCGGCGGATACACGACACCTTCGCGCACGCGGTGATACGGCGAATAGGCTGCCAGCGCCGCGCCCTCGCGCGCATCGTCCGGATCGCCGTACTCGTCGAGCCACGCGGCGCCCGCATGCAGCTTCGGATAGCGTTGCATGTCGAGCAGCGGCACGCGGCATAGCACCGCGCCGAACAGCTCCGGACGCTGCACCATGCACGCGCCGACCAGCAGCCCGCCGTTGCTGCCGCCCTCGATTCCGAGCTGCACGGCCGTCGTCACGCCGGTGCGGATCAGGTCCTCGGCCACCGCGATGAAGTCGTCGAACGAACGCTGCCGATACTCGCGCTGCGCGTCGACGTGCCAGCCCGGCCCGAATTCGCCGCCACCGCGGATGTGCGCGAACGCGGCGACGCCGCCGCGCTCCAGCCATGCGATGCCCAGTGCATCGCTATAACCCGGCAGGTTCGGAATCGCGAAGCCGCCGTAGCCTGACAGCAGGCACGGCCGCGCGACGCGCACGCTGCCGTCTGGACGATCCTCTCCATCGAGTGCGTCACGCGGCCCGATCAGCGTGTACGGCACCACCGTGCCGTCGCGCGAGCGGGCATTCGCGCGACGCACGACGAGCCCGGCCGCGTCGAACCGCACCGGCGGCCGGTCGAGCAGCACGCGGCGCGACGGCGCGTCGGCCGCGCGATCGTCCAGATCGGCGAGCCAGCATTCGGGTGGATCGAGATAGGTATCGACGTCCACGTACACGTCGTCATTCAGCATCGACTCGACCGGCTCGACGTCGATCTGCGCATCGCCCGGCCAGTCGAACGGCCGCGCATCCCACGTCCACGCGCCATCCTCGCGCTGGTGCGGCTGCCACAGCATCGTGCGGTTGTGCACGTCGTCGAGCCAGCTCGCGATCAGCATCGTGCGCGTATGCGTCCACGTGCACGCGGACGTCGACGGCCGCGGCTCGAACAGCGTCGTGACTTCACGCGACCCGGCCAGAAAAGCCTGCTCGCGAATCGCGAGCAGCGAGCCGCCCGCGCGACGCACGCCACCGCAGTCCCAGTCGAGCCGCGGCTCCAGCACGAGCCAGCCCTCCCAGAAGCCGACCTCGACGTGTGTCGGCACGTCGTAGCGCGCCCACTCGCCCGCGTCGGTCAGCCAGTACGCATGTGCGTCGAAGAAATCCACGCTACGCCACGCGACGTGGCGGCCATCGATCGGATCGAACCACGCGCCCGCGCTGATGTCGTCGGGTTCGCCGCGAAACACGACCGGCGCATCGGCGAGCGGCGTGCCGCGTACCCAGCGGCGCGCATCAAACGGATAGCCGGCCGCGGTCGCATGCGCTTCGCCGCGATCCCAGCTCACGTAGACGGTATCGCGGTCGATCCAGCCGACCGTGTGATGCCCCGGCTCGTCGATCGTGAAACCGTCGTCGACGAAACGGCGCTGCACGAGATCGAACTCGCGCACGACGACCGCATCCGCGCCGCCCGGCGACAGCGACAGCAGCGCACGGTCGCCGTCCGGGTACAGGATCGCGTCCTGCTCGAACACCCAGGATTCGCCCTCCTGCGCGCCAAGTGCGTCGACGTCGAGCAGCGTTTCCCACTCGGGCCTGCCCGCGCGCCAGTCGTCCCAGTGCGCGCGGCGCCACAGTCCCTTCGGGTGGAGATCGTCCTGCCACAGGTCGTACGCCCAGTCGCGCCAGCGGGTCGGAATCACCGGACG
Source organism: Burkholderia sp. Bp9031 (assembly GCF_003857965.1). Classification (NCBI taxonomy): domain Bacteria; kingdom Pseudomonadati; phylum Pseudomonadota; class Betaproteobacteria; order Burkholderiales; family Burkholderiaceae; genus Burkholderia; species Burkholderia sp. Bp9031. The sequence goes on from NZ_QTPW01000023.1 coordinate 99,661, forward strand.
TTCGCGCGGCAGATACGCCTGCGCGAGGCGCGCGGCGAGCGCGCGATATGCATCGTCGTCGCGCAGCGCAACACGCGTGCGCGCGTTCTGCTCGTCGACCCACGCGCGGGCGCGCTTGCTGTCGAGCGCTTCGAGAAAACGGAAGGGATCGGCCCCGGCGGGCCAGCGGAAGGAATCGGACATGACGGGTACGCACGTGACGGCAAACCGCGATTATGTCCGATCGCGGCATGCGCGATGCCCGCGCATGCCGCGACGGATGCTCAAGGCTCCAGATGCAGTTCCTGGATCTTGCGCGTGATCGTGTTGCGGCCGATGCCGAGCCGCTCCGCCGCCTCGACCTTGCGGCCACGCGTGAAGTCGAGCGCCTCGCGGATCACGGCCGCCTCGAAGCGGCGCGCGAGCTCGTCCATCACGTCGGCAGAATTCTCGCGCAACAGCCGCGCGACTTCGGTACGCAGCCCATTTTCCCACATCGGATAACCGGCCGGCGCGCCGTTCGGCGCGGCCGCGACGGGCGCTGCCGTCAACGGCACCGCACCGGCCGCCGGCTGCACGCGTGCCACGTCGCCACCGCCGACGCTCGCGCCGCCGTGCGCATCCGCGCCATCGGCCGTCGCCGTCACCGGCGCACCCGCCGGCACGAGATCGGGCGGCAGGTCCTTGATCTCGACCGTCTGCGCGGGCGCCATCACGGTCAGCCAGTTCGCGAGGTTCTCGAGCTGCCGTACGTTGCCGGGAAACGGCAACGACGTCAGGTACGCAAGCGCCTCGTCGGACACGCGCTTCGGCTCGACGCCGAGATCGCGCGCGCTCTTTTGCAGGAAGTGGCGCGTGAGCAGCGCGATGTCCTCGCTGCGTTCGCGCAGCGGCGGCAGCCGCAGCCGGATCACGTTGAGCCGGTGGTAAAGGTCCTCGCGGAACAGCCCCTGCCGCACGCGCGCCTCGAGATTCTGGTGCGTCGCGGCGATCACGCGCACGTTCGCGCGCAGCGGGTTGTGGCCGCCGACCCGATAGAACTGCCCGTCCGACAGCACGCGCAACAGGCGCGTCTGCAGATCGAACGGCATGTCACCGATTTCGTCGAGGAACAGCGTGCCGTTCTCGGCCTGTTCGAAGCGGCCCTGGCGTGTGGTCTGCGCGCCGGTGAACGCGCCGCGCTCATGGCCGAACAGTTCCGATTCGAGCAGGTCCTTCGGAATCGCCGCGGTGTTCAGCGCGATGAACGGCCCGTTCGCCCGTGGGCTGTGACGGTGCAGCGCCCGCGCGACGAGCTCCTTGCCGGTGCCCGATTCGCCGGTGATCAGCACGGTCGCGGCCGAATGCGACAGGCGGCCGATCGCGCGGAACATGTCCTGCATCGCGGGCGCCTGGCCGAGCATCTCGGGCGCCTCGGCGACGCGCTCGTCCTGCGGCGCGCCGCCGCGCAGGCTTTCCTCCACCGCGCGGCGGATCAGCTCGACTGCCTTGTCGACGTCGAACGGCTTCGCGAGATATTCGAACGCGCCGCCCTGGAACGCGGCGACGGCACTGTCGAGATCGGAGAATGCCGTCATGATGATGACGGGCAGGCCCGGCAGGCGCTCGTGCATCGCCTGCAGCAGCTCGAGGCCGGAGCCGCCCGGCATCCGGATGTCGGACACGAGCACCTGCGGCGTCTCGTGATCGAGCGCGGCCAGCGCGTCACGCACGTTCGCGAAGCTCTTCGTCGCGAAGCTGTCCCGGGCGAGTGCCTTCTCGAGCACCCAGCGGATCGATTGATCGTCGTCTACTATCCAGATCGGCTTCATAGGTCGGTCAGATATTGGGGAATCCGGTGAATCGCCATGCCGCCACTCAATGGTCGAGCGGCAGCAGGATCTGAAATTCGGTACGTCCGGGCCGGCTCTCGACCTCGATCATCCCGTCGTGCTGCTGCACGAACGTCTGCGCGAGCGTGAGGCCGAGGCCGCTGCCGTCGTCGCGCCCGGACACGAGCGGGTAGAAGATCCGGTCGCGGATCTCTTCCGGAATGCCGGGGCCGTTGTCGACCACGTGCAAGTCCAGTGCCAGCCTGTACAGGCGCTTCGCGATCGTCACCTTGCGCGCGATGCGCGTGCGCAGCTCGATCTTCGCGTCGCCCTGCGCGATCCGTTCGCGCAGCGCCTGCGCGGCGTTGCGCACGATATTCAGCAGCGCCTGGATCAGCTGCTCCTTGTCGCCGCGCAGGTCCGGCACGCTGACGTCGTAGTCGCGCTCGATCGTGAGCCCGCGCGGAAATTCCGCGAGCATCACCGCGCGCACGCGTTCGCACACTTCATGAATGTTCACGTCGCCGACGATATGCGGATGCCGGTGCGGCTCCAGCAACCGGTCGACGAGCGTCTGCAGGCGGTCGGACTCCTTGATGATCACCTGCGTGTATTCGCGCAACTCGCCACGCTCGCGCTCGCTCAGTTCGAATTCGAGCAGCTGGGCTGCGCCGCGAATGCCGCCGAGCGGGTTCTTGATCTCGTGCGCGAGGTTGCGGATGAGTTGCTTGTTGACCGCGGTCAGGTCGTGGATGCGCTCTTCGCGATCGGTGCGCGACTGCCGTTCGTTCTCGAACAGCTCGACGAGCACGAAATCGGGCGCGGTCTCGAGGAAGCCGACGATCGCATGCACGTGCAGCGCTTCGTGGCCGGGCCGGTCGAGCACCGTGTCGAGATGCGTCGCGTGAAAGCGCTCCTCGCCGATCGCGGTGATCGTCGACGCGAGCTCGTTCGCGTTCGGAAAAATCTCGCCCCACGGCCGCTGTGCGAGCTGCCGGCGCGAGATGTCGAGCATCGCCTCCGCGGACGGGTTCGCGAACGCGACCCGCAGCGTCTTGCGATCGAGCACGAGCACGACCGTCGGCAGCGCCTCCAGCCCCGCAAGCAGGCCCGAGCGCGCGAGCCGCTCGTCTTCCGTCAGTCGCTCGGGCTGCCCCGTCTTCGCCTTGATCAGATTCTTCAGAGCCATCTTGCGTGTCGTCGCGCCCCAGCGGGTCGGAAAATGAAAATTGTCGGAACAAAAAAGGGACGGCTGGACGCCGTCCCCTTTCAGACTCCGCGGTTCCCGCCGCAGGCCGCGCGACGGGAACGAACCGGCATGATGGCGCTGAATCGAAGCGCCATCGCCGATTACAGCGAGTAGTACATCTCGAACTCGATCGGATGCGTCGTCATGCGGAACTTCGCCAGCTCCTGCTCCTTCAGCGCGAGGTACGCATCGATCATGCCGTCGGTGAACACGCCACCGCGCGTCAGGAACTCGCGATCCTTGTCGAGCGCTTCCAGTGCCTGGTCGAGGCCTGCGCAGACGGTCGGGATCTTTGCATCCTCTTCCGGCGGCAGGTCGTACAGGTTCTTGTCCGCGGCTTCGCCCGGATGGATCTTGTTCTGGATCCCGTCGAGGCCGGCCATCATCAGCGCCGAGAACAACAGGTACGGGTTCGCCATCGGATCCGGGAAGCGCGTTTCGATACGGCGGCCCTTCGGGTTCGACACGTGCGGAATGCGGATCGATGCCGAACGGTTGCGTGCCGAGTACGCGAGCTTGACCGGTGCTTCGAAGTGCGGAACCAGACGCTTGTACGAGTTCGTCGTCGGGTTCGTGATCGCGTTCAGCGCGCGAGCGTGCTTGATGATGCCGCCGATGTAGAACAGCGCCAGTTCCGACAGGCCGGCGTAGCCGTTGCCCGCGAACAGGTTCTGGCCGTCCTTCCAGATCGACTGGTGAACGTGCATGCCCGAACCGTTGTCGCCGACGACCGGCTTCGGCATGAACGTCGCCGTCTTGCCGTACGAGTGCGCGACGTTATGGATGATGTACTTCGACCATTGCGTCCAGTCGGCGCGCTCGACCAGCGTCGAGAACTTCGTGCCGATTTCGTTCTGGCCCTGGCCCGCCACTTCGTGGTGGTGCACTTCGACCGGGATGCCGAGCTGTTCGAGCAGCAGGCACATTTCCGAACGCATGTCCTGGAACGTGTCGACCGGCGCGACCGGGAAGTAGCCGCCCTTCGTGCCCGGACGGTGGCCCGTGTTGCCGCCTTCGAATTCCTTGGCCGAAGACCACGGTGCTTCTTCCGAATTGATCTTCACGAAGCAGCCCGACATGTCCGTATTCCACTGGACCGAGTCGAAAATGAAGAATTCCGGTTCCGGACCGAAGAAGGCCGTGTCGCCGATGCCCGTGCTCTTCAGGTAGGCTTCCGCGCGCTTCGCGAGCGAACGCGGGTCGCGCTCGTAGCCCTTGCCGTCGGCCGGCTCGACCACGTCGCAGGTCAGCACCAGCGTCGACTCTTCATAGAACGGGTCGATGAAGGCAGCGTTCGGATCCGGCATGAGCAGCATGTCCGACGCCTCGATGCCCTTCCAGCCGGCGATCGACGAACCGTCGAATGCATGGCCGCTCTCGAACTTGTCTTCGTCAAACGCCGAAACCGGCACCGACACGTGCTGTTCCTTGCCGCGCGTATCCGTGAAGCGGAAATCGACAAACTTGACGTCCTCGTCCTTCACGAGCTGCATGACGTCGGCGACGGTTTTACTCATAACCTCTTCTCCTGATTGAACAATTCCGGCGGACTGGTAACCGCCTCGTTTATCGAGCTGCCCGGAGTCTGGCTTTGGCGCAGCGCGCCCCGGGTCGACCGAATTCTATATAGCAGCAACCGTGCCAGCCATGCACAGAAGCGACATGAATCGCGCCAGACCGCGCCACGGCAGGGCCCGTCTGCGCGATTCCGGGGCCGGGCGCTACATCGGCGGTCGCCCAAGCGCACTGCAACGGTGCAAATAACAGGGTGAGCCGGCACGGCAGAATCATTCTGGTGCATGCGCGCCATTCTGCACTTTTTTGGTGAACCTGTGCGCTGTGCACGCGCCGCAGGGTACGCGGACATTCGCGCGACGGTGCCGCGCTAGAATGTTTGTTTGACCGATACGGAGACCTCCTGCCATGAGTACGCTCGACCAGCTTTACGCGAAGGCCGAAGAACGTCGCGTCCAAGGCGCGCTCAACTACGCCGGCGCACTGCTGCCGGCCGAGGCATTCGAACTGCTGCAGCTCGACCCGTCGGCGCGCCTCGTCGACGTGCGCACCCGCGCCGAGCTCGACTGGATCGGCCGCCCGCTCGTCGGCGACGGCCAGTACCTGCACCTCGAATGGACGCGCTACCCGGGCGGCGTGCCGAACGCCGAATTCATCGACGAACTGAAGGCGGCCCTGCCGGCCGATACGCCCATCCTGTTCCTGTGCCGCAGCGCCGCGCGCTCGAAGCTCGCCGCGGTCGCGTCGTCGCAGGCCGGCTTCACGAAGGCCTTCGACCTGCTCGAAGGCTTCGAGGGCGGCAAGGACGCCGAGGGCCACCGCAAGACAGTCGACGGCTGGTGCTTCCGGAAACTGCCGTGGATCGGCGCCTGACGGCACCTGCGTTCACGCACGCCCGACTGCGACATCGTCGAGCCGGGCAATGACATCCCGATGACGGGCCGCGTTGCGCGGCCTGTGCCTTTTGTGCGGCCCGCCTGCCGGGCCATGCGATCGATGCGCGCCCCGCTCAGGCGCGCGGCGCGTCCGGTTCGACCACATCGCCGCCGAGCAGATGCACGCCTTCGCGCAGCTTCACGAACGCGGCCGCGACCGCTTCCGGCTCGCCCTTCACGCCGAGATCGATATGCCGGCGCGCGTAGATCCCGCCGCGCTCGGCATCGCCGACGCTCGGCAGGCTGAACACGCGCACGCCCGGGAAATCGCGCTCGATCTTCTCCATCAGCGGCGTGAGCGTCGACTCAGGCAGTTCGAACACGTACAGCGAGCGCTCCGCGTGCGGCGTTGCGTGATGGAGATGCTGGTACTTCGTGTCGAGAACCCATTCGATCATCGGCCACGCCATCACCGGGAAGCCCTGCACGAAATGGAGATCGCCGACCGAGAAACCGGGAATCCGGTTGTAGCCGTTCGGGATGATCGCCGCGCCCACCGGAAACACGCCCATGTTGAAACGATGCTGGTTTTCCGGCGACTCGAAGTCGACCGGTGTGGCCGGATCGGCATGCGTCTCGCGGATGCGCTCCGAAATCAGCAGCTTCGCTTCGGGATGCAGCTCGAGCGGCACGCCGAGCGCGGCGGCCGCGCACTGGCGCGTGTGGTCGTCGGGCGTCGCGCCGATTCCGCCCGTGGAGAACACGATGTCGCCGGATGCGATCGCGCGTGCGAGCGTCGCGGTGATCCGCGCCGGATCGTCGCCGACGTATTCGGCCCAGTCGAGCGCGAGGCCGCGCGCGCCGAGCAGCGCGATGACCTTCGCCAGATGCTTGTCCTGCCGGCGGCCCGAAAGGATTTCGTCGCCGATGATGATGATGCCGATGCTCATGCCTGCCCCATGTCGATTGCGGTGGCGCGCGCGCTCGCGCGCAGGTCGTCCAGCGCGCGCAGGCAATAGTGCCCGAACCATAGCGCCGAGAAGACGAGGATGAAAGCGTAAACCCAGATCATGGCCGCCGCCACGAACGGAAACAGCACCATCATCCAGACCGACGACACCCAGACGAAGGTCGGAACGGTGCCGAGCAGCCCGGTCGCGACGCCGATGCCGATCAGCGGCCAGCGATGCTGGCGCACGAGCGCGCGGCGCTCGTCGCGGCTCGCGTGCTGCGCGAGCGCGTCGTAGGTCATCACGCGGTATGTGAGCCAGCCCCAGATCACGGGCGGCAGCAGCGCAAAGAACGGCGGAATCAGCCACAGCGGGATCGTGACGACGAGCAGCACGACGCCGACGATCGCCGCGCCGAGCGAATTGAACACGCTGCCGAAAAACGTGCCGCCCCGCTTCGCCTCGAGCGCGGCGAACTGCCGGTTCGACAGGTGCTTGATCACGACCGGCATCGAGATCGTCGCGATCAGCAGCAGCACGGTCAGCACGATCAGCGGAATCGCGAGCGACACGACGACGAACGGCGCGACGACCGCATGCAGCTGCGACATCCCGACCGCGTCGAACATGCGGTACAGCGCGGCCGTCAGCACGAAGCCGTCGAGCGCGCCGCGCGCGGCATCGATCAGCGTCTGCCACGAGAACCACAGCACGACGCCCCACAGCAGCGCCGAGACGACGAACGGCATCAGGGTGAGCCACAGCATGCGCGGGTGCAGCGCGCTGGCGAACGCCCGGACGAAGGAGCGCAGCAAGTCGTTCATGCGAACCTGTATCGACGGAGAAAAACCGGGAAAGGATAAACCACACGGCCCGCATGCGCCAAAGCGCATGCGGGCCGTGCGGGAATGCCGTTCAACGGAAGCGTGATCGGGTCAGGCCGACGCCGCGCCGCGCTTCGCGGGAACGAGACGCCGGAAGATCCGCACGAACGCGAGGCCGTGCTGCGCCCAGAAGCCGTCGCCGTAGGACACGCCTTCGACCTGCTCGCGGATGCCGGTCGGCTCGACCGTGCGGTTCCACGATGCGGTGCCGAACATCATGTCCCACCACGGGAACAGCACGCCGAAGTTGCAGCCATACTTGGTACCCTCGTGACCGTAGCCGACCGCATGGTGGCGCCGGTGGAAGGTCGGGCTCACGAGCAGGCGCTCGCCGAGCCAGCCGAACGACAGCCGCGCATTCGTATGCTGGATGCTCTGCAGGAAGTTGGTGACCGCGGTCAGCACGACGAATTGCGACGGCGTCACGCCGATCACGAGCGCGATCGCCGCGAAGAAACACGACTGGATCACGTCGTCGAGCAGGTGGTTGCGATCGTCGCACCACAGCGACATCTGCCGCTGGCTGTGATGCACCGCGTGCAGCTCCCACCAAATGCCGAACTTGTGCTGCCAGCGGTGATACCAGTATCCGGCGAAGTCGAGCACGACGAGGTAGATCGTGAACGCGACGATCGGTTGCGAGGTCACGCCCGGCCACAGATAGTCGAGGTTGAAGTTCGCGACGCCGTGCAGGCGCAGCCACGACTGGAAATTGTCGAACACCGGCTGCAACGCGAAGAAGAAGAACAGCGTGTAGATGCCGAGCTTCGAGATCGCCGTATAGATCACGTCGACCCGCACCGCGCGGCGGTTCGTCCAGCGCTCGACGGGCGCGAGCGCCTCGAGCGGGCGCAGCAGCGCGAACATCAGCACCATCTGCAACGCCCCAACGATCACCCAGTACAGTGCGTCGTAGGTGTCCTCGTCATAGTCCATCAGGTTGAACTTGAAGAGGAGCGGCTGCACGACGTCAACGTACAGCCAGGTCTGGATGTCCGACACGAACGCGTCGATCAGGTGCAGCATCGTTCGCCTCCGCCCGTCACGCGCCGTTGGCAGCCTTCCACGGCGCGCGGTCGTAGAAGTAGATCCCGTGCGGCGAACGGCCGACGGAGATCGTCTGCACCAGCTTGCGCGATGCCAGATCGATGATACCGACCTTCTTCGCGAAGCGGAACGTCACCCACAGCGTCTTCTTGTCGGCGGACAGCTCCATGTCATCCGGCCCCGGCAGCAGGCCGGTGATGTCGCCGACGTTGGTGAGCGTGTTCTCGTCGATGATGCTGATCGTGTTCGCAACCCGGTTGGTGACCGCGACGTGCGTGCCGTCGGCGAGCGAGCGGAAGTTGTGCGCGCCCTTGCCCGTATAGATCTGCTTGACGATCTTCTGGTTGCGCCAGTCGACCACCGCGACGTAATCCGCGCCGGTCATCCCGACCAGCAGGAACTTGTCGTCCGGCGTAAGCCACAGGCCGGCCGGCACCTTGCCGACCTTCATTTTCCACTTGACCGTCTGCGTCGCGAGGTCGACCGCCGCGATCTCGCCGGACACCTGCAGCGACACGAGCACGGTCTTGCTGTCCTTCGTGAACGCGAGGTGGCTCGGCATCACCGCGAGCGGCAAGCGCTTCACGAGATGCAGGTCGCGGCCGTCGTAGCCGTAGATGTCGAGCCGGTCGAGGCGCAGCCCGGTCGACACGAACCACTTTTTATCGGGCGAGAAGCCGAGCTGGTACGGATCCTCGATGCCTTCGACCGTGCGCTGCAGCTTGCCGGTCTTCGGATCGACGAACATCAGGCTGTTCGAAACCGAATTCGCGACGATCAGCGACGAATTGTCCGGCGTCGCCATCAGGTGGTGCGGCTCCTTGCCGGTCGGCATCGTGCCGACGACCTGGCGGGTCTGCTGGTCGATCAGGGAAAGCGTCGCTTCGGCCGAATTGAGGATGATCACGTTATTCGCGTGTGCGGCGGGCGCCAGCACGGCGGCGGCCAGCGCGAGCGTGCGGCCGAAGGAAAGGAAAGTGCGCATGAAGACTCACGTCGTGGAACAACAGTCATTGTAAAACGCTCGGCCGGCCCTGCCGGTTGACGGAAGTCGGTATTGCGCCACTTCGACGCATGCCGCGGCGGCCGCGCGGCCCGCTGCAGGCGCCGCACGGCCGGCCGGAGCCGGCCGCCGGTGCGGGCCCGGGCAACCGCCGTTGCGCTAGCGCTGCATCGACTCCCACACCTTGTGCAGACGCTTGACAGAGACAGGCATCGGCGTGCGCAGTTCCTGCGCGAACAACGAAATTCGCAGTTCCTCCAGCAGCCAGCGGAATTCCGCGAGCCGCGAGTCGGCAACGCCACCGCGCTGCGACACGGCGCGCTGGTACTGCTGAACGAGCGGCAGCAGCTCGCCGGACTGCTTCGCGTCGCGCGCCGGGTCGGCCTTCAGCTTGTCGATCCGCAGCGCGATCCCTTTCAGGTAGCGCGGGAAGTGCGCAAGCTGCGCGTAAGGCGTGTCGATCACGAAGCGCTTGCCGACCAGCGCGGCGAGTTGCTGCTGCAGATCCGCGTGGGCCTGCGCGAACGGCTTCGCCTGCGCGAGCTTCTTCGCAAGCCCCGCGTATTCGGCGAGGATCTGCCCGACGAGCCGCGCGATCTCCTGCGCGAGCAGGTTCAGCCGGCTTCGGCCCTCGTCGCGGCGCGCGTGGAAGCTCGCGTCGTCGTCGGGCAGCGGATCCTGCAGGCACGCGCGATCGAGCGCCGTGTCGATCAGCTGGTCGCGCAGTTCGTCCTGCGTGCCGAGCGACATGTACTGCATCGCCATCTCGCGCAGACCCGGCAGGTTCTTCTCGAGGAACTTGATCGGCTCCTTCAACTGCAGCGCGAACAGCCGCCGCAAGCCGGCCCGGTGGATCCGCGCGGCCTCCTCCGGCGAGTCGAACACCTCGACGTCGCAATGCGTGGCGCGATCGACGAGCGCCGGATAGCCGTACAGCGTCTGGCCGCGCCGGCGGATCTCCAGCAGCTCCGGAAGCTTGCCGAAGTTCCACGTCGTCAGATTCTCATACAGCGCGGTCGCGCCGGCTTCCGCCGGAGCGGCCGTGTGCGGCGCCGCGCCCTTGCCGGCCTTGCCGCCCTTTCCGTCCTTTGCCGCCGAACCCGGCGCGGCAGCAAGCACCGGCGTGTCGCCCGCGTCGCGCCCGGCAGCCTCGCCGCCGGGCGCGATCGTCGATGCCGCCGCGATCTTCTGGAACTGTTGCTGCGCCTGCGCGCCGAGCTCCTGGCGCAGCTGCGCGAGATTGCGCCCCATCGCGAGCTGGCGGCCGTGCTCGTCGATCACCTTGAAGTTCATGAACAGGTGTGCGGGCAGTGTCTCGAGCTTGAAGTCGGCTGTCTTCATCGCAACCTGCGTCTCGCCGCGCACGTCGGCGATCAGCGCCTCGACGAGGCCGCCCGCGCCGAAGCGCTCGCGGCCCGCGCGCTCGACGAAGCCGGCCGCGTATTCGGGCAGCGGCACGCAGTGCCGGCGCAGTTTCTGCGGCAGCGACTTCAGGAGCAGCTGCACCTTTTCCTTCAGCATCCCCGGCACGAGCCATTCGCAGCGGCGCGCGTCGACCTGGTTCAATGCGTAGAGCGGCACCGCGAGCGTCACGCCGTCGCGCGGCGTGCCGGGCTCGAAGTGGTACGTGAGCGCCATCTCGACGCCGGCCATCGTCGCGCGCTTCGGGAACAGCTCGGTCGTCACGCCGGCCGCCTCGTGGCGCATCAGGTCGTCGCGCGACAGGTACAGCAGCCGCTGCCGGTCCTCCGCCTGGCCGCCCTTCTTCGCCTCGTCGCGATACCAGCGCTCGAACGCGGCACCCGTGTGGATGCCCTCGGGGATCGCCTGGTCGTAGTACGCGTAGATCAGCTCGTCGTCGACCAGCACGTCCTGCCGGCGCGACTTGTGCTCGAGCTGCTCGATGTCGGCGAGCAGCTTGCGGTTGTGCGCGAAGAACGGGAGCTTCGTGTCGAACTCGCCTTCGACCAGCGCGCCGCGAATGAACAGCTCGCGCGCGCGCGCCGGATCCTGCCTGCCGAACGCGACGCGCCGGCGCTGATAGATCGGCAGCCCGTACAGCGTCGCGCGCTCGAACGCGCTGACCTGCGCGGGACGCTTCTCCCAATGCGGCTCCGACAGCGATTTCTTCAGCAGGTGCGCGCCGACCTTCTCGACCCACTCCGGCTCGATCTTCGCGAGGCAGCGCGCGTACAGCCGGCTCGTCTCGACGAGCTCGGCCGCCATCACCCAGCGGCCGGCCTTCTTCGCGAGCACGGAGCCCGGCCACAGGTAGAACTTGATCCCGCGCGCGCCGAGGTAGTGCGGATCGTCGTCGGCCTTCATGCCGAGGTTGCCGAGCAGGCCCGTCAACAGGGCCAGATGCACCTGCTCGTAGGTCGCCTCGACTTCGTTGAGCCGCCAGCCGTGCTCGCGCACGACCGTCAGCAGCTGCGAATGGACGTCGCGCCATTCGCGCAACCGCAGGTGCGACAGGAAGTTCTGCCGGCACGCGTCGACCAGCTGGCGGTTCGATTTCTTGTGCGCGACGGCCTCTTCGAACCACGCCCAGATCTTCAGCCACTGCAGGAATTCGGAGCGCTCGTCGGCGAACCGGCGGTGCGCTTGGTCGGCCTGCTCCTGGGCTTCGATCGGGCGATCGCGCGGGTCCTGCACGGACAGCGCGCTCGCGATGATCAGCACCTCGCGCAGCGACTGCTGGTCGCGCGCGGCGAGAATCATCCGGCCGACGCGCGGATCGAGCGGCAGCCGCGCGAGCTCGCGGCCGAGCGGCGTCAGCGCGTTGTCGTCGTCGACCGCGCCGAGTTCGTTGAGCAGCTGGTAGCCGTCCGCGATCGCGCGGCCAGGCGGCGGCTCGAGGAACGGGAACGATTCGATCGCGGTCAGGTGCAGCGACTTCATCCGCAAGATGACCGACGCGAGCGACGAGCGCAGGATTTCCGGATCGGTGAAGCGCGCGCGCGCCTGGTAATCGCTTTCCTCGTACAAGCGGATGCAGACGCCGTCGGCCACCCGGCCGCAGCGGCCCGCGCGCTGGTTCGCGGCGGCCTGCGAGATCGACTCGACCTGCAGCTGCTCGACCTTGTTCCGGTACGAATAGCGCTTCACGCGTGCGAGCCCGGTGTCGACGACGTAGCGGATGCCCGGTACCGTCAGCGACGTTTCGGCCACGTTGGTGGCGAGCACGATGCGGCGCGCGTTCGACGCCTTGAACACCTTGTCCTGGTCGGCCGCCGACAGCCGCGCGAACAACGGCAGGATCTCGGTATGCGGCGGATGATGCTTGCGCAGCGCCTCGGCCGCCTCGCGGATCTCGCGCTCGCCGGGCAGGAACACCAGCACGTCGCCGGCGCCTTCGCGGCACAGCTCGTCGACCGCGTCGACGATCGCGTCCATCAGGTCGCGCTCGGCTTCGCGCGCGGTCTTCACGCGGTCGCGGCCGCCCGTGCCTTCGGCGTTCTTCACGGCCGGGCGATCCTCGGCCACCGGGCGGTAGCGCATCTCGACCGGATACAGCCGCCCGCTCACCTCGATCACGGGCGCGGGGCGCTCGTCGGTACCGAAATGGCGCGCGAAGCGATCGGCGTCGATCGTCGCGGACGTGACGATCAGCTTCAGGTCCGGCCGCCTCGGCAGGATTTCCTTCAGGTAGCCGAGCAGGAAGTCGATGTTCAGGCTGCGCTCGTGCGCCTCGTCGATGATCAGCGTGTCGTACGCCTTCAGCAGCGGGTCGGTCTGCGTCTCCGCGAGCAGGATCCCGTCCGTCATCAGCTTGACAGACGCGCCCGGCGCGAGATTGTCGGTAAAGCGCACCTTGTAGCCGACCACTTCGCCGAACGGCGTGCCGAGTTCCTCGGCGATCCGGCGGCCGGTGGACGACGCAGCGAGGCGGCGCGGCTGCGTATGGCCGATCAGGCCCGTGCCGCCGGCACCGAGGCCGCGGCCGAGCTCGAGACAGATCTTCGGCAATTGGGTGGTCTTGCCCGAACCCGTTTCGCCGCAGACGATGACAACCTGATGACCGGCGATCGCGCGCGCGATTTCATCGCGCTTGCCCGATACGGGCAGGCTTTCGGGGTAGGTAATCGGCGGAACGGGATTCGGTGCGACGGCCGCGCGCGGTGCACGCTCGCGGCGCGGGGTGCGTGCCTCCGCGGCGCGCGGTGCGTCCGCGGCCGCGGACGGCTGGCTCGCATCGCGGCGCCGCTCGTCGCCGCGCGGCGGCTTGCCCGCCTGCTGTTGCTGCTGGCGCGGCGGCCGGCCCTGCTGCTGACGCGCATCGGCCGCACCATCCGGGTGCTGGGCCGACGGCGCTTTGGCCCGCGTCGGCGCGGGACTTTTAGGTACATTCGACATGGGGGCGCATTATAATCCCGCCCATGAATTCCCAAACCGACCTCCCTCCCGCCCAGACCGGCGCCGCGACACCGCCGGCCGCCGACGATTCGGCCGCCAGCCACGCGCAGTTCGTCGACTGGATGCGCTCCGTCGCGCCCTATATCCACAAGTTCCGCAACAGCACGTTCGTCGTGGGGTTCGGCGGCGAGGTGGTGCAGCAGGGGCTCCTGAACGCGCTCGTGTCCGACATCGCGCTGCTGCAGGCGATGGGCATCCAGATCGTGCTGGTGCACGGCTCGCGGCCGCAGGTCGAGGAGCAGCTGAGCCTGCATGGTGTCGAATCCGAGTTTTCGCACGGGCTGCGCATCACCGATGCGCGCGCGCTCGAATCCGCAAAGGAAGCGGCCGGCGAAGTGCGTCTCGACATCGAGGCCGCGATCAGCCAGGGCCTGCCGAACTCGCCGATGGCGCACGCGCACATCAGCGTCGTGTCCGGCAACTTCGTGACCGCACGGCCGGTGGGGATTCTCGACGGGGTCGATTTCGCGCACACGGGCATCGTGCGCAAGATCGACGCCGAATCGATCCGTCATTCGCTCGCGAGCCGCAAGCTCGTGCTGCTGTCGCCGCTCGGCTTCTCGCCGACCGGCGAGGCGTTCAACCTGTCGATGGAAGACGTCGCGTCGGCCGCCGCGATCGCGCTGCGCGCCGACAAGATCATCTTCCTGACCGAAGCGCCCGGCATCGTCGACGACGAAGGCGGGCTGGTCCGCGAAATGTCGCTCGACGCGGCCGCCGAACTGCTCGATTCCGGCAACATCCAGGGCGACGACGCGTTCTTCCTGAAGCACTCGATCCGCGCATGCCGCGGCGGCGTGACCCGGGCTCACCTGATTCCGCAATCGCTCGACGGCAGCATGCTGCTCGAACTGTTCCTGCACGACGGCGTTGGCACGATGATCTCGTACGAGAATCTCGAGAGCCTGCGCGAAGCGACGCCGGACGACGTCGGTGGCATCCTGTCGCTGATCGAGCCGCTCGAGTCGGACGGCACGCTGGTGCGACGCGGCCGCCACCAGATCGAACGCGACATCGACCACTTCTCGGTGATCGAGCACGATGGCGTGCTGTTCGGTTGCGCGGCGCTGTATCCGTACCAGCAGGAAAAGATCGGCGAGATGGCGTGCCTCACGGTCGCGCCGGAAGCGCAGGGCTCGGGCGACGGCGAGCGCCTGCTCAAGCGCATCGAGCAGCGCGCCCGCGCGCGCGGCCTCACGCACATCTTCGTGCTCACGACGCGCACCGAGCACTGGTTCCTCAAGCGCGGCTTCGTCAAGGTCAGCGTCGACGACCTGCCGGAAGACCGCCGCAAACTCTATAACTGGCAGCGCAAGTCGCTCGTGCTGATGAAGCAGCTCTGAGCGCAGGCACGACTGCCCTCCCCCAGACCGATTACAGGAGAAGTACACGATGGCTCGAATGATCCAATGCGCGAAGCTCGGCAAGGAAGCCGAAGGTCTCGATTTCCCGCCGCTGCCGGGCGAACTCGGCAAGCGCATTTACGAAAGCGTGTCGAAGGAAGCGTGGCAAGGCTGGCTCAAGCAGCAGACGATGCTGATCAACGAGAACCGCCTGAACATGGCCGACCCGCGCGCACGCCAGTACCTGATGAAGCAGACCGAGAAGTACTTCTTCGGCGACGGCGCGGACCAGGCGTCCGGCTACGTGCCGCCGACGGAAGGCTGAGCGCCGCGCATCACGCAGGCCGGCCGTGCCGGCCTCGCTCGACGCAACGCAAACGGCACCGTGCATCGCACGGTGCCGTTTGCTTTTGGGGGGCCCGGAATCGAGCCGATACGTTCCGGCCCGCGCATTCGATGCCACCGGGTCGGCTCGCCCGGCTCACCCCGCCGGTTTCAACGTGCCGCGCTCGTCCGGCTGCGCGGGATTGCCGGCCGGAACGTCGGCGCTCGCGCTTTCGGTGCCCCATTCGGCCGCATCGCTGCGCTCGGCGGTCGACAGCTCGTCCGCGCGGTAGCCGGTGCGATTCAGCAGCGCGAGCATGCACGCGAGCGACACGAGCGCATACAGCCCCGACGCGATCGCGACGCCGACGATGCTGCCGGTCGCATTCAGGATCGCCTGCGCGAGCACCGGCGTGCCGCCGCCGACGACGAGCGCGCTCAGCTGATACGCGAGCGACAGGCCCGTGTAGCGGATGTTGGCCGGAAACACGCGCGCGAGCACGCCGCCGACCGCGCCGTAGAACATCGCTGACGGAATCGTCGAGATGCACATCCCCGCGACGGCGACCCAGTACGACCGGGTCGCGAGCGCATGGAACATCACCGGCATCAGCACGATCTCGGGAATCAGGATCCAGCACATCGCGCGCCGCATGTCGACCTTCGACATGAACCATGCGCCGACCGGCTGCATCAGGAACTGCACGACGAGCGAGATCGACAGGATGCCGAGGAACGTGCCCTGCGCATAGCCGAGCTCCTTCGTCGCCCACGACAGCGCGAACGTGCTGCGGAAATACGTGACGTTGATCACCGGCAGCGTGCCGGCCGCGAGCAGCACGACGGGCCAGTGGTCGCGCACGACGTCGCGCAGCGGCAGCTTCACCGTACGCTTGCGCGCGAGCACGCGCTGCATGTCGATCGACTCCTCGAGCCGCAGCCGGATCACCATCCCGATGATCACGAGCACCGCCGACAGCAGGAACGGAATGCGCCAGCCCCACATCAGGAACGACGGCGTCGGCAGCGCGCTCAGCGCGAAGAAGGCAGCGGTCGCGAGCAGGTTGCCGGTGGGCGAACCCTGCTGCGCGAACGCCGCGTACAGGATGCTGCGATGCTTCGGCGCGTTCTCGCTCGCGATCAGCACCGCGCCGCCCCACTCGCCGCCGACCGCGATGCCCTGCAGCACGCGCAGCACGACGAGGCCCGCAGGCGCCCACACGCCGATCGACGCATAGCCGGGCAACAGACCGATGCCGGTCGTGGCGAGCCCCATCATCACCAGCGTGATCACGAGCGCGGTCTTGCGGCCGACGCGATCGCCGAGATGCCCGAACACGATCCCGCCGAGCGGCCTCGCGGCGAAACCGGCCCAGAACGTGACGAACGCGAGCAGCGTCGCGACGCCGGGGTCCATCGTGCTCGAAAAGAACACCTTGCCGAACACGAGCGCGGCGGCGGTGCCGTAGATGTAGAAGTCGTACCACTCGATCGTGGTGCCGACGAACGCCGCGAAGGCGGCTCGGCCAGGCCGCGGCTGTTGCACGGCGGACGGGGATTGCGGACGGCTCATCGATGTCTCCATGTTTGTGATCGGCGGCGCGACTGGCGCGCGCCTTGCCGGATGGCCGGCCTTGCGCCGCCGGCTGGCGATGTTGCTTTGCACTGCTTTACGTTGCGTTGCGTCGGCCGGGAATGCTCACCTGCGCACGCGTCGGTCGGTCACGTCTGGTCGGGTGCGACCTTCAGCACGCCGGCGTCGAGCAGTTGCTGCTGGAGCGCGGGATCGATGCCGAGACGATCGAGCACCGCGCGCGTGTCGCGACCGAGCGCCGGCGGCGGCAAGCGATAGGTCGCCGGCGTGCGCGACAGCTTCACCGGCGACGCGGTGCCGCGATACGCGCCGAGCTCCACGAACAGTTCGCGATGCAGCGCATGCGGATCGCGCGCGACGTCGGCGACCGTACGCACCGGCCCGCACGGCACGCCCGCCGCCATCAGGTCGCGCGCGAGCGGCTCGCACGGATGTGCGGCGAGCCGTGCCTCGAGTTCGGCCTTCAGTTCGGGCCGGTGCGCGCAGCGGCTGCGGTTGTCGGTGAAGCGCGGATCGCCGGCAAGCGCCGGCGCGCCGAGATGCGCGACGAGGCGTGCGAACTGCCGGTCGTTGCCGACCGCGAGGAAGATCGGCACGGTCGCCGTGCGGTAGCTGTCGTACGGCGCGATGTTCGGATGCGCGTTGCCGCTGCGTTCGGGCACGCGCCCCGAGCCGAAGAAGTTCGGCAGGTGCGGATGCAGCAGCGACACGCCGCAGTCGTATAGCGCGATGTCGATCGACTGGCCCCGCCCGCTCTTCTCGCGCTCCGCGAGCGCGAGCAGGATGCCGGCCAGTGCGTTGAGCCCCGTGACCATGTCGACGATCGGCAACCCGATGCGCATCGCGTCGCCGTCGCGCTCGCCGTTGACGCTCATCAGCCCGGCCATCGCCTGGATCACCGCGTCGTAGCCGGGCAGCCCGCCGAGCGGGCCGTCCTCGCCGAAGCCCGTCACCGCGCAGTGGATCAGGCGCGGGCAGCGCGGCTGCAGATCGCGCGCATAGTCCATCCCCCAGCGCGCGAGCGTGCCGGGCTTGAAGTTCTCGACGAGCACGTCGGCGTCGTCGAGCAGGCGCCACAGGATCGCGCGCCCTTCGTCGCGGGACAGGTCGAGCGCGAGCCCTTCCTTGTTGCGGTTCACGCCCATGAAATACCACGCGGTGTCGCCGAGGAACGGCGGCCCCCAGGCGCGCGTCTCGTCGCCGTTCGGCGGCTCGATCTTGATCACCGTCGCACCGTGATCGGCGAGCGCCTGCGTGCAGTATGGGCCGCCGAGCACGCGGCTCAGGTCGACGACCTTCAGGCCGTCCAGTGCGCCACGGGCCGCTTTCGGCTCGTTCGTCTCGTTCGTCTCTTTTGTCGCGTTCATCGTTCGACCTCCGGCAGCAGGTCGAGCGCCATGTCGAGCGGCACCGGCGTGCCGCGCAGCAGCGCGTCGAACGCCGGCGCTTCGTCGTCGCGCGACGCCGGCGCGAGCGGGTCGACCGGCAGCAGCTTGTGACGCACGATCAGGTGCGCAAGTGCGAGGCGCCGGTAATCGGGCGCAAGCCGCACGCCCTCGCACGCCATCAGCACGGCCGCGCTCGCGTAGTACAGCGCCGACGCGGCCTGCCGCACGCGCGCGTCGTCGCCTTCCGCCGCGACGCGTGCGAGCGCATCGCATGCGCGCGCGAGAATGCGCCGCAGCGCCGCGCGGCTCGCGTCGGGCAGCGGCGCCGCACCGAGCTGGTCACCGAGGAACGTGCGCAGCGCGTCGAGCGCCTGCTCGCGCTGCACGGCGCGCGCGACGTCGAGCGCGACGATGTTGCTGGTGCCTTCCCAGATCGAGCCGAGATGCGCGTCGCGCACGAGACGCGCATCGCTCCATTCCTCGATGTAGCCGGTGCCGCCGCGCACCTCCATTGCGTCGCCCGTCACGCGGCGCGCATCGCGGCACGCGCGGAACTTGATCAGCGGCGTCAGGATGCGCACGCACCGCGCGGCCTGCTCGTCGCCCGCATCCGCCTGCGGCAGCAGCAGCGCGATCTGCATGAACATCGCGCGCGCGGCCTCGGCGGGCAGCAGCATCTTCATCAGCTGGCGCTGCATCAGCGGCATCTCGATCAGCGTGCGGCCGAACGCGGTGCGGTGCGCGGCCACGTGCAGCGACTCGTTCAGCGCGCGCCGCATCAACCCCGCCGCGCGCACGCCGTTCGACAGCCGCGACATGTTGATCATGTCGGCCATCTGGTGAAAGCCGCGCCCGATCTCGCCGATCAGCCAGGCCTGCGCGCCTTCGAGCGCGATCTCGCCGCTCGCCATCGAACGGCTGCCGAGCTTGTCCTTCAGCCGCACGATCCGGTAGCGGTTGCGCGTGCCGTCCGGTAGCGTCTTCGGCAGCAGGAACAGCGCGAGCCCCTTGATGCCGTCCGGTGCGCCGTCGGGTCGCGCGAGCACCATCGCCAGGTCGGCGTCCGCGTTCGAGCAGAACCACTTGTCGCCGTACAGGCGCCACACCGCCCCACCCCGCGCATCCGTTTCGTGCGCCGCGCGCGTCGCGATGCGGCCGACGTCGGAGCCGGCCGCCTGCTCGGTCATGAACATCGCGCCCTGGAACAGCGTGTCGAAATCGCGCGACGCGAGCATCGGCAGGTAGCGCGCGACGAGCGCCGGGTCGCCGAAACGGCGCAGCGTGCGCGTGAGCGAATCGGTCATGCTGACCGGGCAGCACAGCCCGAATTCCGCCTGCACGAACAGGAACGTCAGCGCGTACTTGACGAGCGGCGGTACCGATTCGGACCCGTGGCTCAGCGACGCGAGCCCGAGCTCGGCATACGCGACGCGTTCGAGCGCGACATACGCAGGGTCCTTGTCGATCCGCTGCACGGCCTCGCCGCGCCGGTTGCGGTGCTCGAGCACGGGCGGATGCTTGTCCGCGCGCGACGCCCATTCGTCGAGCTCGCCCGACACGCGCGCGCCGAGCGCAAGCAGTTGCGGTTCGAGTCGTGCGTAACGGGTGGCGCCTAAGTGCAGCTTCAGCAAGGCACCGAGATCGGGATCAGCCGTGAAGAAGTTGATGCCCCGGCTATCGGGGATGTTGCCGGATGCGCCGGCGTCCGGCGTGCGAGCGGTGTTGTTCATGCATGCGTCTCCATGGTGGCCCGGCTGCCGGCCGGTGCCCGCGCCTTAGCGGCGCGGGCGGCTGGTGCCAGGCGTTCAGCAGAGCGTAGGCGCGCGATCGATAAGCGTCCAATACAGGATTTATCCGGTACGATAGACGGCGCTTATCGATGCCGATGCGACGAGGGGACAGGATGGAACTGAGGCAGTTGCGCTACTTCGTGGCGGTCGCCGAGGAACTGCATTTCGGGCGCGCGGCGAAGCGCCTGTTCATCTCGCAGCCGGCGCTGAGCTTCGACATCCGCAAGTTCGAGGACGCGCTCGGCGTGCAGCTCTTTTCGCGCACCAACAAGACGGTCGCGTTGACCAACGCGGGCGCGGTGCTGCTCGGCGAAGCGCGCCGGCTGCTGCTGCAGGCGGCAGAGGCCGAGCGTCTGACAGTGCGCTCCGCGTCCGGCCTCGCGGGCCGGCTGCGGATCGGCTTCGTCCATTCGATGCTGTATCGCGGGCTGCCCGATGCGGTGCGGCGCTTCGAGGCCGACTACCCGGGCGTGGAGATCGTGCTGAGCGAAATGAACACGCAGGCGCAGGTGCAGGCGATCCAGCGCGGCCAGATCGATCTCGGCTATGCGCACTGGAGCCACTGCCCGCCCGAGGTCGAGTCGACGCCCGTCTACGCGGAACCGTTCGTGTGCTGCCTGCCGGCCGCGCATCCGCTCGCACGGCGCCGTCAGGCCCCGCTCGCCCTCGCCGCGCTGGCCGCGGAGCCGTTCATCCTGTTTCCGCGCGACGCGGCGCCGCACTATCACGACCTGATCATCGCGCAGTGCGTGAATGCGGGATTCAGTCCGCTGATCCGTCACGAGGCGCGGTTGTGGCAGACGATCCTGTCGATGATCGAGTTCGGGATGGGCATCGCGCTCGTGCCGCGTGTGCTGCAGCAAGTGAAGAGCGACCGGCTCGCGTTCCGGCCGCTGAAGGATGCGTCGCTCGAATCGCGTACGCTCGAGCTCAAGCGCAGCGGCACCGCCGAACCGGTCGCGCTGCGCTTCGCCGACTACGTGCGCGCATCGATCGACGCGCTGCCCGTGCTCGCGGGCTGAACCGGTGCGGCGTTACGAGCCGTCGACGGCCGGCTGACGGGCTTTTTGCGCGGCCCTGAAAAATATTTGAAGAAAGTGCTTTACGAACCCGAAAAGCTCTGACATAATTTTAGCTTCTTTGGGCGGTTAGCTCAGCGGTAGAGCACTGCCTTCACACGGCAGGGGTCACTGGTTCGATCCCAGTACCGCCCACCAAAGAATTCAAGGGCCTGCGTCTCACGACGCAGGCCCTTTTCGTTTTGCGGTCGCTTTTCCGCGGCCCGCCTCCCCTGCCCGGTTCTTTGCGCTGTCGAACAAGTTCGACGGGCGATAACGCTTCGACCACATGCAGTCGAGACGACGCGACAACTTACCCTCCACGCCTCACCCGCTCCGCAGTCGCATCGAACGCGCGCTTCGCCTTGTCGACGATCTCGTCGACCTCCGCCGCACGGATCACGAGCGGCGGTGACAGCAGCATCCGGTCGCCGGTCGCGCGCATGATCAGGTTGCCGTTGAAGCAGAAGTCGCGGCAGATCGTGCCGATATCGACGCTGGCGTCGAACCGCTCGCGCCGGTCGCGATCGCGCGCAAGCTGCACGCCCGCGACGAGCCCCGTCCCCGCGATCTCGCCGACGATCGGATGATCGCCGAGCGCTTCCCGCAGCCGGCGCTGAAAGTACGGCCCGATATCGCGCTTCACGCGCTCGACGATCCCTTCGTCGCGCAGCAGCTTCAGGTTCGCGACCGCGACGGCCGCGGCGACCGGGTGGC
>NZ_QTPW01000024.1:0-111753 GCF_003857965.1 Burkholderia sp. Bp9031
TCTTCCACCGCAATTTCGTCGAACGGGTTCATCGACATCTTCACGTTCGCGATGTCGACACCCGTGTTGTCCGACTTCACGCGGACCTTCACGTTGTAATCGACCACTCTTTTCACTGCCACCAGCATCTTCATCATTCGTCTCCTTGTTCGGTTGCATTTTCCGTCACGCAAGCATCGTGCGGGCAATCACCGTGCGCTGGATCTCCGACGATCCTTCGTAGATCCGCAGGATGCGTGCGTCCCGCACCAGTCGCTCGATCCGCATTTCGCGCGTGAAGCCGTACCCGCCATGAATCTGCAATGCAGCATCGGTCACGAACGCCACCATCTCCGACGCATACAGCTTCGCCATCGACGCCATGTCCGTAAACGGCTCGCCGGCTGCACGCCGCGCCGCGGCCTGCAGCGTCAGCAGCCATGCAGCCTCGAGTTGCGTCTTCATGTCGGCGAAGCGCCATTGCAGCCCCTGCTTGTGCGCGAGCGGCTCGCCGCCGACGTGACGCTGCTTCGCCCAGTCGATCGCATCGCCAAGTGCCGCCTCGGCAATACCGAGGCTCGTCGCCGCGACATCGAGACGGCTGTTGTCCAACACCTTCATCGCCGTGCGGAAACCGCCCCCCTCGTCGCCGAGCCGGTTCGACGCCGGCACCCTGCAGTCGAACGCAACCTCGTGCGCGGGTGCGCCGTGAATGCCCATCAGCTTTTCCGGTGACGACACCGACACGCCGGGCGTATCGCGATCGACGATGAATGCGCTGATTCCGCGCGTACCGAGTTCCGGTGCGGTTTTCGCATAGACGACGATGAATTGGGCGGCATCGGCATTCGAGATGAAATGCTTGACGCCACGAATGCGATAGTGGTCGCCGTCGCGGACGGCCTGCGTCGTCATGCCGGCCGGATTGGAGCCGGCCTGCGGTTCGGTCAGCGCGAATGCGCCCAGCTTCGCGCCGCTCGCGGCATCCGGCAGATAGCGGGCACGCAACGTGTCGTCGCCACCGATCAGCACGGAGTCGGTCGCCAGATAGTGGGCGCCGATCATCGACGAGGTCGCCGCGCACGCGCTCGCGATCTCGGCCAGCGACAGGATGATCGCGGCAGGTGACGCGCCAATTCCGCCCCAGCGCTCCGGCAGGTTCATCCCCATCACGCCGAGCTCGGCCAGCGCCGGCATATAGCGTGTCGTCGACGTTTCGTCACGATCGACTTGCGCGGCGTACGGTGCGAGTTCGGCTTGCGCGAAGCGGCGGATCGCGTCGGCGATTTCGAGGTCGGTGTCGCCGACGCCCAGTCGTTTAAGCATCGTTCATCTCCTGATGGGTTTCGGTTTGTCGTGCAGACTCGGCAGCGCCGGTGACGACCGTTTCGGCTGCCGCGTGAACGACGCCGGCCTTCACGAGTGCGGAGATAGCCGCATCGTCGAGACCAAGCACCCGTCCAAGCACCGCGCGCGTATGCTCGCCGAGCTGGGGTGCACGCGTCGTACGAGTGTCGGGATAGGCGGAAAATTTCAGCGGCTGGGCAGGCAACCGGATCGGCGAGCCGTCGGCCGCGACCGTATCGACGAGCAGGCGTCGCGTGCGCGCCTGTTCGCTTTCGAGCGCTTCCTGGATGTTCCGGATCGGCGCGACCGGAATGCCCGCCGCGCCAAGCATCTCGTTGACCTCGTCGACCGAACGCGTCGCGCTCCACTGCTCGATGCACGCACGCAATGCCGCCTCGTGTTCGCAACGCAATGTGTCGGACGCGAAACGCACATCGTCGACCAGCGTCGGATGGCCGATCGTGTCGGCAAGCAGGCCGAACAGTTTGTTGTTGAGTACCGCGACGACGAAATGTCCGTCCGCCGCACGATAGGCGCCGAACGGCGCGGAAGTCGGATGGCGGTTGCCGACACGCCGCGGCGCCACGCCGGTGGTCGCGTAACGCGCGACGAGCGCAGCGGTCAGGCTCATCGTCGCATCGAACATCGACACATCGACGTGCGTACCCTGACCAGTACGATCGCGTGCGACGAGCGCGGCAAGCACGCCCCATGATGCAAATATCCCGCTGACCACGTCGGATACGGAATCACCGACGAGCGTCGGCTCACCATCCGGCGCGCCGGTCGCGTCCATCAGCCCGCACATCGCCTGCAGGATGATGTCGTACGCCGGCCGGCTCGATTCGGGGCCGGTCTGCCCGAAGCCCGATACGCTCGCATAGACCAGCGCCGGGTTGCGCGCCGACAGTGCCGCGTAGCCGATCCCGAGCCGATCGGCCACGCCGGGGCGGAAATTCTCGACGACGACATCCGCATCCGCGCACAGCGATTGCGCAAGCGCCCGTCCGTCAGCCGTCTTCATGTCGATCACGACACTGCGCTTGTTGCGATTCATCGCGCCGAACAGCCCGCTCTCGCCGTTCGCGAACGGGCCGATTGCGCGGTAGTCGTCGCCGGCGGGCGGCTCGATCTTGATCACGTCGGCGCCGAGGTCACCGAGCAGTGCCGAACACAGCGGCCCCGCCAGCACCCGGGAAAAGTCGATCACGCGTATGCCGTCGAGCGGCAGCCTGGACATAGTCACGGCATCTTTCTCCTGAAGGTCGGGCCGAGTCGGCCGATGCGGTGATTCTGTTCGAGCGAGGCAATCAGATAAAATATCGGAATAAATTAACACCTATAAGATTTTCATATGGGTAGGTCCGACATGGCTCTGTCGCTGAGACTGCTTCGCTATTTCGTCGCGGCCGCGGAAGCGGGCAGCACGACCGCGGCCGCGCTCCGGCTCAACGTGTCGCAACCGTCGATATCGGTGGCGATCCGCGAACTCGAAGCGCTGTTCGACGATCCACTGTTCACGCGCGGCGCGGGCACGCGGATGACGCTCACGCATTTCGGCGAGCGCAAGCTGGCCGAGGCACGTCAGTTGCTTGCATCGGCGTCGGCGTTCGCGACGGACGATGTCGGCGACGAGCCGGGCGGCGTCGTGCAGATCGGCATCTTCAGCACGATCGCGCCGGTCTATTTGCCGCGCGTGCTCGAGCTCGCGCAGCAGCGTCATCCACGCCTCGAGATCCGCTTCGTCGAAGGTGATCTCGCGCAGCTCGACATGGCACTGCACAAGCAGCAGATCGACTTCGCACTGATGTACGACGTCGGCTTGCCCGAAGACATCGAGCGCGAGTGTCTCGCCGAATTGCGGCCCTATGCGCTCGTGCCGGCCGGGTCGGTACTTGCCAAGCGCAAGCGTGCGATTTCATTGCGCGATCTCGCCTCTCAGCCGTTCATCCTGATCGACCTGCCGCATAGCCGCGACTTCCTGATGGCGCCGTTCTGGCAATGTGGCCTGTCGCCGAATGTCCGCTATCGCGCGGTGTCGATCGAACTCGTACGCGCGATGGTCGCAAGCGGGCTCGGCGTGTCGCTGCTGATCACGCAAAGCCCGGCGGTCACGCGCTCGCCGCTCGTCGTTGAATGCCCGATCCGGGAGTCGACCGTGATCCAGCCGCTGGTGATCGCCCGACTCGCGCGTGCGGCGCGGACCCGCGCGTCGGAAATCGCGGCGACCTGCGTACGCGACGCGGTCGCGGATGCGATGCGCACGCGCACCGGGCTTTGAAACGGGACTGCCGGCTGAGCGGCGCAACGGCATCGCAGCCGAACGCCCCTGTCGCAAGGGCGACGCGAACCTCCACCGCATCGCCCGCCGGCCCCGGCCTACGCCTCGCCGGCGTGCGCCCTCGCCCGCACCTCGGCGAACGTCGTATCGACCAGCATCCGTCCCATGTCGAACACTGTTTCGAGCGCATCGTCCCACTCGCCTTCGAGCACACGATCGTCCCACGCGACCGGCAGCGTCGCCGTCCGGTACTCGCCCGTGCGCCGATTGCGCAGCAACGTCAGCCGCCCCTTCTTCGAGCGCTTGCCCTGATCGGTGACCGGATCCTTGCGAACGTCGTGCCACACGCCGTCGCGCCGGATCGCCGAGCACTTCATCGCGAAGCGCTGCGTATCGCGGTTCACCTGCTGCAGCAACGCGCCGCCCATCCCGAACACGACGTTGCCGGCCGCATAGCCCGCGTCGTCGAGCGCGATGAGGATCGCTTCGATCGACCGCTCGTCGACGCCGTCGCCCTGAATCACGCGCACGCGGTTCAGCACGCACCGCCCCTTGCCGTTCACGGTCGAGCCGAACGATGCATCGAGTGCGCGCACAGTCTGCAGCACGATCGTCACCGGGTCGCCAGAGTCGGGGCGCACGACGAGCGTCGCGCCCGAATCGATCACTGCCTGGCGCAGCGGCCCACCCCACATTTCAAGTGCGGCGAACAGATCGTAGGAGTCCGACACGACTGAAACGATCGCCCCAGGCAGCCCGAAGCGGGCGATCATGTTCCGGTATGCGTCGGCTTCACGCGCGCGCCCCCACGACGTGATCGTGCTGTGCTCGGCCGCCGGCACCGAATACGCGGCCATCGGCTCGCGATAGAAGCGGTTCGCGGCCAGCACGCCGAGCACCGTGTCCGAACCCATGAAGCTGACGAGGTGCGCCGCGCCGCCGATCGCGGCCGACTCCGCGCTCGACACGCCGCGCGCGCCGAAGTCGTGCAGCTTGAACGGCAACTGCGCGAGATCGTCGTCGGTCCTCTCGAGAAAGCGGCGGATCGTCTGCCGCAGGTGCCAGCTGCGCGTCGCGACCGTCACCGGATACCACACGCGCAACAGCATCGTCTCCAGATACGACGCGAGCCAGAATACCTTCGGGTCGTCGCATTCGACGGTCATCAGCACGTTGTGCACGGGCACGACCGAACCTTCGGGCACCGCGCGGATCTTCACGGGCAGATAGCCGTCGTAGCGCTCGACGACATGACGCCACCCGTCCTCGTTGAACGGCTCGCCGTGCGCCGCGAAGAAATCGCGCGCGTCGTCGATCATCGCGTGCGTGACTGGCCGGCACAGATATTCCTTCAGCAGCATCTGCAGGCCGAAGAACAGCGTGCGGTCGTAGCGGCCGCCGCGCGATTCGACGTACGAGAACATCGCCTGCGCGTCGGGCGGATATTGCAGGAAGTGGGAAGCCTTGTACGAATCCGTGTTGAGGATCGGATTGGCGAGAACCGCGGCAAAGCCGCCGAGATCGTTTTGCATGGCTAGAGCTCCTCTAGGCCGTTGAAGTGCCGCCGCGTCTGTCGCAGCGGACCGGAATCCGGGGAATCAGCGGATCACAGTTTCCCCAGGAAGTGATACGCGATCTCGAAGTGATCCTCGAACATCACGTTGCGCATCTGCGCGAATTCGTTGAGCGGCACCCAGCGCGCCTTGTCGGCGTCGTCGCTGCCCTTCACGCGCGGCAATTCGCCCGTCGGGAAGTTGAACAGGCACGCGTGCGTGATCGTGCGGCCGCGCAGCGAGCGCGTCGGATGATCGAACACCTGGCGATCCTTGATCGAGCCGCGCAGCACGGGCTCCGGCAGCTTCAGGCCGGTCTCCTCGCGCAGTTCGCGAATGCACGCAGCATCGAGCCGTTCGTCCTGCTCGACGAACCCGCCCGGCAGCGCCCACAGGCCGCGGCCCGGTTCGCTGCGTCGGCGCACGAGCAGGATATGGCCCGAGTGCACGACCACCGCGTCAACCGTCACGAACGTGACCGGATACGGTGCGGCCGACCATGCCTTGCGATAGCCCGCAATGAATTCGGCTTCGGCCTTCAGCTGCGCGAATTCCGGCTGCGTGCGAAAACGCTCGAGCCAGCCGAACACGGGTTCCGGCACCGCCCATTGCACGAAGCTGTTGGTGCGTTCAGCGAAATACTGGTCGCGGATTTCGGTCGCGGAAATGTCCTCGGTCGCATCGACGTCGACAAGCTCCCATTGCGGGAACATCCGCAGGTAATACGAGGTGGCGTCCTTCTCGTGGCCGATCAGCCCGACCTTGCGCTGCGCGACGTCGCCGAGCGCGGCGGCCACGGCATCCTGCACCCAGCGCACCCAGTCGCCGTCGTTGTACGTCGAATCCTGCACCGGCGCGATCGTCACGCGCTCGCGCTCGGACGCATCGAGCAGCGAAGCCAGCATCTGGCAGCGCTCGTCGAACGAGAACGGATCCTTGATGGTGCGGGGCTTGTCGGTCGAGCCGATCAGCACGCACACGCGTTCGGCCCGGCTCAGTGCCGACTTCAGCACGTTCAGGTGACCACGATGCGGAGGCTGGAAACGACCAATGAAAACGAGCGCGTCGAAGCGCCGGTTCTGTTGCGTACTCATGAGGCTCCCTCAAGAGATTGAAACGCTTCGGGTCTTTCCCGAAGGTATGGAATCGATCGTAGGGGAATTCCCGGAGAAGGTCAATCGAGCACCGGCTCGACTTGACGAAGTCTGAAGAATTGCGCGGCGCAGGCGGGTTACACTCGATTTCATTCCAATCCGCGCCGTTGCGCCCGCCATCATGAGGATCTCTGTCAGCCGGATCGTCGGCGTCGATCGCAGACGCCTCTTCACGTGGTCGCAGGACTACGCGCGGCGGCTCGTGTGGGACAGCTTCCTCGCCGACGCCTATCTGCCCGACGGGATGACGGCCGACGTCGGCGTCGACGCGTTCTGCCGCAGCCAGTCGGGCGCGACGATGGTGTCGCGGTACATCTCGTACCGTCCACCGCAGGTCGCGGCCGTCGAAATGGTCGACGGGCCGAAGGTGCTCGAGCGCTTCAGCGGCAGTTGGAACTTCACCGAGCGCACGCCGGGCACGACCGAAGTGAAGTTCACGTATCACTTCCGCGCGCAGCCGGCGTGGCTGCGCTGGCTGCTCGAACCGCTGATCGGCGCGTTCTATCTCGTGCAGACACGCCGGCGTCTCGACTCGTTCAAGCGCTGGGCCGAAGCCGAAGCGTTGCCGCACTGAGCGTCGCTCACGCGACGCCGCGCGCCACCTGCTGCCGGACCTGCGCATGCGTGCCGAGCGCGGCGGCGATTGCATCGACCGCATCGGCCGCGCGTGCGGCGCCGCACATGAATGCGTCGACAGCCGCGAAGCCGTGTTCGGGCCACGTATGAATCGTGATGTGCGATTCCGCCAGCAGCACGACACCCGTCACGCCATGCTCGCCGCCGAAATGATGGAAATGCGCGCCGATCACGCGCGCGCCGGCCTGCTGCGCGGCGTCGGTGAGCATCGTCTCGAGCCGCGCGGCATCGCGCAGCAGCGCCGCGTCGATGCCGGCGAGATCGGCCAGCACGTGCGAGCCGAGCGTCGCGCGCGGCGCCGCGACGCTGTCGCGTGCCGTCATTTGTGCGACCCGTACGACGAGTAGCCGCTGCGCGCCGACGAACTGCCCCAGCCGCTGCCGCCCGAACCGCTGCCGCCGATCGACGCGCAGCTGAACAGCGTAACGACGATCAGCCCGTAGATGCCGTAGAGGATATAGCGCATCACGCGTTGCCCCCGTCCGATGCGAAGCTCTTCCACAGCCATTCAGGCAGCCACAGCACGAGCAGGCCGACCAGCACGTAGACGGAGCGGCCGCTGAACGAGAACAGCGAACCCATGTTGAGAATCACGAGGATCGCGCTGAACACGAACGGCAGCGGCGCGAAGCTGTGCGGGTGCTTCGCGCCGAACAGGCCCGTCGACTTCCCGGCGGAACCCGTTGCGGGCGCAACCGCTGCCGCTGCAAGCGCAGGCGTGCCGAAGCGCTCGGCCAGCGCGCTGGCCGACAACGGCCGTGCACGCGACCAGACGATTTCCGCCGCGCTGCGCTCGCGCGTGAGCTTGTCCTTCTGCCAACCGTAGTCGACGATCGACGTGC
Source organism: Burkholderia sp. Bp9031 (assembly GCF_003857965.1). NCBI lineage: Bacteria > Pseudomonadati > Pseudomonadota > Betaproteobacteria > Burkholderiales > Burkholderiaceae > Burkholderia > Burkholderia sp. Bp9031. The sequence continues at coordinate 7,793 of NZ_QTPW01000024.1, forward strand.
GGTCGCCGACCTGCACGCGCCAGTTGAACGCACCGACCACGTAGACAACCTCCGAGTCGTATGCCTCGCGCAGTCGATAAGTCTTGCCGCCGTCGGTCACGTCGGACTCGACGCCGATCGTCGGCCAGTGATCGAGCACCTGCACGCGCTCCCAGCGCCCTTCGCTCTGCACGAGCCACAGGAACCCGCGCTTCGGGTTCAGCAGCAGGTATTCGTCCCACGTCTCGTCGTCGCCCGGCACGCGGCAGCGCATCATCCCGATCACCGTGTACTTCACGCCGTCGAACGTGCCGATCGCGCCGAGCTCCAGCGCGCCCTTCACCGCATCGAGCTTGCGCTGCGCGGCGAACACGGTCTGCTGCTCGGCCGTGCATTGCACGCCCGCGTGACAAGTGCCGCACACCACGTAGTCGGCCACGTTCGGCGCATACGACAGCGACGCGCCACAGCTCGGGCACGCAAACGGCACCATCTCCGCACCGCGCTTCTCGCGCGTATCGTTCTCGGTATCGCGCAGGCCGGTGAACGCAAGCGCATCGAACTCCAGCGCTTCGCCCGTATAGACGGCCGGGCTCCCGCCGTTCGCTTCGGCGTCGGAATAGTCGTACGTCGCGAACGCGTTGCCGGTGCGCAGGTCGACGACGCGCGCCTCCCAGCCGGCATCGACGCGAAACGGCAGCTCGCCGTCGCCGCCCGTGCAGCGCGCGGTGCGCACGTCCGACACGAGATACGCGCGGCCGCCATGATCGATCCGCATGCCGGGTTCGAGCGTGCCGAACGCGGGCCAGGTGCCGCCTGACGCATCGTCGGGCTCGCGCACCGTGATCGCATACTGCCCCGACGCATCCGACAGCCAGCCGAACGTGCCGTCGTCGAACACGACATACCATTCGCTCCACGCGCCGGCGTCGTAGGTCATCTGGATGCGCCCGAGCACGGTGAACGTGCGCTTGCCGTAGCGTCCGGCCGTGCCGATCTGGATCGGCGACGCGTCGTCGAGCACCGTGGCCAGCTCGCCGATGCGTTCGACGTCGGCGCCGCGCTTGAGCAGCGTGCTGCGGCAGAACGCGCAGACGGCCATCACGGCCGCCGCCGAGCGAAACTCGACCGGCGCGCCGCACTGGGGGCACGAAGTACTGAACATGCGCGACGCTTACCGGGTGAGCTTCGCGAGGATTTCCGCCTTCGCGCGCGAATATTCGTCTTCGGTCACGAGGCCCTTGTCGAGCAGGGCCTTCAGCTGTTCGAGGCGCTGCACGTAATCGGTCGCTTCCGCCGGTGCGGCAGGTTGCGCAGCGGCGACCGGTGCCGCGACGGGCGCCGGAGGTGCGGGCGGTGCCGGCTGCGCGGCGCCCGCGATCTGGCCGGCCATCGCCTGCCCGATCGCAGCGCCAGCCGCGAGCCCCGCGCCGACACCCGCGATGCCGCCCGGGTTCTGCGCGGCAAGCGGGATCGCCTGAGCGGTCTGGTATTGCGTCGCGCGGGCGAGATCGCCGGCCATCCCCGCGCCGATCCGCAGGTCGAGCGCCTTCTGCAGCTCGGCCGGCAGCGACACGCTTTCGACCGCGAACGCATCGAGCGCGAGGCCGTAGCGCGTGAACACCGGCACCAGCGCCTCGGCGACGCGTTGCGACAGCAGCGTCTGGTTCGCGGCCATGTCGACGAACGGCACGTCGGCCGAGCCGAACGTCGTGCTCATCGCGGTGACGACCAGGTTGCGCAACTGCTGTTCGAGATCGTCGACCGTGTACTGCGCACGCGTGCCGCTCACCTCGCGGTGGAACGCGGCCGCATCGACGATCCGATACGAGTAGATGCCGAACGCGCGCAGCTGCACGAAGCCGAATTCGCGATCGCGGATCGTCACCGGCTGCGCGGTGCCCCAGCGCCGGCCGAGCTGCAGCCGCGTGCTGAAGAAGTAGACGTCCGACTTGAAAGGCGATTGAAAGAACTTATCCCAGTTCTTCAGGTACGTGAGCACCGGCAGCGTGCGCGTTTCCAGCTTGTACAGCCCAGGCTGGAACACGTCGGCGACCTTGCCTTCGTTGACGAAGATCGCGACCTGCGTTTCGCGCACGGTCAGCTGGCCGCCGTACTGGATCTCCTGGTCTTCCATCGGATAGCGCCAGGCCAGCACGCCGTCGGTGTCCTCCGTCCATTGCAGGACGTCGATGAACTGCTTGCGGATAAACGAACCCAGACTCATGTCGATCTCCTCGAGCGCGTGGCGCGTCAGGTCAGGCAGGCGGCATTGATGATGCCGACGACGAGCGACGCGGCGCCCATCAGGCCGCCCATCGCGACGTTGCGATCCTCGATCGCATGGTTCATGCCGGGAATCAGGCGGGTCAGCACCGCATAGGTGACAAGCTGCACGGCCATCGCGCCGACGGCCCACAGCATGACTTCGCCGAGCGTCGAGTTGTGCGCGATGCTGGAGGCGAGCGTCAGGCAGAACCCGATCAGCGCGCCGCCGAACGACAGCGTCGCGGCCGCGTTGCCGTCGCGGATCAGTGCCAGTTCGTCGAACGGGGTGACCTTCAGGTACACTGCCGCGAACACGAAAAGCAGCACGAACGCCGACAGTAAATGAACCGCATAAAGATAGGCACTATTCATTCTTTTCCTCGGATTTTGTGCTCGGTTCGCCGCCCCGTCGCCGGTCGGCCCACGCAGGGCCGCCGCTCGAAAATCCGCGCCAGTATATCCACATTGCCGAACACTGCACAACGGACGCGCCATGCTGCATAAGCGCGCGCTCGTCCTGTCGATCCTCGTGCTCGCGTCGTGCGGGCTCGGCTACGAACTGATCAGCAGCGCACTGTCGAGCTACCTGCTCGGCGATTCGATCCTGCAGTTCTCGTCGGTGATCGGCTGCTACCTGTTCGCGATGGGGATCGGCTCGTGGCTCGCGAAGTTCGTCGAGGACGACGACGTGCTCGACCGCTTCGTCGACATCGAGCTGCTCGTCGGCCTGCTCGGCGGCGTGTCGGCCGCGCTGCTGTTCGCGGTGTTCGCGTGGCTCGCCGCGCCGTTCCGTGCGGCGCTCTACGCGCTCGTGCTCGCACTCGGCCTGCTGATCGGGATGGAAATCCCGCTCGTGATGCGCGCGTTCCAGCAGCGCCGCCAGGCGTTCCGCCATACCGTCAGCGAGGTGCTGACCTTCGACTATCTCGGCTCGCTTGCCGTGTCGCTGATCTTCCCGCTGGTGCTCGCGCCGCGTCTCGGCCTGCTGCGCACGAGCTTCCTGTTCGGGCTCCTGAACGCCTTCGTCGCGCTGTGGACCACGCACCTGTTCCGCGACGAGATCCGCAACGTGCGCGGCAAGCTGATGCGCGCGTCGCTCGTGATCGGGCTGCTCGTCGCCGGCTTCGCGCTGTCGGACCGCATCACGCACTGGGCCGAGCACGGCGTGTACGGCGACGAGACGATCTATTCGGAAACGACGCCATACCAGCGCATCGTGCTCACGCAGTGGCACGACGACATGCGGCTGTACCTGAACGGTAACCTGCAGTTCTCGTCGCGCGACGAGCATCGCTATCACGAGGCGCTGATCCATCCGACGATCGAGGCGCTGCCGTGGGCGAAGCGCGTGCTCGTGCTCGGCGGCGGCGACGGCCTCGCGGTGCGCGAGCTGCTCAAGCACCGCAACCTCAAACAGATCACGCTCATCGATCTCGACCCCGCGATGACGAAGCTGTTCTCGACCTCGGCACCGCTCGTGAAGCTGAACCAGGGCTCTCTGAAGGACCCGCGCGTGCACGTGATCAACGCCGACGCGGTGCGCTGGCTCGAATCGAACGCCGACGTGTACGACGCGATCGTCGTCGACTTCCCCGATCCGACCAACTTCGGGCTCGGCCGGCTGTATTCGGTGCCGGTGTTCCGGCTGCTCGCGCGCCACCTGTCGGAGAACGGCTATGCGGTGATCCAGTCGACGTCGCCGTATTTCGCGCCGCACGCGTACTGGACCATCATCGCGACGCTGCACGAAGCCGGGCTCAACACGTGGCCGTACCACTGCTACGTGCCGTCGTTCGGCGACTGGGGGTTCGTGATCGCCGGCAAGCGCCGCGACTTCACCGTGCCGACGCATTACTCGGTGCCGACGCGCTGGCTCGACGTGCAGACGGCCGCCGAGATGTTCCACTTCCCGGCCGACATGCCGGCGCTGCCGATGTCGCCGAACGAACTCAACGACCAGCCGCTCGTGCGCCGCTTCGACGACGACTGGAAGCACGTGCTGCGCTGATGGATCGCCGCACGTTCCTCGTCACGTCCGCGGCCGCGTCGCTCGCCGCGTGCGGCCGCACCGGCTGGATCGAGACGACGCCGCGCGTCGGCTACCCCGGCATGCGCGAAGGCCATGCGCTGCGCGACCACGCGGCGCTGCCGCCACCGTCCGGCACGATCGAAACCGACGTCGCGATCCTCGGCGCGGGGGCCGCCGGTCTGTCGTGCGCGTGGCAACTCGCGCGCGCGGGCCACAAGCACTTCACCGTGCTCGCGGGCCCCGAATTCGGCGGCAATGCGGCCGGCGGCCGCTTCGGCGGGCTCGGCTATCCGAAGGGCGCGCACTACCTGCCGCTGCCGTCGCTCGAATCCGCGCACCTGCGCGACATGCTCGCCGATCTCGGCGTGATCGAGTCGGCGCCGTTCTCCGTGCAACCCGTGTACGACGAGCGCGTGCTCGTGCATGCGCCCGACGAACGGCTGTTCATCCGCGGCGAGTGGCAGGACGGCATCGTGCCGGCGACCGGCCTCGATACCGACGCGCTCGCGCAGCAAACGCGCTTCTTCGCGTACACGGACGGTCTGCGCACCGCGCGCGGCGCGGACGGCCGCAAGGTGTTCTGCATCCCGATCGCGGAATCGTCGCGCGACCCGCACTGGCGCGCACTCGACCGGCGCTCGTTCAAGCAGTGGCTGCTCGACGAGGGTTACACCGCGACCGCGCTGCACTGGTACCTGAACTACTGCTGCCGCGACGACTACGGCGCGGGCTACGAGCATGTGTCCGCGTGGGCCGGCCTGCACTATTTCTCGTCGCGCGGCGGCCATGCGCGCAATGCGAGCGACGGCGCGGTGCTGACCTGGCCCGACGGGCTGCATGCGATGGTGACGAAGCTGAGCGATTCGATCACCGCGCGCACCGGTTCGAACGCATGGTCGCGGGATGGCTTCGCCGTTCGCGCGACCGAACGCGCGGGCGGTGTGGACGTGCTGTGCGCGCGCATCGCCAGCGACGGTACGCTGTCGACCTTCACGCTGAAGGCGCGGCGCGTCGTCAGCGCGATGCCGCTGTTCGTCGCGGCGCGCGTGTTTGCGCAGCTTTACGCGTACGGTTTCGATCCCGCGCGCGACCTGCCGCCGCGCGCACCGTGGCTCGTATCCAACTTCCTGCTCGACGGGATGCCGGCCGAGCAAGCCGGCGTGCCGCTCGCATGGGACAACGTCGTCTATGACGGCGCGGGGCTCGGCTATGTCGTGTCGACGCACCAGCTGATCCGGATGTCGCCACCGACGCGCTCCGTGTTCTCCGCGTACCAGGCATTGAGCACACGCGCGCCGGACGACACGCGTCGCTGGCTCGCGCAGGCGAAGCCCGATGCGCTGCGCGAGCAGGCGGCAATCGACCTGCAGGCCGTGTACGGACGCGAGCTGTGGAAGCATGCGAGCGCGCTCGAGATCACCGTGCGCGGTCATGCGATGGCAACGCCCGACGTCGGCTTCCTGAGCCGGCCGGGGCTGCTCGCGTTGCGCGAGGCCGACGGCCCCGTCGTGTTCGCGCATGCGGACCTGTCCGGGCTGTCGCTGTTCGAGGAAGCGTCGTACTGGGGCATGCTCGCGGCGCGACGCGTGCTCGCCTGAGCGCCGGTTTGCGGCGCATGCGGCGGCGTGCATTCCGTCATTGCGGCGCCGCCGGCAACCGCTATAATCGCGCGACATTCCGACTGCATTGAGCAGGCCGGCGGTGCCGCGCCATTCGCGGCGCCGTATGCCCTCCTCGACAACAACAATGACACACCGAACCGTTCGACGCCTTCGCCCGTTCGCGCGCGCCGCCGCGCGCCTGCTCGCGTGCGCTCCGCTGCTGGGCACGCCACTGGCGCTGCATGCGGCCGATGCCGCAAGCCCCGACGCGCCGCCCGCCTCCGGCCGCTACATCGTCGTCGACACCGGCCATACGCCGGCCCATCCTGGTGCAACCGGCGCGAGCGGCCGCGTCGAATACCGGTACAACCTCGACCTGTCCACGGCCGTCTCCGAGCGGCTCGTCGCGCATGGCGATCGCGTGCTGCGCACGGCGGCCGACGGCCGCGAAATCACGCTCGACCAGCGTTCGACGCAAGCGCCCGACGCGAACCTGTTCGTGTCGATCCATCACGATTCGATGCAGCAGCAGTTCATCGACGCGGGCCGGCAACGCGAATTCCGCGGTTTCGCCGTGTTCGTGTCGGAGCGCAATCCGCACTACGCGGAAAGCCTGCGTTGCGCGAAGTCGATCGCCGAGCGGCTGGTCGCGGCCGGCGAACGGCCGTCGCTGTATCACGCGCAGCCGATCAAGGGCGAGAACCGCCCGCTGATCGATCCGCAGCTCGGCATCCATCGCTTCGACGATCTCGTCGTGCTGCGCACCGCGCCGATTCCGGCCGTGCTGGTCGAGGCCGGCGTGATCGTCAATCCCGACGAGGAAAAGCGTCTCGCGCAGCGCGAGACGATCCAGCGTCTCGCTACCGCGATCGCGGGCGGGATCGATGCGTGTACGGCGGCCAGGTAAAGGCTGGCGCCGGTCGGTTCAAACGGTTTTCACCCAGTGAGGAGCACTACCATGAAGAAGAAGAATCTGCTCGCATCCTGCGCACTGCTCGCGCTTGCCGTTCCGTTCGCCGCGCAGGCGGCCGGTTGCGGGAAGCCGCGCAGCGCGTTCGATCAGGTGTACTGCAGCAGCAACGAGTTCTCGCAGCTCGACCGCGAACTGAACGACGAGTACGGCCGCGTGCGCAAGCAACTGAGCGGCGACCAGCAGGCGAAACTGAAGACGGGCCAGCTTGCGTGGATGAAGCAGCGCGACGACCGCTGCAGCGAAACGCGCGACGACGGCTATCTCGTGAACCTCCAGTGCGCGATCGACGCGACGCAATCGCGCCTGTCGTTCCTGCGCGAACGCGAGCGCGAATGCTCGAGCACGGGGTGCGTGACGGCGAAGCTCGGCGAGTAAGCGCTGTTCGGGTGCCGTACCGTGAGTCGCCTCGCGGCGCGGCACCTTCCGTGATGCAATACATGGGTCCGGAAAGGCACGGACGAACCGCGCGACGCATCGCGAATAGCCCTCCCGGTGCCGCACCATCACAGAAACCACCGATACTCCCGCGCGCCGATCTCGTTGCGAAAATCCAGCTCCTCCTGCCGCTTGTTCTCGCAATACACCATCACAAACTCACTGCCGAGCCCTTCACGTACCGCCGCGTGATCCTGCATCGCCGCGACGGCCGACAGCATCTCCTTCGGAAAATCGATCCCGCTGCCGCGATCGTCGTTGAGCGGCGCGATCGGCTCGATCCGCGCATCGAGCCCGTGCTCCATCCCGGTCAGGATCGCCGCGAGCACCAGGTACGGGTTCGCGTCCGCGCTCGCGAGCCGATGCTCGATGCGCAGATTGCGCGCATCCGATTCCGGAATCCGGATGCATGCGTCGCGATCCTCGAAGCCCCAGCTTGCGCGGCTCGCCGCGTTCACCATCGATCCGTAGCGGCGAAACGCGTTGTGATTCGGCGCGAACACCGGCATGCAGTGCGGCAGCAGCGCGAGGCAGCCGGCCACCGCATGCCGCAGCGGCCGCTGCCCGTCCGCGGCGAGCAGGTTGCGGCCCGCGTCGTCGTACAGGCTCACGTGCACGTGCATCCCGCTGCCCGGCGCATGCAGGTACGGCTTGCCCATGAAGCTCGCGCGATAGCCGTGCTGCAACGCGACGCCGCGCGTGCTGCGGCAGAACAGTGCCGACCAGTCGGCCGCACGCAGCGCATCGTCGGTATGGCCGAAATTGATCTCGAACTGGCCGGGCCCGAGCTCGGCCGTGATCACCGTCGCGTCCACTCCCTGCTCGCACGCGGCCTCGACCATCTCGTGCAGCACGTCGGAAAACCGTGACAACCGTTCGATGTGCATGTTCGGCTGATCATCGCGGTCGTCGCTCAGGCGGTCGCGCGGATACTGCGGCATCCCGTCCGCGAGCTGCGCGGCGAACAGGTAGAACTCGAGCTCGAACGCGACGACCGGCCGGATGCCGCGCGCCGCGAACCGGCGCAGCACGCGCGCAAGCACCTCGCGCGGCTCGAACTCGATCGGCGCATCGGTGCCGTCGGAGCTGATCAGCATCTGCGCGAGCGGTTGCCACTCCCAGCGCACCGGCTTCAGCGTGCCGGGAATCAGGCGACGCGGCGCGTCGGGGTCGCCGTCGTTGAAACAGTAATCGCCGATCTTGTAGAGGCCGCCCTGCGTGCCGAGCAGCACGCAATTCTGCGGCAGCTTCAGCAGCGAGCCGGACGCGACCTTCTCGAGCGCATCGATCGGATAGCGCTTGCCGTAGAAGTGGCCCGGCAGGTCGAGACAGATCAGGTCGACATAGCGGATCTCGGGATGCGCCTGCCGGAATGCGCGGACCTCATCGACCAGCACGGGAACGACGTCAGCCATGTCTCATCCTTTCCATGTCTTGTATGGCGGTGCCGCGTCGCGGCGAACCGGACTCATCGGCATGCGGCACGTCACATGCCCGATGTCGATCACTACTGCAAACCGGCAACACGGCGCGACGGCCCGTCAGGCCGCCCCGCCGACAACTCAGGTGAACACCCAGATCACGCGCGTCGGCGCATCGCCCAGGTTCGCGTAACGAAACCGCTGGTGCGCGGGCAACTGGAACGCGTCGTTCGGGCCGAGCGTGACGGGCGTGTCATCGCCGTCGATCCAGATCGTCAGCTCGCCTTCGAGCACGAAGCCGCCCTGCTCGTCGCTGTCGTCGACGGAGCGCTCGCCGCTGCTCGCGCCGGGCGCGAGATGGCTCTCGAGGATCGAGAAGCGCGAACGCATGTTCGGCGACACGAGGATGTCCGTGATGCCGGCCGCGTAATACACGGTGCGCCGCTCGTCGGGCCGCGTGACCCACGGCACGCTGCGCGGCTTGCTCAGGCTGTAGAAATACGTGGTCGGCACGCCGAGCGCCTCGCCGATCGCGGTCAGGTCGGCGACCGTCGGGCGCGACAGCCCGCGTTCGACCTGCGACAGAAAGCCGACCGAGCGGCCGATCCGTTCCGCGAGATCGTTGAGCGTGACCTTGCGATGCTTGCGCAGGTCGCGGATCAGGATCGCCAGACTTTCTATCTCTTCCTGTTCGTTCATGATGAATTCCGGTGCGTCAGACGGTATCGCGCAAACGGTACCAGGCCTTGCCGATCGCTTCGAGCGGCGCGGCCATGCGGTCGCCGCCGGGGAAGCGCGGGTTGCGGATGCGCTGGTACTGCGCGAGCAGGCGCTCGTCGCCGAGCACGGCATCGGCGACCGCGCGCGCGCCGGCGAGCGTCGGCAGCACGCCGTGCCCCGAGAAGCCCTGCAGCCAGAAACGCTGGCCGCGGCGGCCGATGTCCGGCGTGCGTCGCATGCTGATGTCGATGTGGCCGCCCCACGCGTAGTCGAGCGGCACGCCGCTCAGTTGCGGAAACACGCGTTCGAGGTGCGGGCGCGTCACCGCCGCGATGTCGGCAGGTATGCCGCCGAGATACGTGCAGCCGCCGCCGAACAGCAGGCGGTTGTCGGGGCTCAGGCGAAAGTAGTCGGGCACGAACTGGTTGTCGATCACGCAGCTGTTCCGCGGCAGCAGCGAGCGTCCGACGTCCGGCGCAAGCGGCGCGGTCGCGACCTGGTAGGTGCCGACCGGCAGCAGCCGGCGCGACAGCTCGGGATCGAGCCGGTCGACGTACGCGTTGCATGCGAGCACCAGCACGTCCGCGCGCACTTCGCCGTGCGCGGTGCGGGCGACGTGGCCGACGGCCGTCTCGCGGCAGTCGAGCACGCGGCTTTGCTCGAAAATGCGGCCGCCGGCCCGTTCGATCGCCTGCGCGAGACCGAGCGCGAGTTTCAGCGGATTCAGATGGCCAGCCTCGGGATCGTAGAGCGCGGCGAGATAGCGCGCGCTGCCGATCCATTCCGGCATCTCATCCTGCCCGATCACGCGCAGCCGGTCATAGCCCCAGCGCTGCGCCGCTTCGTCGCGGGCCTGCGCGAGCATCGCGACGCGGCGCGGCCGCACCGCGGCCCACAGGCTGCCGGGCCGGTAGTCGATGTCGAAGCCATGACGTGCAGGCAGTTCGCGCACTTCGGCCGCGGCCCAGCGCATGCTGTCCCACAGCACGCGCGCGCCGTCGCGGCCGAGCGAATCCTCGAGCGGCTGCATGTCGCACGACCAGCCGAGCAGCGCCTGTCCGCCGTTGCGGCCAGATGCAGCCCACGCGACGCGGCTCGCTTCGAGCACGACCACGCGCTTGCCCGCGAGCGCGAGGCGCAACGCCGTGTGCAACCCGCTGAAGCCCGCGCCGACGACCAGCACATCGGCATCGATGCGTTCATCCAGTTCCAGGCGCGGCGGGATCGGCGCCGGGTAGGTGCCGGCGTAGTAGCTTGCGACGTGACGGTCGGACTGCACGAACATGCGGGCTCCCGTGAAATTTTCGCCAATCAATTTCATGAAAAATTAGCACGGCAATTTCACGCGAGCAAGTAGAGGATCGCGCGTCGATTCGTCAGGAAAATGAAATATTCGATGTGCGCGCGTCGAACGTCTCATGTTGCGATGCGCCAACTTCCGGCCCATCGCCTCTCAAATCGGATTCCTGATCTTCTGAATGCCGGTGCGTCAATGCGCTACGAAATCGTCGGAAGCGATGTCGGATTGCCACCGACATCGTCGACGACGAGCCTCACTGGTTCGCTCATCTTGCTCTACACTACCGCGCCGAGCGAGACCCGCGTGCATCCGGGCACGGGAAACGACCCGCGCAACACCACGCCCCGCACCGCCGGCTCGCTCGCTCGCTCACAGCATCCAAGGAACATCATGAGCGATTTTCTGCGCGCCCTTTCATGGGACGACCTGCGCATCGTCAAGGCCATCGGCGAAAACGGCACCCTCGTCGCCGCGGCGAACTCACTCGGCTTGAACCACTCGACCCTGTCGCGTCGGCTGGCCGCCGTCGAGCGGACGCTGGATTCGGTGCTGTTCGATCGCCGCAGGGGCGGTTACCTGCCGACGGCTTCGGGCGCCAGTGTGATCGCGCTGGCCGAGCGCATGGAGAAAGAGATCGTCGGCGTCGCGCTCCGCGTGTCGGGGCGCGCGCAGGGTCATGAAGGCGAGTTGCGGATCACCACCAGCGATGCGTTGCTGCTGGACTTCCTGACCCCCGTCATCGCCGATTTCCGGGTGCGCAATCCGGGCGTGCACGTCGATGTGATCGTCGGCAACAGGTCGTTGAATCTCGCGCGCGGCGATTCCGACATCGCATTTCGGGCCACCATCGCGCCGCCCGAGAACCTCGCCGGCCGCAAGATCGCGAACGTCGCATGGGCCATCTACGGGCGCAGGATCGACTACGTCGGCTCGACGCTCGACGTCGACGCACTCTACCGGCGACACTGGATCTCGTACGGAGAAGGCCTGTCGGGGCTCCGCGCGTTCCGGTTCGTCGACGATCATGTCCGGCGGGAAAACATCGTCTACCGGAGCGATTCCGTGGCAGGCGTCGCGGCGGCCATCGCCGCGGGAATCGGGATCGGGTTCCTGCCGTGCATGCACGGCGACGTCTCGGAGAAGCTCGTCCGCATCAGCCCCGTCGAGCCTTCGGTTTCCGACGAGCTATGGGTGCTGACTCATCCGGATATCCGCAGATCCGAACGGGTTCTCGCGTTCATGCGGCATTGCGCCGAAGCGATCGCCGAGCATCGCGACCTCATCGAAGGCCACGGCCCGCGCTTCTGCCATACGCCGGACAGCGATCGATAGCGGACGGCGACGCTCACTCGACACGACGCGTGACCGGTTGCCGTTGCACGGCGATCGTGCCGTCATCCGCAAAAATGCGGAAATGATTCCGCGCCGATGCGTTCCTCCTCGCGAATGGCCGCTGCTAGAGTTTCGGTATGCCGACGACGCGAAGTCATTTCGCCGCCGTCGGCCTTCAGACCAACCATGTGCCATGGTCCGGCCATCTCCGTCATCCTCACCAGGAATGCGTCATGAGCGTCAAAGCGATTGCAAAACCCGCCAGTTCCCTCCTCAGCCCGCACGATCACGCATTGCTTCTGGTCGATCACCAGTCTCAAATGGCGTTCAACACGAAGTCGATCGACATCACCAGCCTGCGCGCCAACGCGGGCATCCTGGCGCGCGCCGCAAAGGGCTTCAAGGTGCCGACGATCATCTCGACGATCTCGCGCGACAGCTTCGCCGGCCCGCTGTTCGACGAGATCACCGAAGTCTTTCCCGATGCGGAAATCACCGACCGCACGACGTCCAACGGCTGGGAAGACGAGCATCTCGTCGCGCGCGTCAACGCCACCGGCAAGACCCGCCTGGTCATCGCCGGCCTGTGGACTTCGGTATGCGTCAACGGCCCCGTGCTGTCGGCGCTCGAGCAGGGTTTCGAAGTCTACGTGGTCACCGATGCCTGCGGCGACTGCACGTCCGAAGCGCACGAACGCGCGATCGAGCGAATGATCCAGGCTGGCGCCCGCCCGATCACGGCGCTGACCTACCTGCTCGAACTGCAGCGCGACTGGGCCCGCACCGAAACCTATGACCTCACGACGGGCATCGCGATGAAGCTCGGCGGCGCGTTCGGTGTCGGCATCCAGTACGCGAAAACGATGTTCGGCGCGCACGAGTCGCACTGATACCGAAGCGATTCCACGAAGCGAAGACGCCCGGATTCATGCCGGTCGCGCCCCATGCGGGCGCGATGCGCCGGCCCTCCGTTGCCCGAGGCGCGGCGCGATCGGTCGCGGTTCGGTCCTTCAAACCGTCCAGCGCCTCGCCCGACGCGGAACACCGCGGCACGCACCGCATGAAACCTATCTCTTGTCGCCAGGCGCCGGCCTCCTGGTTGGCCTCATCTATTCACTGCTCGGCATACGCTCGCCGGCGCCGCCCGCGATCACCCTCGTCGGCCTGCTCGGTATCCTCGTCGGCGAACAGGCCCTGCCGTATGTGAAGCAGCACGTTCATGTTTCTCCAGCCGCCACCGTGTCCTCCACTTCCCCCGCGAACGGCGCGTCAAAAACGCAGGATCACGAATCAATCAGGGAAGGTGGGCACACGCGGCGATGACACCGCGAGCGCAGGCCCATCGATTGCTGGCGCACCGGGTCGTGCCGCCATCTGTGTCTTTTCTCGAACCCGGTCCGGGCGGATAATGAGTGCTTGCATGCCTTGCCGTCGCGGTGCGGGCAACCCGCGCCACGACGGCAAGCGTACGCGGCATTGACGCAAGGAGGCTTCCGCATGACGCAGCCATTCAGACTGGGCGACCACGTCCGCTGGAATTCCGAAGCCGGGTACGTGACCGGCACGATCATCGCGATCCACACACAGGATTTCGACTACAAGGGGCATCGCCACCGCGCATCGCCCGACGATCCGCAATACGAGATCAAGAGCGATCGCACCGACCACATCGCCGCGCATCGCGGCCGCGTGCTCGAACGCATCGACGGCAAGGACGACGCGTGACACTCCCGTTCTACACGATCGGCCATTCGAACCGCACGCTCGACGAATTCGTCGAGATGCTCGATGCGGTCGATGTCGCGCTGCTCGCCGATATCCGGAAGATGACGCGCTCGCGCACGAATCCGCAGTTTAACGAAGCGACGCTCCCCGACGCACTCGCCGCCGTCGATATCGCGTACGAACACATCGCGGCGCTCGGCGGCCTGCGCGGCAAGTCGCGCGGCGTGCCCGACGAGGTCAACGATTTCTGGACGAACAGCAGCTTCCATCGCTACGCCGACTACGCACTGTCGCCCGAGTTTCGAGCGGGCCTCGACCAGCTGATCGCGCAAGGGCACGCGCAACGCTGTGCGATCATGTGCTCGGAAGCCGTGTGGTGGCGCTGTCACCGGCGCATCGTGTCCGACTACCTGATCGCGCGCGGCGAAACGGTGCTGCACATCATGGGCAAGAACCGCGTGGAGCCCGCGCGCCTCACGGCCGGCGCGGTGATCCGGGCGGACGGCACGATCGTCTATCCGGACGTCGAAGGCGATGCGGCAAAGGAAGAACCCGCCGCTCGACCGGACGCGTGACGCGGCATCCGATGCGCGCCCCACGCACGTTGGCGAAATAACGCCATGACGGCATGACGCCATGGCGGCGTGACGTGACGAGACCTGACGCGACAAGCCGCGCCGCCCGCCCCTTCGGCCCCTGGCCCCGCACATCCGACGCCCCGCGCTTGCCCCGATTTGCGCGTCGGCCATCCTGCATTACCATCGAGCGACCACCGCGCGTGCCGGCCCCCGGCATGCGAGCCTACCACCTCAGCACCCCCGCACCGATGCTCGCTCTCATCATCCTCGCCGGCCTCTGGGCCGGCCTGCAGAACGCCCTCGCGGGCGGCGGCTCGTTCGTCACGCTGCCCGCGCTGATCGTATCGGGGATGTCGCCGCTCGCGGCGAACATCACGTCGACGGTCGCGCTGTTCCCCGGCCAGGTCACGACGGGCTGGGCAAGCCGGAACATGGTGCGCGGCGCGGGCAAGCTGCCGTTTCGCGCGCTGTTCGCGATCAGCGTGGTCGGCGGCGCACTCGGCGGGCTGCTGCTGCTGAAAACGCCGTCGTCGATCTTCTCGCACCTCGTGCCGTGGCTCGTGCTGTTCGCGACGGTCGTGTTCGCGTGGGGCAGCTTCTTCCGCAAGCCCGGCGCGGGCACACAGCATCTCGGCCCCGTCACGGCCGCGATCGCGCAGTTCCTGATCGCGATCTACGGCGGCTACTTCGGCGGCGGCATCGGGTTCCTGATGATGGCCGCGCTGACGATGGCCGGCCTGTCGCCGCGTCACGCGATGTCGACCAAAAATGCACTCGCGGGCGTGATGAACGCGTCGGCGGTCGTGCTGTTCCTGAGCTCGCCGCACCTGCACTGGCAGGCGGCCATCGCACTTGGCGGCGGCGCGGTCGTCGGCGGCCTGCTCGGCGCGTGGGCGCTGCACCGCGTGAACGAGCGCGTGCTGCGGATCGCGATCGTCTGCATCGGCACCGCGCTGACCGTCGGGCTGTTCGTCAAGCCGATCTGACGCGCGCCGATCGCGCGCACGGCACGCACGCCGTCGGCCGCGACGCACGCGCAATCGATGGGCAGGCGTCCATGCGGTGAGCGATGGCGGTAATGCGCCCGCCTCGATGTCGCGACCGCCAGGGACGGGCTGGGCGCCCCGCTCGTCAATCCTTGCAGGCGAGCACGTTCAACCGAACGGCCGCACGCCGATCAGCGGCCCGTGCAGGAACAGCGCGAAGACGGCCCACACGACGAGCCCGGCCACGATCGTCACGGCATCGCCCGACAGCCTGCCGGCCGGATAGCGGACGCCGTCGCGGCGGTCGCGCGCGCGCCACACGACGAAATCGACCAGCGACCACACGAAGAATGCGCCGAACAGCACGACCGCATGCAGCGAGCCGTTCGCGAGCAGGTGCGCGATGGCCCACACCATCACGCCGGCCACCATCGGATGGCCGACGAGCGTCTTGATGCGGTTGCGCGGCACGTAGGACGCGGCGATCAGCACGAATGCGATCGCGGTCAGCATGCCGGTGAGGTGCCGCACGCCGGCGGGCGACACCCACAGCAGCGCCCCGCCCTGGCGCGCGATCCCGTAACCCCAGATGATCAGCACGAAGCCGACGATCGACGCGATCGCATAGGGGCCCTTCCAGCGCTTCTCGCCGATCCGCTCGATGGTCGCGGATCGCCAGCCGTCCGCGACGATCCGGATCGAGTGCACACCGAGGAAGATCGCTAAACCGAGAATCAGGACGAGCATCGGCTATCTCCGTCTGGAACGATGAGTGGGGAATCATTCGCGCGGCTTTCGATGCGCCGTTCGCGAGGCCGGCAGCGAGACCGGCTCGGGTTGCGCCGGGCACGGACGCAATCGCGCCGATCATAAACGCCGGGGCCGCCGTTGTGAAGCAGGCGGAATATGCGGTGCGTCAAGCCCGGCGCTTGCGCGCATCCAGCGTGGATCGAAAGAAAGGACGGGAAAAGCGCCGTCGTACGCTCGACGCTACGTGCGCTTGCGCGTCGCCTCCGGTTTCGGCGCCGGCTTCGACTTCGGCCGTGCCTTGCGCTTCGGCGCCCCGGCCAGCAACGCCGCGCGATACGCGCCGCGACACCAGTCGAACAGCGCGCCCGCGTCCTCGAGCACGTCGGCCGGCGTTTCGTAATAGCCCTCGAGCGCAACGGTGCGCGTGGGACGCTCGTACGAGAACGGGCCCATCCCCGCCGCGACGAACGCCGGACGGTTCACGTCGTCGACGCGCAGGAACAGCGACCCGCGCGACATGAAGCCGAACATCACGCCGTCGAGCCGCATCGCGGCGCCGCTGAAGAACCGCACGACTTCCGCCTTGCCGAGCGGCGCGAGCTGGTACGCGATCTCCTCGCCGTGCGCCTTCTCGGATTGCCAGCTCATGCGGGCTCCGTGCAGCGCTGCGTCCACACGTCGAGTTCCGCGTCGTCGAAGCCGACGGCCGCCGCGCTTTCGCGAATCTGCCGCCACGTCGCGCGATCGACCGGGATGCCGTCCGCGCCGCGCGCGGCGCGACTCGCCTCCTCCGGCTCGCCGGGCATCCGCACCGGCGCATCGCCCGCCTGCGGCGACGCCTTCGCCCACGCGACGAACGCATCGGCTTCACGCTGCGCATCGGCCGCATCGAACGCATTCGGATCGATCAGCACCGACAGCATCCCGTTGACGATCGCACTCGTCTTCTGCAACGTGCCGCCATAGGTCGTATGCCCGCCGACCAGCGCGCCGCCGAAGATCTCGCACATCGCGGCCAGCGCATAACCCTTGTGCAGCCCGAACGGCAGCAGCGAGCCGAACGGCTGCTCGTGCATGACGGCCGGATCGTCGGTCGGCTGGCCGCGATGATCGATCAGCGACCCGTCCGGCACGCGCTTGCCCTGGTTGTACGCGACCCGCGTCTTGCCGTACGCGATCGCGCTCGTCGCGAAATCGAGCAGCAGCGGCGGCCGGCCCGCGCGCGGATACGCGGCGCAGAACGGATTCGTGCCGAAGCGTGGATCGGTGCCGTTGAGCGGCGCGACGAGCAGGTCGCCCGACACGTTGACGAAATGGAACGACACGAGCCCCGAGCGCGCGCACTGCTCGGCCCAGTGCCCGATGCGGCCGAGGTGATGGACGTCGCGCAGGCCGATCGCACAGATGCCCATGCGTCGCGCGCGCTCGATTCCTTCGACCATCGCCTCGAACGCGATCACCTGGCCGAAGCCGCGCCCGCCGTCGACCGTCAGCACCGCGCCGCCATCACGGACGATCGACGCGTGACCGTTCAACTGCAGCTGCCCTTCCCGCCACGAAGCGACGTAGTTCGGGATCATCCCGATCCCGTGCGAATCGTGACCAGCCAGGTTCGCACCGACCAGGTGATCGGCGACGAGCCGCGCCTCGCGCTCGCTGCTGCCGGCCCGCTCCCAGAGTGCCGCGACGAACGCGTGCAGCGGTTCGGCGCGCATGCGCAGCGGGTCGGTATCGGGTGTCGGCAACGCGGTCATCGGCAAGGCTCCATCAGGTCGGGTCAAGGGCGGGTCAGGCAGCAACGTGGATCAGCGCGCGGACGCGATCACGTCCGCCACCGCCGCGGTCAGCTTCTTCGCGTACGGCACGTGCAGGAACTCGTTCGGGCCGTGCGCGTTCGACTTCGGCCCGAGCACGCCGCACACCATGAACTGCGCGGCCGGGAAGCCTGCCTGCAGCACGTTCATCAGCGGGATCGTGCCGCCGAGGCCCATGTAAGCGCAGTCCGCACCGAAGTGGCGGCGCGACGCGGCGTCGAGCGACGACGCGAGCCACGGCGCGAGATCCGGCGCGCTCCAGCCGGTCGCGGCGCCCGCGTCCGGCTTGAACGTGACCTTCGCGTTGTACGGCGGATCGAGTTCGAGCAGTTCCTTCAACTGCTGCACGGCCTGCGCGGCATCGACGAGCGGCGGCAGGCGCAGCGACAGCTTGAACGCGGTGCGCGGACGCAGCACGTTGCCCGCATCGGCGAGCGCCGGCAGGCCGGCTGCGCCCGTCACCGACAGCGACGGACGCCACGTCGAATTCAACAGCGCCTCGCGCGGATCGGTCGTGGTCGGCAGCACCGGCTTGCCGTCCGCGCCGCAGGCCCACGGCAGCCCCTTCCATACGGCGTCGCCGAGGATCGCGGCAGCCGCGTCGGCTTCGCGCACGCGGCTGTCGGGAATCTCGCAATGGAACACGCGCGGCAGCAGGTTGCCGTTCTTCGCATCTTCCAGCCGTTCGAACAGCTGACGCATCACGCGGAAGCTCGACGGCGCGATGCCGCCGAACACGCCCGAGTGAACACCTTCCTCGAGCACCTCGACCTGCAGGTCGCCGGACACCAGCCCGCGCAGCGACGTCGTGAGCCACATCTGGTCGTAGTTGCCGGCGCCCGAATCGAGGCACACGACGAGCGACACCTGGCCGAGCCGGTCGCGCAGCGCGTCGACGTACGGCAGCAGGTCGTAGCTGCCCGACTCCTCGCAGGTTTCGATCAGGCCGACGCAGCGCGGCCGTTCGACGCCCTGCTCGTCGAGCGCGCCGAGCGCCGCGAGGCTCGCGTAGATCGCATAGCCGTCGTCCGCGCCGCCGCGGCCGTACAGTTTGCCGTTCTCGAGCTTCGGCGTCCACGGGCCGAGGTCCGCGCGCCAGCCGTCGAATTCGGGCTGCTTGTCGAGGTGGCCGTACAGCAGGATCGTGTCGGTGCTGCCCGAGCGTGTCGCGGGGGTTTCGAAGAAGATCACCGGCGTGCGGCCGGGCAAGCGCACGATCTCGAGCTTCAGGCCTTTCACCGGCTGGCGTTCGGCCCACTGCGCGGCATCGGTGACGACGCGTTCGAGATATCCGCGTTTCGCCCAGTCGGGGTCGAATGCGGGACTCTTCGCGGGGATCGCGATGTAGTCGGTCAGTGCGTGGAGGATTTCATCGTTCCACTTGCGCTCGACGAAGGTCACGAGCTTGTCATGGTCGAGGACGGGGGTAGTGTCGACGGAGGTCATGGTGGGGGTGCCTGGATAGGGCTGACGAAAAACCGGATGATACGCCGATGGCCCCGGCCCGGGGCCCTTTCCGCGCCGTTTTCAGGGTCGGTTTCGGGCCCGTTTTCCCTATTGCTCGAACGCGCTGCCGCGCAGCGGATTCATCACCCTATCCGCCCGGCATCCCGCTGCTGATGCCCGGAGAAAACGCGGGGCCGGCCGACGGCCCGCTGCTCGGCTACCTGAAGGCGCTCGAGCAGTACGACCTGCGCGTCCCCAGCTTCACGCACGACACGCACGGCGTCGAAGTCGAGGACGGCGTGTACCGGATCGCGTGCATCAAGGAAACCGCGCACGATACCGACACGCGCCGAGCATGCGCGTCGCGACGCCGCGCCGGCAACACGCGGCCGGCGTCGCGATGCATGAGGACCTGCCGGTTACGCCGGCAGCTGACCAACCCACGCGGCAAGCAGCGCTTCGCCTTCCTCGTCGAGCTTGCCCTTCAGCTCGCCGTACCACGGCGCGATCGCATCGGCCGGCTGCGTGGCCTTCAGGATCTCGAGACTGTTCTCGAGGAATGCGGAAAAGAACGGAATGCCGCGCATGTAGAGGAACGTCGAATCGGTGATGCGCACGTGGCCATACACGTCGCGCACCCATGCGAGATGCGGCAGCGACTCGCGCAGGTGGCCGCTTTGCATCAGCGCCGAGATAAAGTTCACGCGCGCGGCGACATCCGACTGCTCGCGCGTGTCGTGATTGACCTCGGCGGCCTTCTGCATCCACGCTTCGCCGCGTTCCACTTCGTCGCACATCACGGAAGTCGTCGCGAGCTGCACCGCGTTGTGCGCGCTCGGCTCGCGCTGGAACAACGCGAGCCAGTACGGAAACGCTTCCGGGTAACGCTTCATCACCGAGTACGACAGCGCGCACAGGCGCGCCGCATCGGCCAGCCGCTCTGCATGCGGCGCGGCGGCCGCGATCGCGGCCTCGTGCCGGCCGGCCTGGAATGCCTTCAGCGCGGGTGCGAGTTCGGACGCGATGTCGGGGCCATCCTGCCCGGCCGCGTCGGATGCTTCCGGAGCGTCTGGCGCACCGGTCGAAGGTACGGGCGACGCGGCTTCGTCGCGCGGTTTCTTTCCGAACAGCTTTCCCAGCAGGCCCATGGTGATTGTCCTTGTCCTTGTCGTTGTGAGGGATCAATGGCGGCTTCCCGCCGCGGCGCGCGGGATGGGCGGCATGCGTGGATCGGGTCGCCGCACGGCGACCGCCATCTTACGCGCGCTTGAAGTCGACAAGAAATGACCGACGGCCGGGCGCCGCCGATGCAGGGGAAGACGCGACGCTTACGCGTGCGGAGGCCGGACGCCGCGATCCATCCCGCGCCGGTACGCGGCGGGGCTCGTCGCCGCGACACGCCGGAAATGGCGGCGCAGCGACTCCTCGGAACCGAACCCCGAGCGCACGGCAATCTGCGCGAGCGACAGCGCGGGATGCGTTTCGAGCATGTCCTTCGCGACGTTCACGCGCTCGCGGATCAGCCACGCGAGCGGCGACATGCCCGTTGCATCCGCGAACTGGCGCTGCAGCGTGCGCGTGCTCATCGCGGCCTGCGCGGCCAGCGACGCGAGCGTGTGCGGCTCGGCCGCATGCGCGCGCATCCAGTCGATCAGCTTCGCGAGTCGGTCGCTGCCGCCCGGTGCGACCGGGCGCGGCACGAACTGCGCCTGGCCGCCGTCGCGATGCGGCGGCAGCACGAGACGTTGCGCGACGCGGTTCGCGATCGCGCCGCCATGATCGCGACGCACGAGATGCAACAGCATGTCGAGCCCCGCGGCCGAGCCGGCCGACGTGACGATCTGCCCTTCGTCGACGTACAGCGCGTCGGGATTCACGCGCAGCGCCGGATAGCGCGCCTGCAGGCGCTCGGCATAACGCCAGTGCGTCGTCACGGTCAACCCGTCGAGCACGCCGGCCGCCGCGAGCACGAACACGCCCGAGCAGATCGAACAGAGCCGCGCGCCGCGGCGATGCGCGGCACGCAGCCTCTTCAGCAACGGCTCCGGCGGCAGTTCGTCCGGATCGCGCCAGCCGGGGATCACGATGGTGTCCGCGCGATCGAGCATCGCGAGCCGGTACGGCGCGGCGACCGTGATGCCGCCGGCCGCGCGCACGGGCCCCGGCTCGCTCGCGCAGACCGCGAAGCGATACCAGTCGACGTCGAGTTCCGGGCGTTCGAGCGCGAACAGTTCGACCACGCAGCCGAATTCGAAGGTGCAGAGGCGATCGTAGGCGAGCGCGACGACGAGATGATTATGCATGGCGCGATGTTACCGGAACTTGTCGATCGCGCCACTGCCGGAAAAGCCGGCGAACCGCGATACTGCCCTTCATTCCGGCGCATTCCGCGCCGTCCTTCAGGAGCGCCTTTCATGTCATACGTAACCGACGTCCCCGCCGCCGACAGCGCCGCCGCCCTCGCCCACTTCGAAGCGTCGCTGCGCTTCGAGACCGACTGCTGGGACGTGCATGACGCGTTCGCGTCCGGCGCGCCCGATTTCGTGCTGCTCGACGTCCGGAGTCCGGAACAGTTTGCCGCCGGCCACGTGCCCGGCGCGCGCAACCTGCCGCACCGCAAGATCGTCGCCGGCAAGCTCGCCGACCATCCGGCCGACACGCTGTTCGTCGTGTACTGCGCGGGTCCGCATTGCAACGGCGCCGCGCGCGCGGCGATCCGGCTCGCGCGGCTCGGCCGCCCGGTGAAGCTGATGATCGGCGGCGTTACCGGCTGGCTCGACGAAGGTTTCGTGCTGAGCAACGATGCGCAGCTGGAGGCCGCCGCCGCGCACTGATCGTCATTAAAAACGCAACAATCAATTGCCAGCACACAAACGGAAAAAGCGCGACAATCGGTCTCATTGCAGTTCGGACGGAGCAGCAACATGCAACACGCAGTCCTGATTCAGGTGGCCGGTTCGGTCGCAGCGATCGCGCTCTATTTTCTCCCGGCCGTCATCGCCGACCGGCGCGGCCGGCACGACAAGCTGATGATCGCGATGTTCAACGCCCTGTTCGCATGGACGGGCATCGGCTGGCTGATGACGCTGTACTGGGCATGCCAGCCGAACCCGCAAACCGACGTCGCGCAAACCATCCTCGCGAAGCGCCGCGGCATCAGCATGCGGACCTTCTCCACCGGTCTCGTCGAACGCGTGCAGCGCCGCGTCGCCGCCCAGGAGCAATGGGCCGAGAAGCAAGGTTGCCGTTAAGTCCCGCTTTTCCGCTTACCTCGCCACGCCGAACTTCGGCATCCTGACGTTGGTCGAGGCCCGGTAGTCCCACACCAGCCTGTCGCGCGGCGCGTCACCGCCCGCGCGCAACCATGCCCCGAACGCTCCCGCCGTCACTACCCGCGCGATCCGCTCGCCCGGGCACGCGTGCGGCCCCGTGCCGAAGCCGAAGTTCGGCCCCGGCGCGCGATCCGGCAGCAGCCGATGCGGCTCGCGATGCACGGCCGGATCCCGATTCGCGGCCGCCAGCACGACCAGGATGACCGCACCGGCATCGACGGTCACGCCTTCGATCGTCGTGCGCGATGCGACGAAGCGGCGCGTGTTCTGTACCGGCGAATCGAATCGGCCAACCTCGGCGACGAAAGCATCGAGCACGGCGGTATCCGGCATCGCGCACTCGCCGCCTGCGCCGGCGGCCGTCGCACCGTCCCATGCGACCAGCACATTGCCGAGCCACGCCGCCGTGGCCTCGCACGTCTGCGACAACAAGCCGACGAGATTCGCGACCAGCGCACCGCTCGCGTGCCAGCCCGCGGCGCCGGCCGCCTGCTGAATCGCTGCAACCCATGAGCCGTCCTGCGCACGTGTATGCGCAACGCGCTCCGTCATCCGCTCGAGCAGTTGCCGCGCGGCTTCGCTTGCGCGGGCCAGCGCCGCGCCGTCGGACAGCGGCGACAGCGCCGCGACGAAGTCGACGACCAGCGCGGCGATGCCGTCGAGCTGCGCAGCGTCGAAACCGAGCAGATCGGCGACCGCGCAAACGGGCACGGTCAGACACCACGCGTTCAACGCATCGGCGTCATGCAACGCGCGCAGCCGGCTGCCGGCGAGCTGTGCGGCACGTTCGCGCAACATGTGGGTGTCGATCGGCGCGAACGCCGCGCGCAGCGCCTGCTTCGGCACGTCGTGCCGCAGTGCGCCATCGTTCATGCGCACCAGTTCGCCGAACAGCGCGCCTGCGGTCGTGCCGCGCAACGCGGGCGGCACCGGCATATCGAGCGGCCTGACACGGCACGCCGGATGGCCAAGCACCGCCGTCACGCTCGCGGCCCGGCTCGCGACCCACAGGCCGAGCGTGGCGTCGAACGCGAGCGGCGGCCCGTCGACGAGCGTCGCGTAGTAGGGATAGGGATCGCGGTGCGTGACCGCGGCAATCGGATCGGTCGGGTTCATGCGTCCAGTATCGGTGTGCCGGGCCGCCGCATGTTTCGGGCTGACGTGAAATGTCGTGGATATTGCGGTGGTGCCGGCACCGCTGCTGCATGGCAACATACGGGCGGCAAGCGGCGCCGCGCCGTAGCGAAGGCGGCGTCAGGCCGCCGACCGGTAGCGGTGCGCCTGCATGCGCACGCGGGCGCGCCCGGCGGAAATCGCGCGCGGCTCGAGCACCACCGTCTCGTGATGAAACATTTCCTGTCGGAAGTGGCCGCTGTCGTCGAACCACTGGCAGATCAGCCAGTCGGCATCGTCGAACACGACCGGCCCGGCATAGGTGACGGTCATGCGCGGCCCGCCGGTTTTCAGCGTCACGACATCGCCGACGCGAAAGCCACTGCGGTGATTGTCTCGGATCGTCATCGCTCTCTCGATATTTTATATATTCATTTTTCTGCGGCCCGCCGACACTGTCGTTTTGACGGTGCCGAAGATTACCAATTCGAAAAATAATCGGCAACTCCTTGAAACGGAAAGGATTCGGTCGAGGAATCGCAACAATAGGCAGGACCGGTGCATCTGGCTGATGATCGATCGCCAGAACCGACGCGGCTTGCGCGCCGGTTCCGGTCGAAAAGCCGGAATGCGGAGAATAAACGATGCAATTCTCGCCGTCGTCGGACTTTAAATGGACGGCGATTTCGATTGATTACTGTCAATCAGTTTTCGGCTGGAAACGTTCCCATGTTTTATTAGCGGTCATTGTGCAAACGAAACGTGCGAATTGTCCGGCGCCGCAAACCAGCGATCGAGGTCGCGCCCCGACACCGCCGCTTGCGCGAACGTGAACGTGCCGTCGCGCGCCATTTCCGTCGCGGCGCGCAGGAACGCGCCGAGCGCGGCCCGCGCCAGTGCACCGCCGACGCTGACGCGCTTCACGCCGAGCGCCGCAAGCGCATCGAGGCTCAACAACCCGCCTTGCAGCCCCATCACGACGTTGACCGGCGCGCCGACCGCGCGGGTGACCGCTGCGATGTCGTCGGCATCGGTCAGGCCCGGCGCGTACAGCACGTCGGCGCCCGCGTCGCGGTACGCGACCAGCCGCGCGATCGTATCGGCGAGGTCGCGGCGGCCGTGCAGGTAGTTTTCGCAGCGCGCGGTCAGCGTGAACGGAAACGGCAGCGCGCGCGCCGCGTCGACCGCCGCCGCGATGCGCTCGACCGCAGCGTCGTGCGGATAGATCGGCGCATCGGCACGGCCGGTCGCATCCTCGATCGAGCCGCCCACCGCGCCGGCGCCGGCCGCGAGGCGGATCGTCTCGGCAACCGTGTCGGGTGCGTCGCCGAAGCCGTTCTCGAGATCGGCGCTGACCGGCAGGCCGCCCGCGGCGACGATCTCGGCGATGTGGCCGAGCATTTCGTCACGGCCGATCGCGTTGTCGGGCCGCCCTCTCGAATACGCGAAACCGGCGCTCGTGGTGGCAAGCGATTCGAAGCCGGCCATCGCGAGCAGCCGGGCGGAACCGGCGTCCCACGGGTTCGGGATGATGAAGGCGCCGGAGCGCGCGTGCAGCGCGCGGAAGGCTTCGGCGTGGCGGAACTGCGCGTCGGAATCGGACATCGGTGTCTCCTCGGGACTGGAGACGCCAGCATACGCGCGCGCGGCACCGCGACGGTTCGCGGTGCGGTGAAATGTCGATGTGGATGCCAGGCCCTCGCATGTGCGGTGCTGCGGTGCTGCGGTGCGTGGTGCTGCGTGGTCCGGCGTGGTCCGGCGTGGCACGGCACGGCACGGCACGGTGCGGTGCGGTGCGGTGCGGTGCGGTGCGGTGCGGTGCGGTGCGGTGCGGTGCAGCGTAGTGCGGCGTGGCCCGGTGCGGCGCGCCGCCGCTCAGGAACCAAGCTTCTTCGTCAGGAAAATGCGCGTATGCCTGGCCGGACAATCCGGCAGTTCACCGAAGCGGATATAACCGCGCTTCTCATGGAACCACCGCGCTTGGCAGTCGAACGTATCGAGCCACGCGCTCTGACAACCGCATGCCCGCTACACGACATACGCCCCCTTCGCATGCAACTCCGCTTCCGTGCGCTCGAGCGCCGCAATCGCATCGCTGCCTTCGAGCGCGAGCAACTGCGCGACCAGCGCTTCGGCCATCGCATGCGCGGCGACCAGCGACGGAAAGAACGACGGGCTGTCGTGCGTGAAGATCAGCTGTGCGTCCGCATGCAGCGCGATCGGCGACACCGCGCTGTCGGTGATCGCGACGATCTTGCTGCCCTGCGCTTTCGCCGCTTGCGCGACGCGCGTCGCCTCCGCCGAATACGGCGCGAAACTGATGATCACGGTCACGCTCTGCTTCGCGATCGTGCGCAGCTCCATCTCGAGCGAGCCGGCGACGCCGTTGAGCAGCGACACGGTCGGCCGGAACAGCCGGTAGCCGTACACGAAACCGAACGCGACCGGATAGCACGACCGGAACCCCGCGACATGCACGTGCGATGCCTTGCGGATCAGCTTCGCGGCATCCGCGAGCGCGTGCTCGTTCTGTGCGGCGGTCGCGGCGAGATTGTGCTGCTGCGCGGCAAGCAGGTCATGCGAGAGCGACGCCTTAGCGTCGGGCTTCACGAGCGAACGCGCACGCTGCGTGAGCGGCTCGGGACGCGCGCGCACGCGCGCGACGCACAGGTCGCGCAACTCGTTCCAGCCGGGGAAACCGAATTGCTGCGCGAGCCGCACGAGCGATGCGGGCTGGACCTGCGCGCGCTGCGCGACCTTGCGCATCGACGAGGTGGCGACCTCGTCGGGATGATCGAGCAGAAATGCAGCGCCCGCCTGGAATTGCGGGCTCAGTTCGGAAAATTGCGCCCGGATCCGGGACGCGAGTTCATCGAAATTGGCAGCCATCTTGGTGGGAACGGGAACCGGTCGCCCATGGTATCACCGGCCCCGCGCACACCGGTCAGCGCAGCACTTCGACGTGGTCGGCGTCGAGCTTCACGCGGCCCGACCATTTGCGCTCGAACTCGCCAGTCACCTTCACTTCGTTCTTGTCGCTGACGGGCTGGCCGGCCGCCCACAGCTTGTGGTCGATCTCGACGTGGATCGTGCCCGTCGCATCGGCGAACTCGTAATCCTCGCCGCCGACGTGCTTGACGATGCGCCCCTGCAGTTGCACGTGCTGGTCGTCCTTGCCGTTCGCGAGGAGTTCCTTCACGGTGGTCGTCGTCAGCGCGGACGGTCCGGTGTACTGCGCATGGACGGCGGCCGGCAGCGTCGCGAGCGCGACCGTCAGGATTCTGGCCAGGTGTTTCATGATTGCGTTCCTCTTCTTCGATGTGGTGTCGCGCCCCGTTGAACGCGACGAGCCAAGATTACGGACCGTAAGATTAAGCAAACCTGAAGGCGCGCCGAAGCGACACGGTGCCGCATTGGACAAGTACGAAAGCGCCACCGCCCGCCGGCCGTTAAGCTCGCCCTAAGACACCTGCGCTTATCATGGGAATCCCGGGCGCCCGCGCCCGCCAACAGACACGAATCCATGCGCGTACTGCTCGTCGAGGACGATCCGCTGATCGGCAGCGGGCTCGAACAGGGCCTCAAACAGGAAGGCTTCGCGGTCGACTGGGTCAAGGACGGCGACGCCGCGTCGCTCGCGCTGCGCTCCACCGGCTACGGCCTGCTGCTGCTCGATCTCGGGCTGCCGAACCGCGACGGCCTGTCGGTGCTCGCGTCGCTGCGCCGCCGCGACGAAACCCTGCCCGCGATCATCATCACCGCGCGCGACGGCGTGCCGGACCGCATCGCCGGCCTCGACAGCGGCGCCGACGACTACCTCGTCAAGCCGTTCGTGCTCGAGGAACTGCTCGCCCGCATTCGCGCGGTCAACCGCCGCCATGCGGGGCGCGCGCAAACGACGCTCTCGATCGGCCCGCTGCGGCTCGACCCGATCAAGCACCTGGTCTGGCTCAACGACGACGAAATCACGCTGTCGCCGAAGGAATTCGTGCTGCTGCACGAACTGATGCGCGACCCCGGCGCGGTGATCTCGCGCGAGCAGTTCGAGGAACGGCTGTACAGCTGGGGCGAGGAAATCGAGAGCAACGCGGTGCAGGTGCACATCCACAACCTGCGCAAGAAGCTCGGCCACGACATGATTCGCACGGTACGCGGCGTCGGCTACCGGATCGGTGACGGCGCATGACGAACCTGCAACGCGCGATCGCGCGCTGGCGCAGCGCGTCGCTGCGGCGGCGCCTGTTGACATGGCTGCTGCCCGCCGCATGCGTGATCGGGCTGGTCGCGAGCGCGGGCACCTACTGGGGCGCGCTGCGCGAGCTCGACGATCTTCTCGACGACCAGATGCGCAGCATGTCGAAGCAGATCGTCGTCGGCCCGAACGGCGAGCTGTCGTTCCGCAACCAGGGCGACGGCAAGCACGACTTCGAGGCCGGCGATCCCGACGCCGTGCTGCTGCAAGTCTGGCGCAACGGCGCGCTGGTCTATTCGACCGATCGCAAATCGACGCTGCCGCCGCCCGCGCAAACGGGCGTCGCGAGCGTCAACGTCGGCGGCCAGCCCTGGCGTACCTACGTGACCGAACGCGGCGGCACGACGATCCGGCTCGCGCAGGCCCGCCATGCGCGCTGGGAAGCGATCGCCGGCATCGCGGTGCACCTGCTGTGGCCGGTATTCTCGATGCTGCCGGTGCTCGCGATCGGGTTGTGGTTCGGCATCGGCGCGGGGTTGCGGCCGCTGCGCACGATCGCATCCGGCCTGAAGCGCAGGAATGCGAACAATCTCGAACCGGTCGACGTCGCGTCGATGCCGAACGAGGTCCGCCCGCTCGCCGAAGCGATCAACGACCTGCTCGCGCGACTCGACCGTTCGTTCACGCTGCAGCGCCACTTCATCGCCGATGCCGCGCACGAGCTGCGCACGCCGATCATGGGGCTGTCGATCCAGTCGCAATTGCTGCGGCGCGCCGCGACGTCCGAAGAACGCGAGCAGATCCTCGCGCAGATCCACGCGGGCACGACGCGCCTCGGCCACCTCGCCGAACAGTTGCTGACGCTCGCGCGCCTCGAACCCGATGCGCAGGCGTCCGCCGCGGCATCCACGCCCGTCGATCTCGCCGCGCTGTGCCGCTCGGTCGTCGCCGACCGCACGCGCGTCGCGGATGCGCACCGGATCGACCTCGGCGCGATCGTGTCGTCGCCGGTGATGGCCGCCGGCAATATCGACACGTTGCGCGTGCTGCTGAACAACCTCGTCGACAACGCGATCCGCTACGCGGGCGACGGCGCGCGCGTCGACGTGTCCGCGCGCCTCGACGGCGCGACGCCCGTGCTCGAAGTCGCCGACGACGGCCCCGGCATTCCGGAGGCCGAGCGCACGGACGTATGGGAGCGCTTCTATCGCGGCGAAGGCGCGCAGGCGGCCACGTCGTCGGGCAGCGGGCTCGGGCTGTCGATCGTCAAGCGGATCGCCGAACAGCATCGCGCGACGGTCGCGCTCGGCACGACGCAAGGCGGGCGCGGGCTGACCGTGACGGTGCGCTTTCCCGTGCCGGCCTGACGCGCGCCCGATGTGCGGCTTTTCCACAGATTGTGTTGGCAAGCTTGTGGACAACCCACCGCTAACGGCGCCAAGCCATTGATCTGAAAGGATTTGCCGGTCGTGCGCAGCGAATGCGCCAGCCCATCGCACATCGCGTACCGGTCCTTCCCCTCCCGACCCGGCACTGTCCTCCCATTACGGCGACATGCGGCCAATTTGACAACCAGTTGTCTATTGCGTAAACTGGTTGTCAATTCATCGCACATCCCGACCATGACGAAACCCGCCAAGCTGACTGCCGTCGCGCTGTCCGTCTTCCGGCTGAACGGCCTGCTGATCGAATGGGGCAATACCTTTGCCGCGCCGCACGGCCTGACCAGCGCACGCTGGCAAGTGCTGGGCGCCATCTCGATGGCGCCGGAAGCCCCGAACATCCCGCAGATCGCCGACGCCATGGGCATCACGCGGCAGGCCGTCCTGAAACAGATCAACGTGCTGACGGAAGAAGGTCTCGTGCAGCCGCTGGCGAACCCGACACACAAGCGCTCCCCGCTGTATGCGCCGACCGCGCGCGGTGCTGCGGCCTATCAGGCGGTGGTCGAGCAATGGCAACAGCATGTCCGCGACATCTCCGGTCAGTTCAGTTCGGCTGACCTCGATGCGGCGATTCGTGTTCTGTCCGCGATGTCCGATGCGCATGCGCCGAACGGACAAACGTGATCGCACCACCGACCCACTACTCACAGGAGTGCCTGATGCCTCATTTCAAACCGATGGATCCGGCCTTTCCGATCCAGCAGCAGTTCGGCATCGACGCGGCCCCCGTCGTCCTCGTCAACGTCTTCACGCTCGATCCTGCCGATGAAGCCGATTTCCTGGCCGTGTGGAAGGACGACGCCGAGTTCATGAAACGGCAGCCGGGATTCATTTCGACGCAGCTGCATCGCGCGCTCGGCGACAGTCCGACTTACTTCAATTATGCGATCTGGGAGTCGACCGACGCGTTTCGCGCGGCCTTCACGCATCCCGAGTTCGTCGCGAAGCTCTCGGCCTATCCGTCGTCCGCCGTCGCGAGCCCGCACTTGTTCCAGAAAGTCGCCGTGACGGGCATTTGTACCGCGTGAGCCCACGCACGAACCGGGGCCGCGCACGGTTTGCATGCCATGCGTGCCGCCCGATCGCGACGCGGACTTCTCCACAGAAAATGTTGGCAAGCTTGTGGATATCCTGCGCACCGCAACGCTAAGCCCTTGATCCGACAGACTTTGGCACGCGTGATGCAGACGCGCCGCGCGCCGCACCGTCATACGCGCCGGTTCGCCGCACTTCGCATCACGATGCCACGTCGGCGCCCTGCCAATACGCCACGCGATCGTCGCGTCACTTACCCACAGATTTTGTTGGCAAGCTTGTGGATATCCTGAGCAAGCATCGGCTAACCCGTTGATCGGCCAGTGATTCATGCGCCGCGTCACCGTTGCGGCACCGCGCGGGGCCGCCTGCGTGTGCGGCCGGACGATCCGGCGCGACAGCGGCACCTGCCCGCACCTTGACGCCCGCACACGCGACGCGTCACGATCACACGAGCCGCACGCGGCCACGCAGCACGAGACTTCACGCGACGGCACCGCGGGCCGGCCGTTCCGCCCGCACCGGACAACGGCACATCATTCCGAGGAAGACCATGGAACACTTCACCGCAGCGCAGTTGCTCGTCTCGCTCGTGCTCGTCGCGATCGTCGTCTATCCGTATGTCCGCATCGTTCGGCGTACCGGACATTCGGGCTGGTGGATCCTGACGATGTTCGTCCCGGTCCTGAACTTCGTGATGTTGTGGGTGTTCGCGTTCGCGCGCTGGCCCGCCGTCGACGATCGGCAGGGCTGAACATCGAACGGGCGACCGCGCAGGCTTGTCCACAGATTGTGTTGGCAAGCATGTGGATAGCCTGCGCATACCGCGATCAAGCGCTTGATCCGAAAGGCTTTGTCCGCGCCGCTTCGAATGAGGCACGCGGCAGGCAACACGCCGCTCGCGCATCGTCACGCAACGCAACGGGTTGCGTATCGTGCGCGCCATGCCGCTTGTCCACAGATTGTGTTGGCAAGCGTGTGGATAGCCTGCGCATACCACGCACAAGCGCTTGATCCGAAAGACTTTGTCGGCGCCGCCTCGAACCGTGCAGGCAGGCCGGCGCAACGCGTGCCGCATGCCATCGCGGCGTTCGTTGCGCGATGAACGCGACCGCTTGCAGCCTTGTCCACAATTTGTGTTGGCAAGGATGTGGATATCCTGAGCATGTGTGACCTAAGTCGTTGATCGCACAACGTTTCGACCGGCTGGTCACGACTGCGGCACGGCATGCATCCGCCGCTTCATTCATCCATCCATCGATTGCACACGCCGTATCGCCCGCTCAAGCGAACGTCGCGACCGCGATGCGCGCAGCGGCTGCGATCACGTCGTCCTTCGCCTTCGCATCGGCACGCGTTTGCGTGTAGTACACGACGAGCACGATCGGCGCGCGCGACGGCAGCCAGATCACGCCCGCGTCGTTCGTCGTCCCGTAGTCGCCGGTGCCGGTCTTGTCGGCCACCTGCGACCCGGCCGGCACGCCCGCGCGAATCCGCTTGTCGCCGACCTTGTTGCCGCGCAGCCATGCGACGAGCTGCGCACGCTGCGCGCTCGGCAACGCATCGCCGAGCGTGAGCACACGCATGCTCGCGGCCATCGCAGCCGGCGTCGTCGTGTCGCGCGGGTCGCCCGGCAACGCGGTGTTCAGTTCGGTCTCCCAGCGATCGAGCCGGAACGTGTCGTCGCCGATCGAGCGCGCATACGCGGTCACCGCCGACGGCCCGCCGATCAGCTTCATCGCCAGGTTCGCGGCCGAGTTGTCGCTGTACTGGATCGCCGCCTCGCACAACTCGGCAACCGTCATCCCGGTGCCGACATGCTTGCCCGACACCGGCGAGTAGTTCACGAGATCGGACTGCCCGATCATCACGCGCTGCTGCAGCAGCCCCGGACGCTCGACGCTCTGCGCGAGCACCGCCGCTCCCAGCATCGCCTTGAACGTGCTGCAGAACGGGAAGCGCTCGCTCGCGCGATGCTGCGCGCGCCGGCCGCTCGCGGTGTCGATCGCGCACACGCCGAGACGGCCGCCCGCCGCGCGCTCGAGCGCGACAAACGACGTTGCGGACGCAACGCCCTGCCCCGCGGCAGGCGACGACGCGCACGCGGTGACGGTCAGGACGAGCGGCGCCGTCGCGGCGGCCAGCAACAGGGTTCGACGTTGCGATGAGTAGGTCATGTCGTGTCTCTCGTGGTGGAATGGATGCAGAACGGCCGGCCGGCGAGACAGCACTATCGTGACTTTACGGTTGCCTGACAAGCAACGATAATTGAGCGCTGCCAAAAGAAATTCTTATGACCAAGCTCCGCCCTCATCTTCCGCTGAATGCGTTGCGCGCGTTCGAATCGTCGGCCCGCCACCTGAACTTCACGCGCGCCGGCCTCGAGCTGAGCGTGACCCAGGCGGCCGTGAGCCAGCAGGTGCGCTCGCTCGAGGAGCGGCTCGGCTGCGCGCTGTTCACGCGGCTGCCGCGCGGCCTCGGGCTCACCGACGAAGGACGCGCGCTGCTGCCGGTGCTCAGCGATGCGTTCAGCCGGATCGAGACCGTGCTCAAGCAGTTCGAGGGCGGGCGCTTCCACGAGGTGCTGACGCTCGGCGCGGTCGGCACCTTTGCCATAGGTTGGCTAATGCCACGGTTGAAGCGCTTCGGCGACACGCACCCGTTCGTCGAGCTGCGGCTGCGGACCAACAACAACGTCGTCGACCTCGCGGCCGAGGGCCTCGATTTCGCGATCCGCTTCGGAGAAGGCAACTGGCCGGCGACGCGCAACGAGCGGCTGCTCGACGCACCGCTCACCGCGCTGTGCGCGCCGGAGATCGCGCGGCGCCTCGCGCAGCCGGCCGATCTCGCGAACGAAACGCTGCTGCGCTCGTACCGCACCGACGAATGGCTCGGCTGGTTCGACGCCGCACAACTCGAACCGTGGTCGGTCAACGGGCCCGTGTTCGATTCGTCGCGGCTGATGGTCGAGGCCGCGATGCAGGGCGCGGGCATCGCGCTCGCGCCGGCCTGCATGTTCTCGCGCGAACTACAGTTGGGCCTGCTCGCGCGGCCGCTCGACATCGACGTACGCGCGGGCGGCTACTGGCTCACGTCGCTGAAGTCGAAGCCGCTCACGCCGGCAATGACGCTGTTTCGCGACTGGATCGTTGCGGAGGCGGCCGACGCGGCACCGGCCGAATGACGGGACCGGCTTGTCCACAGATTTTGTTGGCAAGGATGTGGATATCCTGGGTACCCGGGACCTAACCCGTTGATCGCGCACGATTTATGGAGACGGTGCACACACCGGGCAGCCGGCGCGCAAGGGGGTCGACGTATCGGCCGCCGCACGCGGGATACTCAACCATCAAGAAGCAATCACGTCAGACTTATCCACAGATTTTGTTGGCAAGCCTGTGGATATTCCGCCAATGTGACACGTAACATCCTGATACAAAAGAAGATTCAGTAGATCAGGCCCCGCAGGTCAACGACGCGGCATCGTTTGCGACCGCGCAGCACGCACTGCGCGTCCAATTCGGGGCCAGCCAGTTCTCCACAGATTATGTTGGCAAGCGTGTGGATATCCTGCGCACCAGCCGGCTAACTCATTGAGCGCACGGGGTTTTGTGTGCGCCGCACAGGATTGGGCAGCACCGGCGCAGGCCATGCGGCCAACGCCGGCACCGCCGGTTCGTCAATGCCGGTCGAGCCCGCCGCGCAATTCGCTCGCCTTGTCGCGCAGCGCCTCGTAGCCCGAGCGCGCATGTTCGGGCAGGTCGGGATCGCCGATCAGCGCGCCGAGCGTTTCGATCAGGCTGAACAGGATGCCCTTCGCCGCGCCCACCGCGATGCTCTGCGACTCGATCGACTTGTGCAGGTGGTCGACCGCCGCTTCCAGATTCTCGAGCTTCTGCTCGCCGTCGTCGGGCCGATTGTCGGTCGTCATCGTAGGTGCCTCCGCCATCGTTCAAGGGTCATGTCACGATTCTATGCCGCTGCGCGCGGACGTGGCACGACATCGCGCAACGTCCGCACAGCCGGCTACAGCACCGCGACCACCTTCACGCGCCCTGGCTGCGCCGCCGCCGCGACCACCTGCCCGTCGACGCGCCGGAACGTCAGCGACACGGTTTCGTCGCCGACCCGCAGGTCGTCGATGCGCAGCCAGTCGACGCCTTCAGGCAGCGCCGGGCGCTCGACGCGCACCTCGTGGCGTGCCGCGTCGACGCTCACGCCGAGACACGCCTGCAGCATCATGAACGGCGCACCGGCCGCCCATGCCTGCGGCAGGCATGCGACCGGATAGGCCGTCGGCGGTTCGCCGCGCCGCCGCGGGAACCCGCAGAACAGCTCCGGCAGCCGCATCTCGAAGCTCACCGCCGCCTCGAACAGCGCGCGCAACAGGTTCACCGCGGCCGTCTTGTCGCCGTAGCGCGCAAGCCCGCGCGCGATCAGCGCATTGTCGTGCGGCCACACCGAACCGTTGTGATAGGCCATCGGGTTGAAGCGCGGCTGGCCGGCCGCGAGCGTGCGGATGCCCCAGCCGGTCTGGAACAGCGCCGAGCCGAGCACGCCGGCCACCGCCGCGCCGCGCTCCGCGTCGGGCAGCCCGAACGCGAGCAGCTGGCCCGCGTTCGACGCGAACACGCGGCACAGGTCGCCGTGACCGTCGAGCGCGATCCCGTAGAACTGGCCTTCCGGCATCCAGAACAACGCTTCGACCTGGTCGCGCAGCGTCTTCGCGCGCAGTGCATAGCGCGTCGCATCGGCCGCGTGGCCGCGCCGGTGCGAGCACATCGACATCGCATCGAGCGCCGCGCACGCATACGCCTGCACTTCGACGAGCGCGATCGGGCCGTCGGGGAAGCGGCCGTCCGCGTGGAACACGGAATCGTGGCTGTCCTTCCAGCCCTGGTTCGCGAGACCGCGCTCCGACGTGCGCTGGTAATCGAGCAGCCCGTAAGGATTGCGGTCGCACTTGTCGATCACCCACTGCGCGGCGCGCTCGAGCGCGGGCCACAGTTCGTCGATCAACGCATCGTCGCCGGTGTGTTCGACGTACGCGCCGGCGAGCACGATGAACAGCGGGGTCGTATCGACACCGCCGTAATACAGCGCGAACGGCACCTCGCCCGTCGCGGCCATCTCGCTGCGGCGGAACTCGTGCATGATCTTGCCGGGCTCCGCATCGCGAAACGCGGACGTCT
Source organism: Burkholderia sp. Bp9031 (assembly GCF_003857965.1). Classification (NCBI taxonomy): domain Bacteria; kingdom Pseudomonadati; phylum Pseudomonadota; class Betaproteobacteria; order Burkholderiales; family Burkholderiaceae; genus Burkholderia; species Burkholderia sp. Bp9031. The sequence continues at coordinate 43,459 of NZ_QTPW01000024.1, forward strand.
CGCGTGCCTGATGCTCCGCGAGAAAGCGCAGCACGCCGCGCGCGAGCGACGGCTGCAGCCACAGCATCTGCAGCGACGTGATCACCGCGTCGCGGCCGAACGGCGTCGAGAACCACGGAATGCCCGCGTACGGATACGGCCCGGTGTCGAGCTGCGTCGTGAGCAGCCCGAGATCCGCGAGCGACCGGTCGAGCCACGCGTCGAACAGCGGATTGCCGGTGTTGACGCGCGCCATCGACTCGCGTCGCGAACGCATCTCGCGATGCACGCCGACCAGCGCGGTGCGCAGCGCGACACGCCCGCATCCCGGGCCTTCGCCGTCGTGCGCCGGGCCGAGCGTCGCGTCGACGGTCAGGTAGATCGACACGCACGCCTGCGCGGCGATCGTCAGCGTGTAATCGGCACGATCGACCGACAGCGTGTCGGGCGCCGGCGAGAAATGCACGGTCACGTTGCGCTCGACCTTGTCGAGGCCGTCGTAGCGCAGCCGTACCGCACCGGCGTCGACGCGCGGCGCGACCACCGTGCCGCGCTTCGGGCGCTGCGTGCCGCGCACTTCGAACATGTCCTTGAAATCCGCCGCGAACGACAGCGACAGCGGCACCTCGGCCTCGCTCGCGCCGTAGTTCGTCAGCGTCAGCGCTTCATACAGCACGTCGCCCGCGAGCACGCGCATCCGTTCGATGTGGATCACGCCCTCGGGCGTCTCGTGGCCGCCGAGCGGCGGCAGCGGGCGGTTCGTCAGGTGCGCGGTGAACGACGCGTTGTCCGCGCTCGTCGCGCCCGACAGCAGCGACGGCGCGCGGCCGCCGAAGGTCAGACGCCATGTCGACAGCACGCGCATGTCGTCGACGAACAGGCCGTCGTCGTGACCGCCGATGTCGCCGAGCGCATCGCCGACCACGAACGCGTCGCCGGATTTCAGCACGTACTGGTTGTTGCGCGCGAGCGCCTGCGGATCGGCTTCGGGCGCGATGAATGCGGGACCGGACGCTTGGGTCGGGGGGACAGGCGCGACTTGCGGCGCCTGCGTCGTGGTGGCTTCGGCATGATTCGGCATCGATGCTCCTGTGTCGAGACGCAACGCGCAGCGCGCGTCGCGTGTTTCGCACAGGATAGGCCAGAACGGGCCACGTGCGCAGCGACGAAAAAGACGCGACCCCATGCGGCATTGCCATCGCCGCATGGGGTCGCGAACACGCATATCAGGCGTCGGTCAGAACCTCCACAGGAGGTTGCCGAGCACCGCGTTGTCGCGCACGCCGCTGCCATACTGGCCGCTGAACGTGAGGCCGAGCGTCAGGCGCCTGGTGATGTTCGCGTCGATACCCGCTTCGAGCACCGCGCTGTCGCGAGCAATCGGCACGCCCGACACCTGGAACGACGTGCCGCCATTCGCGAACGTGAACGCCGACGACGGCCGCACGTTGCCGAACGCATGCCGCCAGCCGACCGTTCCGCGTGCGGTGAACGTGCCGCTCGCGATCGTGCCGAGCTGCGACGCGGCGCGCAGGCCGAGTGTCGAGAAACCGACGTGGGTCGTCTGGCCACCGGCCTGCAGCGCGGCCGCACCGCCGCTTTCCGTATAGCCGTCGGTATGCAGGTTCACATAGGCCAGGCCGGCGAACGGTTCGAGCGCGACCGGCCCGACCGGCAGCGCGTAGCCAACTTCGCCGAACACTTGCGCGGAATTCGCGTTGTAGCCGGCCGAATCGTGATCGGAGAAGCCCGCGAAGCCCGGATAGCGGTCGCTATTGATCCGGTACCACGTGTACGACGCGCCGCCGCGCACGCCGAGCGCACCGTACTGCGCACCGCCGTACAGCGACAGGTAGTAGCTGTTGACCGACGCGGACGAACTCTGGTCGTTGTCGAGCGAGCTGTGCGTGACGCCCGCGGCCAGGCCGGCACGCCACTTGTCGTTGAGCGCCATGTCGGCACCGGCGATGAAGCCCGTCATGCTGCGGTTGATCGTCGACGCGTTGTCGTCGCCCGCGAGCCGGCTGCGGCCGCCGAACGCCTGCCCCCAGACCACCGGCTGATAAGGCGTGCCGCCGTAGCAGCCCTCGCGCGAGCCGATCCGGCGTTCCGGCGGCAGCGTCGGGTCGGCGACGCCGGCCGTGTTGTCGCCGCACAGCGCGGTGCCGCCCGACGACAGCGCGGCGAGCGGCCCCGATCCCGGCGCGAGACCCTGGCGCACGCGATCGGTCACCGCATCGCGCACGTAGCGGCTGTCGAGCAGCAGCATGCTCTTCAGGCTCGCCTGCAGTTCGCCGTCGAGCATCCCGTAGGCCCGGCGCGCGGTGGCCGCATCGGTCGTCAGCACCGTGTCGTACAGCGTGTTGCCCGCGCCGAGCCCGCCGATCGCGGTCGCGACCGCGCGCTGGTTCGGCGTCGTCGCGACATCGGGCAGCGACGTGCCGTTCGCGACGAGCCGCAGGTACACGTGGCCCGGATCGTAGCTGAGCGTCGGCATGAGGAACGCGTAGTTCGAACTCACCTGGCTGAACGTGCCCTGCACGCCCGACGATGCGCTGAGGATCGTGTACGTCGTGCTCGGCTGGTAGCTGGCCTGGTTCGCGAGCACCTGCACGGTGCCACCGTTCAACGTGGCCGTGCCGCTCGCCGCGATGCTGCCGCTCTGCTGCGGCGTGACCGCGACCTGCAGCGTCGAGCCCGGCTGGAACGTGACGTTGCCGGCGACGTTCAGCGCCGCGCCCGGCTGCGACGCGGCCGCGAACGCACCGCTCTGGACCACGACGCCGCCGACGGTGCCGATACCCGTCAGCGTCGCGCCGTTCTGCACGGTCACGGTCGACTGGCCGAGCGAACCGTCGACGGCGAGCGTGCCCGCGGCGACGGTCGTCGGACCGCTCAGCGTATTGGTGCCGGTCAGCGTCAGCTGTCCGCTGCCGGCCTGGGTCAGCGAACCGGTGCCGGACAGCACGCTCGCGAGCGTCACGTTGGCGGACTGGTTGACGATCAGTGCGCCGTTGTCGACGACATTGCCGACCACGCTGCCCGACGTGCCGCCGTTGCCGAGCTGCAGCGTGCCGCCCGACGCGATCGTCGTGCCGCCCGTGTACGTGTTGCTGCCGGTCAGCGTCTGAATGCCGGTGCCTGCGACCGTGAGGCCGCCGGTGCCGCCGATGACCCCGCCGAATGTGCCGTTGCCGCTGCCGTTCAGCGTCAGCGCATTCGCGCCGAGGTTCACGTTCGTGCCGGCCGCGCCGCTCAGCGTGCCGAGCGTCTGCGCACCCGATGCGCCGCTCAGGTCGAACGTCGCGCCCGTGCCCGCGAGGTTCACCGTGCTGCCCGATGCGAGGCTGCCGCCCGCACCGAGCGCGAGCGTGCTGCCGCCGTTGATCGTCGTGCCACCCGTGTACGTGTTCGCGCCCGTCAGCGTCTGCGTACCGGTACCCGCGACCGTCACGGCACCCGTGCCGCCGATCGTCCCGCCGAACGTGCCGTTGCCGCTGCCGTTCAGCGTCAGCGCGTTCGCACCGAGGTTCACGGTGCTGCTTGTCGCCCCCGACAGTTCGCCGATCGTCTGCGTGCCCGCTGCACCGCTCACGTCGAACGTCGCACCCGCGCCGGCCAGGTTCACCGAGCCCGTCGATGCGAGGCTGCCGCCCGCACCCAGTGCGAGCGTGCTGCCACCATTGATCGTCGTGCCGCCGGTATAGGTGTTCGCCCCCGTCAGCGTCTGCGTGCCGGTGCCCGCGAGCGTCAGGCTGCCGGTGCCGCCGATCGCACCGCCGAACGTGTCGTTGCCGCTGCCGCTGCCGCTCAGCGTCAGCGCATTCGCGCCAAGGTTCACGTTCGTGCCGGCCGTGCCGGTCAGTGCGCCGATCGTCTGCGCACCCGACGCACCGCCCAGGTCGAACGTCGCACCCGCGCCGGCCAGGTTCACCGAGCCCGTCGATGCGAGACTGCCGCCTGCACCCAGCGCGAGCGTGCTGCCACCGTTGATCGTCGTGCCGCCCGTGTAGGTGTTCGCACCGGACAGCGTTTGCGTGCCGGTACCCGCAAGCGTCAGGCCGCCGGTGCCGCCGATGACGCCGCTGAACGTGCCGCTGGCGATCCCGCCCAGCGTCAGCGTATTGCCGCCGAGGCTAACGTTCGTGCCGGCCACGCCCGACAACGCGCCGAGCGTCTGCCCGCCCGACGCGCCGCTCAGGTCGAGCGTCGCGCCGGCCCCCGCGAGATTCATCGCGCCGGTCGCGGCAAGGCTGCCGCCCGTGCCAATCGCGAGCGTCCCCGCGTTGATCGTCGTGCCGCCCGTGTAGGTGTTCGCACCCGTCAGCGTGGTCGTCGCCGCGCCGTCCTTCACGAGCGCGCCCGTACCGGAAATCGCACCACTCAGCCCGAGTGCGTTGCTGCCGCCGAGCGTCAACGTCGCGCCCGTGCCGAGATCGATCGCGTTGGCGACCGACAGGCTCGCGTTCGTATCGAGCGTCGCCGCGCCGCCGACCGTCACCGTGCCGGTACCCAGCGCCGCGTTGTTGCCGAGCACCACGGCACCGCTGTTCAGGTTCGTGCCGCCCGTATAGGTATTCGCGCCGTTCAGCGTCTGCGTGCCGGTGCCCGCGAGCGTCAGGCTGCCGGTGCCGTCGATGACGCCGCCGAACGTGCCGCTTGCCGTCCCGCCCAGCGTCAGCGCGTTGCCGCCCAGACTGATGTTCGTCCCCGCGACGCCGGACAGCGCGCCGAGCGTCTGCGCACCCGACGCAGCGCTCAGGTCGAGCGTCGCGCCGGCTCCCGCGAGATTCATCGTGCCGGTCGCGGCAAGGCTGCCGCCCGCGCCGATCGCCAGTGTCCCCGCGTTGATCGTCGTGCCGCCCGTATAGGTGTTCGTGCCCGTCAGCGTCGTGGTGGCCGCACCGTCCTTCACGAGCGCCCCCGTACCGGAGATCGCACCACTCAACCCGAGTGCGTTGCTGCCGCCGAGCGTGAGCGTCGCGCCCGTGCCGAGATCGATCGCATTGGCGACCGACAGGCTCGCATTCGTATCGAGCGTCGCCGCGCCGCCGACGGTCAGCGTGCCGGTGCCGAGTGCCCCATTGTTGCCGAGGACGAGGCTGTCGCTGTTCAGGTTCGTGCCACCCGTATAGGTATTCGCGCCGTTCAGCGTCTGCGTGCCGGTGCCCGCGAGCGTCAGGCTGCCCGTGCCGTCGATGACCCCGCCGAACGTGCCGCTTGCCGCCCCGCCCAGCGTCAGCGCGCTGGCGCCGAGGGTCACGTTCGTGCCGGCCCCGCCCGACAGCGCGCCGATCGACTGTGCTCCGCCTGCGCTGATGTCGAGCGTGGCGCCCGGATTGACCAGGTTCACCGTCCCCGTGGACGACAGGCTGCCGCCCGCGCCGATCGCGAGCGTCCCGGCGTTGATCGTCGTGCCGCCCGTGTACGTGTTCGCACCCGTCAGCGTCGTGGTCGCCGCGCCGTCCTTCACGAGCGCACCGGTACCGGAGATCACGCCGCTCAGCCCGAGTGCATTGCTGCCGCCGAGCGTGAGCGTCGCGCTCGTACCGAGATCGATCGCGTTGCCGACCGACAGGTTCGTGGTCGTATCGAGCGTCGCCGCGCCGCCGACCGTCAGTGCCCCCGTGCCGAGCGCCGCACCGTTGCCCAGCACGAGGCCGCCCGCATTCAGCGTCGTGCCACCCGAGTAGGTGTTCGCGCCGGACAGCGTCAGCGTCGCCGCACCATCCTTCACGAGCCCGCCCGCGCCGGCGATCGTGCCGCCCAGCCCGAGATCGGTGCTGCCGGCGAGCGTGAGCGTCGTGCCGGTGGCGACGTTGATGTCGTTCGCGAGCGCCACGTTGGTGGTCGTATCGAGCGTCGACGAACCGTTGACGTTGACCGCGCCGAAACCCAGCGCCGTGTTGCTGCCGACGACGACGTTGCTGCTGTTCAGGTTCGTGCCGCCCGTATAGGTATTCGTGCCGGTCAGCGCCTGCGTGCCTGTGCCGGACAGCGTCAAGCCGCCCGTGCCGCCGATCGTGCCGCCGTAGGTCGTATTGCCGCTGCCGTCGAGCGTCAGCGCATTCGCGCCGAGGTTCACGTTCGTGCCCGCCGCGCCGGCCAGCGAACCGATCGTCTGCGCCCCCGTCGTACCGCTCAGGTCGAACGTCGCGCCCGCACCGGCGAGGTTGACGGTGCCCGTGGACGAGAGGCTGCCGCCCGCACCCAGCGCCAGCGTGCCGCTGTTGATCGTCGTGTCGCCCGTATACGTGTTCGCGCCGGTCAGCGTCGTGGTCGCCGCGCCGTTCTTCACGAGGCCGCCGGTGCCGCTGATCGTGCCGGCCAGGCCGAGATCGTTGCTGCCGCCGAGCGTCAGTGTCGCGCCCGTGGCGAGATTAACTGCGTTGCCGAGCGTCACGTTCGTGCTCGTGTCGAGCGTCGCCGACGCGTTGACGTTCAGCGCGCCCGAGCCGAGCGCCCCGTTGTTGCCGACCACGAGACCGCCGGCGTTCAGGTTCGTGCCGCCCGTGTAGGTGTTCGCGCCCGACAGCGTCAGCGTGCCGCCGTCGTTCTTCGTCAGCGCGCCGCCGCCCGTCACCGTGCCCGACAGCGTGAGCCCGGTCGCGCCCTGCACCGTCAACCCGCCCGCGCCGAGATCCACGTTGTTGCTGACGTCGAGCCCGGCGGCACCCGCCTGCAGCGCACCGCCGGTGGCCGTGATCGTGCCCGTGCCGAGCGACGCGTTATCGCCGATGATCGCGACGCCGCCCGACAGCGTCGCGTCCTGCGCGGACGATGCGCCATTGATCGTCCAGTTGCCGCTCGTGACGTCCAGGTGATTGAAGTTGATGTAGTTGTTGACCGCGATGGTGCCGTTTGCCGACGCGCCTTGCTGCAGCACCAGCGTGTTGTTGCCGCCGGCGCCGCCGTCGACGGTGCCGGTTGCCGCGACGCCGAGCGTAACCGGGCCGACCGTGATGTTGAACGCGCCGCCCGTGCCGCCCGCCGTGTTGACCGACGAGCCCGTCACGGCATTGAACGTGTTGGCGCTGTTCGCGCCCATCGACACGCTGCCGTTGATCGTGCCCGAGTTGGTAAAGGTATTGCCCTGCCCGGGCGTGCCGTTCGAACCGAGCGATACGCGGCCGGTGATCGTCCCGCTGTTCGACATGTTGACCTGGCCGCCGCCGTATGCGGCGACCACGGGCGCGTCCGCGCCGACCAGCGTTGCGCCGACCAGCGGGGTGGAGCCGATCGAACCGGTGTTCGTGATGTTGGAGACGCCGCCCGTGCCGTTCTGGACCGACAGCGCCATACCCGTCACGCCGCTGATCGCGACACCGGTCGAGCCGTTCATCGTGCCGTTGTTGGTCACGGTCGTGGTGCTCGCCGCCGCGTTGCCGACCACCGTGCCGCTCGACAGCACGCCGAGGCCGCTGCCGAGCACGGTCGGATCGATGGTGCCGTTGTTGGTCAGCGTGACATTGCTGCCGGTCAGCGACATCGCGGTGCCGCCGACGCCGAGCAGCACGCCGACGCTCGCGCCGGGATTGACCGTGACGTTCAGGTTGTTGGCGCTGTTCGAATAGCTGGGCGCCAGCGGATTCGCGACACCCGAACAGGTCACCGTGGTGCCTGCCGTCGAGCAGATTGCGTACGCGGGAACGATGCCCGCGCCGGACAACGCAAGGAAAACGCCGGTCGGCAACAGGAATCTCGGAAACGACTCTCCACTCTTCTTCGAATGCGCGATATTCATCCTTCCCCCTCGGCATCGGCATGACCGCTGAATCGCGCGACGACTGCGGAAAATCCGGGGCAAAAGCGTGCCCTCCGGCGGTCGCGGTACGACGTCGGTTTATTCGTGAATGAACTACGAGTTAATCGATTCTCGTTTGCGAATGAAAAACTAGCCGGATGACATAACCCTGGCCCCTTATTATTTATGCAGTGATTTTCTGGTTGATTTGATTACCGCCCGCCTTTTGTCAGACAAGGCTAGTTCAAAAGAAGATGGTTTTCCAGTCGATATTCAGCGATTGGAGCCACGCCTGTGTGGTGCGTATTTTTTACTTGATTTTGTGCACCCACAATCGAATCCCGGGATATTCCGGTAATTTCGCGCGATTTCCGGAAAAGGTATCCGAGACTTGCGATCAGTGAAAACACCGATACTTCCACGGGGTCGACAGCAAGATTTGCGTTGCGCGATATGTGCAGGATCACGCCGCTGGCGCAGATAATCGCAGAACGTTTTGATGCGCCGCTCAGGAGCGGAGCATTTTCAAGATCCTGCAGATCACTTTCAAATCCGGCTGCGCCTGAAACCTGCAATCCCGATCGTCGCCATTTATTTGGCGACGACGGTACCGATCCCATCAACGGAGTGGCGCACTTGATGCAGCCTGAAACGGCGAGAAAATCCGAAGCGGGAAAGGATGCGGCATAGATAATCGAAACCCGGCCCGCGTGCGGCAGAAATCGGATAGGCAGCGGATGTTCGCGCGCACTTGCATGTCCAGATCTCGAGATCGAGATCGACATGACGTGCCAAGCGTATCCGGAGACATCGGACGACGTTCGGCATGCTGGAGGGTCGGGGTTCGAAAGACTTTCAAGGAACGTCAACGGGCCGGCGCGGCCGGCGTCAATCCACCGGACACATCGAAAGCCGCCCCATCGCCTCCCCGGCGCCGCGCACCGCGCAGGTGGCAGGCTCGTCGGCAATCCACGCGCTCAGCCCGGTCTCGTCGCGCAGCAGGCGTCCGAGATCTGCGAGCAATGCGCCGCCGCCCGTCAGCACCACGCCGCGCTCGTGCGTATAAATCCGCGTACTCGCTGTTCCAGGGTCGATCGCAACGGGTTGCGCAAACAACTTTCCGAACAGCGGTGTCGACATAGTTAGCTTTTTTGAACAAACCGGCCGGAGCGGCCAGGCCGCAACCCCGCGGCGCGCCTTTGCCGCCCGATCACGGACTTGGCGGCAAATCGTTCCGATGCTTTAGGTAATCCCGATGATTTTTTGCGAAGAAATTTCCGAAAACGCGTTCCGGCACGCGGGCGGCTACGCATCGCCCTCTCGCGTTGCGCTTGTAAAACACGGTAATCTCTCGGTCTTGCCTGCTCCCGGCAGGCGTTCGACGCCCGATCACGCCAGGTATTCCACCATGACAGCGACCGCTTCTCTCCGCTGGCCAGGGGTGCGCCAGCTCGGCACAACGCTCGTTGCGCTCTGGTGCTGCGCCGTTGCCGCGCAGCCCTTGCCGGCCGCCGACACCGTTACCCGCACCGCAACGACGTCCGCTGCCGCCGCACCGGCGGCACCCGCCACGACGGCTGCCGCCCCCGCCGCCACGCCCGTGCCGACCTGCAACGCCGACGGCGGTCCGGCCGGCCGGCCGTCGATCGGCCTCGTGCTGTCCGGCGGCGGCGCCCGCGGGTACGCGCACCTGGGTGTGCTGAAAGTGCTCGAGGAGAACCGCATCCCGATCGACTGCATCGCCGGCACCAGCATGGGCGCGGTGGTCGGTGGCCTGTATGCGAGCGGGATGGCCGCCGACGAGATGCAAAAGCGGCTGTCGGAGGTGAACCTGGCCGACATCGCGTTCGACGTGACGGATCGCGCGGACCTGCCGCAAAGCAGCCGCGAGGACGAGCGCCTGTACATCAACAGCCTGACGCTCGGCTTCGGCAAGAAGGGCGTGAAGGCGCCGGTCGGCCTGGTGCAGGGCAACCGGCTGCAGGCGCTGCTCGCGAACTGGACGGCCGCCGTGCCGACCAACCAGCCGTTCGACCAGCTGCCGATCCCGTATCGCGCGGTCGCGACCGACCTGCAGACGGGCCAGATGGTCGTGCTGGACCACGGCTCGCTGCCGCTCGCGATCCGCGCGAGCATGGCGATGCCCGGCCTGTTCGCGCCGGCCGAGATCAACGGCCGCGCGCTCGTCGACGGCGGGCTCGTCAGCAACCTGCCGGTCGATACCGCGCGGCAGATGGGCGCGAAGGTCGTGATCGCTGTCGACATCGGCTCGCCGCTGCGCCCGCTCGACGCGCTCGCGTCGCCGGCCGACGTGATGCAGCAGATGGTCGGCATCCTGATCCGCCAGAACGTGACGTCCCAGCGCAAGCAACTCGCCGCGCAGGACGTACTGCTCACGCCCGACCTCGGCGCGCTCGCGTTCACCGATTTCCAGAATGCGAAGCAGGCGATCGCCGCCGGCGCGGCCGCCGCGACCGCGGCGCTGCCGCGGCTCAAGCGCTTCGCGCTCACGCCGGAACAGTACGCGGCCTACCGGTCCGCGCATGCGCAGCCGCTGCCGCCGCCGATCCGCATCACGCGGATCGAGATCAAGACGACCGGCGGCGTGCCCAAGCGTGTCGTCCGCGACGCGCTGCACGTAAGGCCGGGCGACACCTACGATCCGGCGACCGTCAGCCAGGACCTGCTCGGGCTGACGACCGGCGGCAACTTCGAGAGCGTGACGCAGCAGATCGTGAGCCACGGCGACGAGAACGTGCTCGAGATCGATGCACGCGAGAAATACTGGGGGCCGAATTTCCTGCTGTTCGGCGTCGGCATGTCGAGCAGTTCGACCGACGAGGGCGGCTTCCGCCTGCACGTCGGCTACCGGCGGCCGTGGCTCACCGAATCGGGCCTCGAATTCCGCGCGGATACGACGATCGGCAGCGACCTGCAGTCGGCGCGCGTCGAATTGCGCCAGCCGTTGCCGGCCGCATACGGTTTGTACATTTCGCCCTATGCGGAATATCAGCGCCGCTACGTGAACCTGTACGACAACAGCGGCGAGGTGAAGCTGAACCAGTACTTGATGCAGACGGCGCGCACCGGGCTCGACTTCGGCCTGCCGATCTCGCGACTCGGCGACTTCCGGATGGGTATCGGCTACGCGACCGGGCACGGCTCGCCGAACTACAACCTGCCGTTCCCGTTCGACGACGGCAGCTCGACGCTGATCTGGCCGAGCTTCACGTCGCAGGCGCTGACCGCGCGTGCGCGGCTCGTCATCGATCAGCTCGACGATCCGATGTTCCCGCGCCGCGGCTACTACGGTGAATTCCGTGTCGAACGCTCGCTGTGGTCGCACAACAGCCAGTCCGCGGAGGACCTCGCCGATACGTCCAACTCGCCTTACACCGAGCTCTACGGCAAGGCGATGATCGCGCAGCAGTTCGGCCGGCACAGCGTCAGTGCAACGATCGAGGGCGGCAAGAGCATCGGCGGCACCAACCTGATCAACGCGTTCAACTTCACGCTCGGCGGGTTCCAGCATCTGGCCGCGTATGCGGCCGACCAGCTGACCGGCAACGAACTCGCGTACGGCAACGTGACCTACATGAACCAGCTGATGACGTTCAACGCGTCCCCGATCAAGGCGCTGTCGGTCGGTGCCAGCGCGGAAGTCGGCAACGTATGGACGAGCGGCGTGAAGGTCGGCGGCGGCACGCTCAAGCAGAGCTATACGTTCTTCACGAGCCTGACGACCGCGTTCGGTCCGCTGTACATGGGCGTCGCGCTCGCGCCGGGCGGGCGGCGCAACATCTACCTGCAGCTCGGCCGCACGTATTGACCCCGGCGTGCGGCGGTCGCCGCGGCGCGGCGACCGCGCTGCCCGGTTGCGCCGGACAGGCGCTCAGATCGGCCAGCTGATCTCGAATCGCGCGCCGCCGAGCTCGACCGGATCGACGACCGCGATCCGGCCGTTGTGCGCGTGGAGCACCTGCCGCGTGATCGCGAGGCCGAGCCCGTAGCCGCCGGTGCGGCGGTCGAGGCGCACGAACGCGTCGAAGATCCGCTCGCGTTCGTCTTCCGGTACGCCCGGGCCATCGTCCTCGACGAAGATCGCGATGTTGCCGTGCTCGATCGCGATCCCGACGACGATCTGCGTCTTCGCATACTTGCTCGCATTGCGCAGCAGGTTGCGCATCGCGTACGACATCAGCCGCCGGTCCATCTTCACGCGCAGGTCCGACGCGATCGCGATGCGCGACTCGATCGCGCGCTCCGGATACAGCAGCTGCGCATCGCTGACCTGATGCTCGAACCATGCGACGGGCGCGGTCGGCTCGAGGCTCGACTGCAGTGAACTGTATTCGAGCCGCGCATACGTAAGGCTCATGTCGATCAGCTCCTCGAGCTCGGTCACGTCCTGCGCGATGCTCTCCAGCGCACCGTGATATTCGGCGGCCGAGCCCGGTTCACGCAGCATCTCGAGCGCGAAGCGCACGCGCGCAAGCGGCGTGCGCAGCTCGTGCGAGATCCCGTTCGTCAGGTCGCGCTGCGCGGCGATCAGCCGCTCCATGCGCATCGCGAGCGCATTCAGCGTGCGCGCGAGCGGGCCGATGATCACGCTGTGCGACTCCCGCGCACGCGTGTTGAAGCGCCCGCCGGTGAAGTCGATCGCGCGCTCGCGCACCATCACGAGATCGGACCAGACCGGCCGCATCCATCGATATGCGGCGAGCGCGGGCGCGGTGAACACGAACGCGAGCACGATCCAGATATCGCCCGGCAGCGCGTCGAACGCGTGCCACACGACTTCCGGCGACAACACGACGCACAGCGCGAGCGCCGGCACGAGCGCGGTCAACAGTACGAGGCCGAGCAGGTGCAGGTAGGTACGCACGTACAGGCGCGACCAGCTCGGAATGCGGTCGGCGCGCGTGTCGGTCCACGCGCGGCGGAAATGCAGCCAGCGCCATTTTACGTAGCGCGGCGGCGAGAGCGGCGGTGCATCGGGGTGCGAAGGGGTACGTCGGATCATCGCGGCTTCCGGCTATCGTTCGATGCGGGGATCCAGCGGCCGACGGCGTCGCGCCGAGGCGGCGTCATTCCCACGCATGCTTGCTGAACTGGTAACCCTTGCTGCGGATCGTCTTGATCCGCTGCGGGTTGCCCGCATCGTCGTGCAGCTTGCGGCGCAGCTTCGAGATGCGCCCATCGATCGTGCGGTCGAGGCCGTCGAATTCGACGCCGCGCAGCTGCAGCATCAGGTCGTCGCGGCTGACCACCTCCCCTGCATGGCACACCAGCACCCACAGCAGGTCGAACTCCGCCGACGTGAGATCGGGCGAGCCGCCGCCGGGCAGTACGACCGAGCGGTCGGTGCGGTCGATCGAGAACTGGCCGAACGTGTAGCGCTCCGGCTGCGACGCGGCGCCTTCGGCCGCGCGCGCGGGCGCGCGCCGCAACTGCGCCTTGATCCGCGCGAGCAGGATGCGCGGCTCGACCGGCTTGTGCACGTAGTCGTCGGCGCCGAATTCGAGGCCGAGCAGCTCGTCGAACGGCTCGTCGCGCGCCGTCACCATGATGATCACGCCGTCGTACGCCTTGCGTGCCTCGCGGCAGATCTCGAAGCCGTCCTTGCCCGGCAGGTTCACGTCGAGAATGACGAGATCCGGGCGCATGGACAGGATCGCCGGCACGGCGGCGTCACCATGCAGCACAGTGTCGACTTCATAGTCGTTCTTGCGCAGGTAGCCGGCGATCAGCGTGGACAGGCGGGTATCGTCTTCGACGAGCAGGATGCGAAAAGACATGGGCAACGGTCGGATCATACGGGGAGGCCGCCGCGGCGGCGGCAGGCTTGCGCCGGCTGCCGGCCATCGGCCGAAACGTACCGCATGATACTGCGCCCGCCGATTGCCTGTTTGCCGATCTAGAAAATAAGGGTGCGATGGCCGCCGTGCTTGACGAACCGGCGCCAAAACGGTTCCATACGGGCTCCCCGGAATCCGGGCCGCGCGCCCGCCCTGCCTCACGTGATGAACTATCAGCCGATCCTCGAACGAATCCACACCGAACTCGCCCCCTGGATCGGCCAGGGACGCGTCGCCGACTACATTCCCGAGCTCGCGAAGGTGCCCGCCGACAAGTTCGGGATGGCCGTCGTGACGCTTGATGGAAACGTTTACACGGTCGGCGACGCGCATGAGCGCTTCTCGATCCAGAGCATCTCGAAGCTGTTCGCGTGCACGCTCGCGTTCCAGTTGCTCGGCGACGCGCTGTGGGACCGCGTCGGCCGCGAACCGTCCGGCAACGCGTTCAACTCGCTGGTTCAGCTCGAAAGCGAGCGCGGCAAGCCGCGCAATCCGTTCATCAACGCCGGCGCGCTGGTCGTCACCGACGTGCTGTGCCGCCGTTTCGTGAGAGCCGAGACCGCGCTCGTCGAATTCGTGCGGCGGCTGATCGGCGCGATCGACGTCGACTACGATTCGCGCGTCGCGCTGTCGGAGCTCCAGCACGCGGAACGCAACCGCGCGATGGCGCATTTCATGGCGAGCTTCGGCAACATGCAGATGCCGCCCGACACCGTGGTCGACGCGTACTGCCGCCAGTGCGCGATCGAGATGAACTGCGTCGAACTGGCGCAGGCCGCGCTGTTTCTTGCGAACGGCGGCGTCGCGCCCGTCACCGGCGAGCGGATCGTCGACGCGAGTTCAGCCAAGCGGCTGTCGGCGCTGATGCTGACCTGCGGCACCTATGACGCGGCAGGCGATTTCGTCTATCGCGTCGGCCTGCCCGCGAAAAGCGGCGTCGGCGGCGGGATCGTCGCGGTGCTGCCGGGGGAGATGGCCGTATGCGTGTGGGCGCCGGGGCTCGACGCGAACGGGAACTCGCTGGCGGGGACGTTGGCGCTCGAATGGTTGACGACTTATTCGGAGCGGTCGATCTTTTGAAGCGGCGAAGTCAAGCGTGCCTCGATCTGGCGCAACGGCGGCGGGGGAATATCGGCACGCTCGATGGAGAATTCGTCATTCGGCTGCAATCGACGGGTTGAATCCGCAGAGCACAACGGTCACTCGTTTCGAAGATCCGAAAGCTTGTCCTCCCTTAGCGGATCGGTTTCAGCGTTTCAGCAACTGAGCGCCCGGCGCACCACGCGACTGACCTGACTCTAGCCCCGCACCCAGCACGACTTGAGACCCCAATGGCAAGCAATGGTCAGAGATCTCCGCGCACTTCACCGGTTCCCAGCGCGCTCCGCTGCCGGTTGACCTCCGCCCAAAGCTCATCGCTGTCGTCATCGCGCAGCAGGACCATCCAGTCCAGTTGATTGTCGGTCACGCCGAAGTATTCCAGGATTTCCCGGCGAACCGCATCGACGAACTGCGCGTATTCCGGGGTTGCCTCGGCCTGCGCGTGCAAGGCGTCGTATGCTGCATCGTCCGCGTCGCCGCCGTGCTCGTCGATATAGCGCGAGATCCACTGATCTCGTTCGCGGTCGTAATCGGCCTCGGCGCGCATCGCTTGCACAGCCGTGTAGAAATCCAATTGGGCAAACGCGGCGATCGCCGCCGTTGTCGCCTCGTCGAATGTAGTCGTCATTCCATTTCTCATGTTGGTCATGGCACATCATCGCATGGGCCGCGCCCGGGCAGGTGCCGCGAATTCGGACGGTGCAGCACGGCGCCTGGCGCCGACGTTTGGCCCGTGCAAAGGCATCGTGATTGTGAGGTTCACGCGTTCGAGTGCGCCGCTCATCGGGGCCGCTCGGGCGACAGGACACTCATTTTGCTGCACTGCAAGTACAGCGATGGAAACAACCGGGCGCGGCAGATCGCAGAATAAGTTTCGAGCGTATCGACGCGAGCGTCACGCCGGCACTTAAGCGCCAATGTGGGCGCTGGTGGTGAATTGCTCATAAGGGCTGAATGGTCCGTTACCGGCTCACAACGACCCATTTCAGCCCCTCGACCCGGCGAAACCTCAACGGCAGCTTCCAAGGTACTCCGGCCTCTCGCGCAATCAAGCAAAACAGCCGCGGCGGCTTCGCACCGTTGTTGTCACTCGAGGCCTATTGCGTCCTGCATTGGACGAGTGACGACGCGTTTAACACCGCCGACACGATGCTTGATTCGTCGCCTTCCCCGTCGCGCCCAGGTCGATCCATGTCTCTAAAGCGCGGTGAAATCCCGGGCGCCCCGCGAGGGATAAACGGCGGCCACACGCTCGGCGAGCTTGGCATCGTAGCTCGAGTGCACATGCACACGCTTCTTGTCGGGAAACGCATAGACGTATGCTTTGCGCAGCGCGAGCGATGCCTCATGAAACCCGGACAGGATCAACTTCTGCTTGTTCGGGTAGCTGGCGATGTCGCCTGCCGCGAAGATGCCTGGCCGTGAGCTTTCGTAGTACGACGTATCAACGACGATCCGTCCGGCCTGTACGGCGATCCCCCAGTTGGCGATCGGACCGAGATCCGCGACAAGTCCGTAGAGCACGAGCAATTGATCTGCGTCGAGGCACACCGAGCCACCAATCTTGCGAACCTCGATCGATTCGAGTGTCCCCCCGGGCGCATTCAGCCCAGTAATCGTGCCAACCACGAAATCCATCTCGCCCGCCGCGACCGCCTGCTGTAACCGGGCGATGCTCGAGTCCGTCGCGCTGAAGCCGTTCCGTCGATGAACGAGCGTGACGCGCCGCGCGACCGAGCGCAGCGCCAGCGCCCAGTCGAGCGCCGAGTCGCCACCGCCCGCGACCACGACGGTTTTTCCGGCAAAGCCGTTCACGTCGGAAACGCTGTAATGGATGTACCGGCCTTCAAGGAATGCCGCCTCATCGAGTGCCAACCGTTGCGGCACAAACGCTCCGTTGCCTGCAGCAATCAAGATCGCCGCGGTGTCAAACGCATACCCTTTGTCGGTGCGAGCAAGCCATCGACCGCCCTCGAGCGGATCCAGCGTCTCAATACGCTGACCGAGATGCATCGGAGGATCGAAGGGCCGGCATTGCTCGACGAGGCGATCGACAAGATCGCGTGCAGTGCACGATGGTATGCCGGGGATATCGTAGATCGGCTTGTCCGGATATAGTGCGATGCACTGGCCACCGGGGTGCTCGATCCCGTCAACGATCCGGCACGAGAGGCCGATCACGCCTGCCTCGAACGCGGCGAAAAGGCCCACGGGACCTGCACCGACAATCAGCACGTCGGTTCTTAAAGGACTCGCAAGCGAGGAATTTTCCGGTGATGTCACGTGTCCTCCTCGTGAATGTCATGCGGGGCGCACCATTACGCCTGCTTTTTCCGTATCGAGCCGGTACAAACTCGCAACGACGCCATTACCGCACCCGTCGACTACTCAAAGATTCAAGGAGCACGGCCCAGCGGGCTCCAAGCCATCATCGCAAGTATCTATTTATATCATGACGTGATATATATGAGTATGTCGACGTGTAGCAAATCCCTCCGATTTCCTCTCGATACAGCGAGAGCGAGTGATCTATGACGCGATGTGACTGCCGCGGCACCTCCGGCGAAATAGATCCGCCCCGTTTTCCACATTGCGCCCAATTTTTCGCAGAACGGCCATGGTTGCTAGTGTTGGGGGCGCCCGACCAAGACGAACAATGAATGGGGCGCGCGGGTGACCGGATGCTCCGTCTGGAATGCCGTCGGTCTTCAATCGACAGGAACGAAGTGACGGGGAGATGGCGAGCGCGCGCCTGATACGCGATCCGTTCCACAAAGGAGGAACATCGTGAGTGAAACAAGGACGTTTGAAATATTCCGCTACGATCCAGACCGGGATCCCAAGCCGTACATGCAAACGTACGAGATCGAGGTGCCCTCTACTGACAGGATGTTGCTGGATGTCCTTGTCCGGCTCAAGGCACGGGACGAGACGCTCAGCTTTCGGCGTTCGTGCCGTGAAGGCGTGTGCGGCTCGGATGCAATGAACATTAACCGCAAGAACGGGCTCGCCTGCATCGCCAACCTCAACGACCTTCCCCGCCACACGGTCCTGCGTCCGCTGCCCGGGTTGCCGGTCGTTCGCGACCTGATCGTGGACATGACCGCGTTCTTCAAGCAATACCACTCGATCAAGCCCTACCTGATCAACGACACGCCCCCGCCTGAGCGGGAAAGGCGCCAGACGCCCGAGGAACGCGATCAGCTGGACGGTCTGTACGAGTGCATCTTGTGCGCGTGCTGTTCCAGCGCATGTCCCTCGTACTGGTGGAATCCCGATAAATATGTCGGTCCTGCCGGGCTCCTGCAGGCCTATCGCTTTCTGGTCGATTCCCGCGACGAGGGTACGGGTGAGCGGCTGGACAATCTTGACGATCCGTATCGCCTCTTCCGGTGTCGGACGATACTGAACTGCACGGACGTCTGCCCCAAAGGCCTGAATCCGGCCAAGGCAATCGGGGAGATTCGTACCATGCTCGCGCGCCGGACGATCTGAGTGACGCAACCTGACACTGGGATACGGTTATGGCAATGCCACGGGCGACACCGGGGGAATTGATCGACGTTCGACCGCATTCCATCACGCTGTTGCGTTAACCGGTTGAATCCGCAGCCGAACCCAGCCGCCGAAGGCGGCGTGGCACTTTCCCGCGCGGTCAGTGCCGGAGGGATTACATGTCAGTTTATATTGACGGAGTACCAGCACGTTGGCATTCGAGTGGTTGGCGACGTATACGGAGCGGTCGATTTTCTGAACACGCCGAAGTGACTCATGGGAGCGCATCAGTCATGCAACCGGAACACGCTTCAAATCTCGCAACGACTCACCACACAGGCGCGGACACCCGCCCGCACGCGCCGATTCCACCAATCGTGCCGGCGCAAACCGCGCTGGTCGTGATGCACTATCAGACCGACATCCTCGGGCTCTTTCCGTCGGTCGCCCCCGCCCTGCTCGCCAACACGCGCAGGCTGTGCGACGCGGCGCGTGCCGGCGGCATTCACGTCTGCTTCGCCAATCTCCATTTCAGCCCCGGCTATCCGGAAGTCAGTCCGCGCAACAAGAACGGACAAGGGATCAAGCAGCTTGGCCTGTTCGTCGACGACGGCCCGTGCCCCGAGCTCGGGCGGCTGGACACCGAATCGCTGATCGCCGCGCATCGCGCGAGCGTGTTCTTCGGCACCGGCCTGGAGGCGCGGCTCGTCGCGCAGGGTATCGATACGTTGATCCTGGTCGGAATTGCCTCAACTGGCGTCGTGCTGTCATCGGTTGCGCACGCCAGCGACGCGGATTTCCGGCTGTATACGGTGAAGGACTGCTGCTACGACCCGGATCAGGTCGTGCACGAGCATCTGTTCGCGACGGCGTTCGAGACACGCACGACGGTGCTGTCGCTCGCGGACGCGCTGCACTTGCTCGCATAGACGCGCAACGTGCACGCCGCGCGAGCCGGAACACTCCCGGCCCGCGCATCCTGCGCGATCTCTTGCGCGATCTCCTGCGCGATCTCCTGCGCGATCTCCTGCGCGATCTCCTGCACGACTTCGCGCGTTACCTCGCGATATACACGCCCGACGTCGGGCACGTCCCCTGCGTATTGCCGTCCGTCACGAGCGACGCCGCACTCGGAAACTGCGACGTCGCATTCGTCTTCACCGCGATCCACGCTTCCGTGAAATAGCTGACGCCGTTGGTCTTCGTGCACTTCAGCGACACCGCGCTGCGCGTATTGCTGCCGAACGCCCCTTCGAACGCGGACAGCAGCTGGTTGCGCGTCACCGTCTTGCCCACGTTCGCCTGCAGGAATGCGTTGAACGACGTATTGCCGAGGCGGTTGATCATGCCGGTCGCCTGGTTCCAGTACGTGTCGGGCGATGCCGAATTCGAGCAGGTGCCGTGCTTGAACCATTCGTGCTTGTCGAGGCACGACGCCACGCCCGGCATGTACGTCGACAGCGTATTGCGGGTCGCGGTGCTGACCGGATACGCATCCATGCTGCACCACTGGTGCGCGTTGTCGAGATCGACGTCGCTCCGCGCCACGCCGCAGTAGAACGGCTGGTTGCCGTCGTACCGGTTCGGCCACAGGCCGTGCAGCGACAGGCTCGTCGCCGCATACGTGCCGGCGAGGTTCGTGCACTCCGGCGTGTCGTGCGACGCGCAGAAGCCGGGTTCCCACGAAGCCGCGAGCAACAGGTAGTCGTAGCTGGTCTGTGCGACGGCGTGCAGCGAGGCGGATGCGACGGCGAGTGCGGCCGCGGCGCGAGCGAGCGTCTTGAGCATGGCGTTTCCTCGGAAAAGGCTTGCGGTCGCGGGGCGCGCCGCAAGATTGTCGAATGTCTGCCCGCGATTGTTGCCGGCGCAACGTGGCATAACTATGAAGGCTAACGAAATATAACCGGCGTTCCGCAGCCCGTCGTTGCGGAACGCCGACACGGCGTCAGGCGCCACGCGACTATTTCACCGATGCGGCTTCCGATCCCCCCGGCGACAGCGCCGCGCTGTCCTGCTCGCGCCACGCCCGCCGCGACGCCATGATCGCCCTCACGGCCGAGCGCGCGACCTTCCACCACGCGAACGGCCGTGGATCGGCGAGCATGCTGAGCGCGCGTGCATAGTCGAGCGTGAGCCCGGGCGTCCACGCCATCGTCACCGCGCGCTTGCGAATCTGCGCGGCTACCCACAGCTCGGGCGTGAGCAACAGCCGGACGAATGCGCCCCACCCGGCCCGCGTGCCCTTGAGCCGCCACACCGCGCCGTCGAGTGTCGCTTCGAGGGCGTTCGACACGGTGCTCGAGCAGTTGCGGTGCGTGAGGTTGTACGTGACCGTCTGCCGATACGACGACCAGAATGCCTCCAGCTTCGCCGGATCGTAGTTGCGGATCCGCACGCGCACGGTCGACGGACACCACGCTTTCGACTCGGTCGCATAGTCGGGCTGGAACAGGCCCGGCACGTCGTTCTCGCGCGTCGCACGCAGGATCCGCGTGAATTCGTCCGGAGAACGATCGATCTCGACGGCCGGATACAGGCTGATATAGATACCCTCGGGCGACTCCAGCGCCGCATGGCCGGTCGAGATCACACCGTTGACGTCCACCGCGGCGATGTAGCGGTCGATCACCGGATAGCGCTGCGCTTCGGCCTTCGACGTGCCGGTCGGCGTCCACACGTGCACGGTGAGCGCATGCTCGTGGTCGGCTGGCGGGCCGTCCCATTCGGATTGCGTGAAGCGTGGGATGTCGGGCGCCGCGTCGACGTCGGGCACGATCGCCGGCGCCGGCGACGTGACGAATGCGGGGTTGCGCGTCAACCGCCGCACACGCGCGGCGAGGCTCAGCATGTGCATCCCGCCGAACATCAGCAGCAGGCCGAGGCAGTACGGCACGGTGCCCGCATAGTGGGTCGGGTACGGCTGATAGAAGAAGACCGCGAGCAGGATCTCGACGACGCCCCACGCGAACGCGACGTTCCAGCGCCGGTAACGCACCATCCATGCGGACGTGCACTGCAGCAGCCCATCGACGAGGAACAGCGTGCCGAAGATCATCGACAGCAGGAAGTGGCCGTGATGATGGCCCGCGAACACGAGCCCGGCGGCCACCACGACCGCGATGCCCTTCACGTAGCGCAGGATACGCTGACCGCCGACGCCGCTGCCGGCCACCGCGAGCGTCGCGAGCCCCTCGACCAGGAACAGCCACGCGAATACTTCGATCGGAAAATGCAGCGCGCCGTCGAGCGCATCGATGAAGATGCCGACGCCCGCGGCGACCCATAGCCAGCCCAGCACGGTCAGCCCGCGCCAGCGCGTTCGCAGATATTCGATACCCAGCAGCAGCAAGACCAGTCGTACCATTGCGCCCTCGCATCGTTTTTTCGGGATACGCGCGAGTCACGCGTCTCCTTATATCGTGCCGACCGCGCATCGTGCGATGCGGCAGTCGGAAGGCGGTAATGCTGACCGGCGCGTCATGCGTCGACATGACCGATGGCAGCCGGCGCGCGCCGCTCTGGCCGAATAATAAGATATGACGAAGCCAGTTGAAAGCCTCGCGAAAACCACTCGCGCACGGCGCCGACGGCCGCCGGCGCCCGGGCCTGCCACCGGATCCGGTACGCAAACACGCCACTGCCGCGGCAGATTTCCCGTTCGACAACGCGTGCCGGATACGCGAGAATCGCCGTCCACGGTCGGCATGGGCTTGCGGCTCCTCGCGACGCCGGTCACGGTCGCCGCCGACGGCGTGCTCGTGCTGGGCGGCATCGTGCTCGTGCCGATCGCGGTCGCCGGGATCAAGGCGAACGGCGGCCTGCGGATCATGTAACGGCCGCTGCCGACGGTGACGGTCGCCCGCCATGCCCGCATTCGCATCACGAACGCAAACCGGAGCATCGACATGACGCCCTCGCCGCTTCACACCCCGCCGCTCGGCCCGCAGCTGAAGCGCTGGCGCACGTTGCATCGCGTGAAGCAGAGCCATGCGGCCGAACTGTTCGGCGTCGCGCAATCGACGATCTCGCGCTGGGAAACCGGCATCCAGCAGATGTCGCCCGACGAGCGCACGACCGCCGAACGGCTGCTTGCCGCGCGCCTCGATTCGGCCGGCGACCATGCGCTCGCGCGGCTGATCGCGAGCAGCACGGCGCGCATGCATCTCGTGTGCGACCTCACGCATCGCCTGCTCGCGTGCTCGCCGTCGCGCGCGGCCGAGTTCTCGCGACCGCTGCCGGCGTTGCTCGGCACGTCGCTGTGGCGCTATGCGTCGCCGGAGATCGTCCGCATGGAAGCCGCGCTCGACCCGCTCGGCTGGCACGATCGCGCCGGCCCGCCGAGCGTCGAATTCGCGACTGGCGCCAATGCGTCGCGCGTCGTGCCGATCCGCGGCAGCACTTGCCGGTGGACGCGGATGACGCTGTCGGACGGCTCCGCCGCGCGGCTCGTCGAAACGCTGTAGCACGCGCGACCGTCGCCGGGCCCGGACGCGGCACGCATATTTCATGCGTGGACGCAGCGCGTGCGCACGGCGTACGCTTGACGGCTCGATTCAAGCAATCCCGTTGACCATGAACCTCGACACGATTCACGCAAGGCTCGATTTCCTGCGCGAAGCCGAACGCCTGAAAGACGTGCTGCGCAGCGGCCACACGTCGACGGGCCGCGCCGAAAGCACGGCCGAACACAGCTGGCGGCTGTGCCTGATGGCGCTCGTGTTCGCCGATGCGCTGCCCGGCGTCGACACGACGAAGCTGCTGAAACTGTGCGTCGTCCACGATCTCGGCGAAGCGCTGCACGGCGATATCCCCGCGATCGAGCAGGCCTCGCATCCGGACAAGAGCACGCACGAACGCGACGACCTGCTGACGCTGACGGCCGGGCTCGATCGCGCGCTGCGCGACGAGATCGTTGCACTGTGGGACGAATACGAAGCGGCGGCATCGCCGGAAGCACGCGCCGCGAAGGCGCTCGACAAGCTCGAGACGATCCTGCAGCACAACCAGGGCAGCAATCCGCCCGACTTCGACTACGCGTTCAATCTCGGCTACGGCCGGCGCTACACGGACTCGGCGCCGCTGTTCGGCGCGATCCGCGCGATCGTCGACGCGGACACGCAACGCAGAATCGATGCGCGCGGCGACGGCGCGTAAGCTCGCGAAACCGACCGCGCGGCACCGCGCGCGCCGATCGCACAGGACACGCTCACACCCATGAACAAATCGGGATCGACGCGATGCCCGCACTCGACGAGGAACGCGACCGGTCGATGATGGCGATCGTTGCCGCGCAGCGGCAACGACGCATCGCACGGCGCACGCATCATTCACACACCGTCGCCCTGCGCCGCGCCGGCGCGAACGCCACCGCGCTCGCGGTCGCGAGCACGGCCACGCCAACCGCGCCATACACCATCACCCAACCAAACCCGTGCACCAGCGCCGCGTGCAGCGCCGCACCGCTCGGGTCTGCCTTGGCGAGCCCCGGTGCGATCGCCTGCGGAGCGTCGGTGCGGCCGGATGCGATCTCCTGCGCCAGCATGCGCAGCGCCTCCGCATCAACCGCCCCCGCGACCCCGGCCTTCAGACTCGCGACGATCCCCGCAACGAGCACGAAGCCCATCGTCGCGATGTTCAGCGCGAGCGAGATCATTCGCGCGCTCATGTCGATGCCCGACGCCATCCCGGCCCGCGAGTTCGGCACCGCGCCCGTCGTCGTGTTCGTGACCGGCGTGTTGGTGAGCCCGAGCCCGATGCCGGCGATCACGCAGCCGGGCAGCATCGTGAGCCAGCTCGCGTCGTCGAGGCCACTGCCGATCCGCATCAGCGCAAAACCGGCCGCGATCGTGAACAGCCCGCCCGGAATCACGACGCCCGGCCCGTAGCGCAGCGCGAGCCGTTCGCCGAACGGCGGCGCGACGAGCGTCGGCAGGGTGTACGCGAGCAGTGCGAGGCCGGCCGTCACGCTGTCGTAACCAAGTGCGACCTGGAACCAGATCGGCAGATAGATCATGAACGGCCAGAAGCTGAAGTTCATCCCCATCGAGCCGAAGATCGCACCGGTGAACGCGCGAATCCGGAACACGGAGAAGTCGAACATCGGCCGCGCGCTCACGCGCTCCGCGACGACGAAGCCGGCCGCCGCGAGCACGGTCGCGCCGAGCACGCCAAGGCCGACCGTGCTCGCGAGCCCCAACTCCGCGCTTTGCGTGATGTAGAACGCGAGCCCGAGTACGGCGAGCGACAGCGTGACGATGCCCGCGACGTCGAGCGTGCCCGCATGCGGATCGCGCGACTCCTGCACCGCGCCGCCGATCAGCACGAGCGCGACGGCCGCGAGCGGCGCGTGGACGAGGAACACCCACGGCCAGCTCGCCAACGCGACGATCGCGCCGCCGACGATCGGCCCGAAGCCGAGACCGATCCCGAACACGATCCCCCAGATCCCGAACGCGCGACCGCGCTCGCGCCCTTCGCGGAACTGGTGCGACAGCACCGCGATCTGGCAGATCAGCATCGCGCCACCGCTCGCCCCCTGCAGCAGCCGGCCCGCGACCAGCACCGGCACGTTCGGCGCGAGCCCGCACAGCAGCGACGTCGCGCCGAACAGCACGGTGCCGATCACGTACACGCGCTTGCGGCCGAACCGGTCGGCGAGCGTGCCGGCCGCCATCAGTACGGTCGTGCATGCGATCGTGTACGCGTTCATGATCCACTGCATGCCGTTGAAGTCGCCGTGCAGCACGTGTTCGAGCGTCGGCAGGATCACCGGCACGCTCGAGATCTCGAGGCCGAACATCAGCGATGTGAGACAGACGGCCGCGAGCGCGACCGCATTCCTGCGGGGGTCGGATAGCGTCATGCGTATTGCGCGACGGGCCGCATCGGGCCGCGCGCCTCCAGGTGAGAAGGATTCGCCGCGTGCGGCCGGCGACGCACGCTGGGCGGGAGTCGGTACTATAGTGAGAATCCCTCTCCCCATTGACGCATCCATTTCTCCGAACTGGGGAATCACAGGACGCAATCGGCGCAACCCGCTATGACCGACAGACTCGACGGCGTGACGACCTTCGTGCAGGTAGTGGAATCCGGCAGCTTCGCGCTCGCCGCGGAACGGCTCGACATGACGCGCTCGGCGGTCGGCAAGGCGATCGCGCGGCTCGAGAAGCGGCTCGGTGCGCGGCTGCTGCAGCGCACGACCCGCAGCCAGAGCCTGACCGACGACGGCCAGGCGTACTACGATCGCTGCGTGCGCGCGCTGTCGGAACTCGAAGCGGCGGAAGCCGATCTCGATTGCGGCCGCAACGAAGCGCGCGGCAAGCTGCGGCTGAGCGTGCCGCTCGCGTTCGGACACCAGTGCGTGACGCCGATCGTGCTCGATCTCGCGCGCAACTATCCGCATCTGCGGATCGACGTGTCGATCACCGACCGATTCGTCGACCTGGTCGAGGAAGGGATCGATCTCGCGGTGCGGATCGGCCCGCTCGCGGACAGCACGAGCCTCGCGGTGCGGCGGCTCGGCACGCAATACGGGAGCCTCGGCGCGGCGCCGTCGTATCTCGCGCGCTACGGGATGCCGCAATCGCTCGACGACCTGAGGAACCACCGGACGATCGCGTATTCGCGCTCGGGCGTCGCGCAGCCCTGGGACCTGCGCGCGCCGGACGGCTCGACGGTGCGCGTCGACATGCAGCACCAGCTCAGCTTCGACGACGTGCAGGCCATCGCGGCGGCCGGCGCATCGGGGTTCGGGATCGCGTGGCTGCCGAGCTGGCTGCTCGATCATTACGTGAAGCGCGGCGAGATGGTCGTCGTGCTCGATCGCTGCTTCGTCTGCGAAGGCGACATCCACGCGATCTGGCCGAAAACGCGCTACCTGCCGCGCAAGACGCGCTGCGTGATCGACGCGCTCGTGCAGGCGGTGCCGCCGATGATCGACCGCCAAGAGCACCCGAGCATAAAGAAGGTGGGTTGAAACCGACGCGCCGCACGGGCGCGTCGGGTCGTCACGACGCGATCATGCCGTGCCGAGATCCGCAAGCGGATGCGCGAACAGCTTCCACGGCGACGTGAGGAAATGCCGCACGCGCTCGGCACGCAGCTCGACGAGCGACGCCGGTGCCCAGCGCGGCTTGCGATCCTTGTCGACGAGATGCGCGCGCACGCCTTCGCGGAAGTCGCCCTCCTCGATCGCGCGCGCCACGATGCCGAGTTCCATCCGGAACGACTCGGCCAGCGTCATCTGCCGGCCGCGCAGCAGCGCTTCGCGCGTCACGCACAGCATCGTCGGCGAATGGCCGCCGAGCGCATCGAGCGTCGCCTGCAGCCATTGACGATGTTCGCGCGCCAGCTCGTCGCGCGCGAGATCCTGCTTGAGCGTCGCGACGATCCGCTCGACGGTCGAGCGCCTGTCGAAGTGACGGACGATCCACGCCATCTGCGTATCGAGCGCCGCATGCGGCACGACGTTGCACGGCGGCTCGAACACCTTGCGCAGCGCCAGCAGCACGTCGCCGTCCCACTTGGCGCTCTCGATGCGCGTCTCGAACGTATCGAGCCACGACGACGGCACGCACAGGTCCGCGAGCTTCGCGCTCAGCGCATCGGCGCCCGACAGCATCGCGCCCGTCAGCCCCACGTACAGCTCGAGCTCGACCGGCATGCACGACAGGAAATGCGTCGCGCCGACGTCGGGCACGAGGCCGATGCGCGTCTCGGGCATCGCGATCTTGCTGCGCTCGGTCGCGACGCGCAGCGCCGCGCCTTGCGCGAGCCCCATCCCGCCGCCCATCGTCACGCCGTCCATCAGCGCGACCACCGGCTTCGGGAACGTATGGATCGCGTAGTCGAGCCGGTATTCGTCGACGAAGAACGGCAGCCAGGTCTCGCGCTGCGCGACCATCCGGTGCAGCGCGCGCACGTCGCCGCCCGCGCAGAAACCCTTCTCGCCCGCGCCGCGCAGCACGACCGCGACGATCTGGTCGTCGGTGCGGCAACGCTCGAGGAGCGTGGCCAGCCCGCCGATCATCGAATAGGACAACGCATTGAGCGCTGCCGGCCGATTCAGCGTAATGAGCGCCACGCGGTTCACCACGCGGAACAGCACCTCCGGCGCGGGTTGCGTGAAGCTGTCATGAGTCGTCACCGGCGTGCTCATCGTTGCGGCTCCCCATCGGTGTGCCATTGCGGCGCACGCTTGCCGAGAAACGCGGCCACGCCTTCGCGCGGATCGTTCGTGTCGAACAGGTCGACGAAGCGCTCGCGCTCGACCGCGAGCGCCGCGCTGCGCGGCACGCCGCGGCGCGCGAGGCCGATCAGCTCCTTGCTGTATGCCACCGCATGCGGGCTCTGCCGCGCGACGTTGCGCGCGAGCGCCAGCGCCGCATCGCGCGCCGCGCCGCGTTCGACCACGTCCTCGACAAGGCCGATCCTGAGCGCCGTCGCCGCGTCGACGCGCGTGCCGGCCAGGATGATCTTCTTCGCCCAGCCTTCGCCAACGAGCCAGGGCAGCGTCTGCGTGCCGAGCCCGCACGGCAGCAGCCCGACCGACGGTTCGGGCAGCGCCATCTGCGCGTGCGTCTCGGCGATCCGCAGGTCACATGCGAGCGCGCATTCGAGGCCGCCGCCCATCGCGTAGCCGTTGATCGCCGCGATCGTCGCGACGCGCGCGTCGTGCAGCGCCTCGAACGCCGCGCCGAAACGCGCGGCCATCGCACGCGCAACCGCGCGGTCGCCGTCGGCGAACGTGTTCAGGTCGGCGCCCGCGCTGAAGAACTTCGGGCCGTCGCCGGTGATCACGAGCGCGCGCACGCGCGGGTTCGCATTCAAGGCGGCGACGGTTTCCTGCAGCTGCTGCAGCCCGTCGGCGGTAAAGGCGTTCGCGGGCGGACGCTTGAGCGTCGCGCACGCGATCGCGCCATCGTCGACGTAGTCCAGTTCGATCATGAGGCGTCCTTCTTCGTGGCCGGTTGGTACAGGCGGATCACCGCCGAGAAATCGAGTTGCCCGTCGCCGCGGCTGCTCATCGTCTGGTACAGCTGCTGCGCGAGCGCGCCGAGATAGACGGGCTGGCGCGCCTGCTTCGCGGCGTCGTTCGCGAGGCCGAGATCCTTCAGCATCAGGTCGGTGCCGAAGCCGCCGCTGTAGCCGCGCGACGACGGCGCGGTGTCGATCACGCCCGGATACGGGTTGTAGGTGTCCGAACTCCAGCAGCGGCCCGTCGACGTGTTGACGATGCCGGCCAGCACCTTCGGGTCGATGCCGAGCGCGACGCCGAGCGACATCGCCTCCGACACCGCCGCCATCGAGATGCCGAGCACGAGGTTGTTGCACACCTTCGCGACCTGGCCCATCCCCGTCGCGCCGCAGTGGACGATGTTCTTGCCCATGCCGGCGAGCACGGGCTTCACGCGCTCGAAATCGGCATCGCTGCCACCGACCATGAAGGTCAGCGTGCCGGCTGCCGCGCCGCCGGTGCCGCCCGACACGGGCGCATCGACGAACGCGCCGCCGTGCTCGCGCACGAGCGCGCCGAACGCCTGCGCGCTCGCCGGATCGATCGTGCTCGAATCGATCACGGTCGCGCCGGCGCCGAGGCCGGCCAGCACGCCGTTCTCGCCGGCGAGCACCGAGCGCACGTGCGGCGCGGCCGGCAGCATCGTGATCACGAACGTCGCGCCCGACGCCGCGTCGCGCGGCGAGCCGGCCACCTGCGCGCCGGCGTCCTGCAGCGCGCGCAATGCATCGGCGCTCAGGTCGAACGCATGCACTTCATGGCCGGCCTTCAAGAGGTTCAGCGCCATCGGCGCACCCATGTGGCCGAGTCCGATAAAACCGATCTTCATTGCGTGTCTCCCATCTCATGCTTCGCTCACGATCGGCACGCCGCGCCGATCGCATGTGTCGTCGTCAATGCAGCCGGATCGTCGTGTTCACCGGGCCGGCCGTCGTGTCGTCGTCGAACCAGCGCGCGGTGACCGTCTTGGTCTGCGTGTAGAACTGCACGACCTGCTTGCCGTACGGGCCGAGATCGCCAAGCTTCGAGCCGCGCGAGCCCGTGAAGCTGAAGAACGGCACCGGCACCGGAATCGGGATGTTGATGCCGACCTGGCCGACGTCGATCTCGCTCTGGAACTTGCGCGCGGCCGCACCGCTCTGCGTGAAGATGCCCACGCCGTTGCCCATCGGGTTCGCGTTGACGAGCGCGATTGCCTCGTCGAGCGTGTCGACTTCCATCACGACCAGCACCGGCCCGAAGATTTCATGTGTGTAGACCGTCATGTCGGGCGTCACGCCCGAGAAGATCGTCGGGCCGATGAAGTTGCCCTGCTCGAAGCCGGCGACCTTCACGTCGCGCCCGTCGAGTTCGAGCTTCGCGCCTTCCTTGATGCCCGCGTCGATCAGCGACAGGATGCGCGCCTTCGCGCCGCGCGACACGACCGGCCCGACGTCGGTGCCGGCTTCGGAGCCCGCGTTGACCTTCAGCGTCTTCGCCTTCGCGACGATGTCCGGCAGCCAGTCGCGTGCGCGGCCGACCAGCACCGCGACCGAGGTCGCCATGCAGCGCTGGCCGGCCGCGCCGAAGCCCGCGCCAACGAGTGCGTTGATCGCCTGCTCGCGGTTCGCGTCGGGCAGCAGGAGCGCGTGATTCTTCGCGCCCATCATCGCCTGCACGCGCTTGCCGTGCTGGCTGCCGAGGTTGTACACGTGCGTGCCGACGGCCGTCGAGCCGACGAACGAGATCGCCTTCACGAGCGGATGCGTGCAGATCGCGTCGACGACTTCCTTGCCGCCGTGCACGACGTTCAGCACGCCCTTCGGCACGCCGGCCTCGATCGCGAGCTCGACGAGTTCCATCGTCGACATCGGGTCCTGCTCGGACGGCTTCAGCACGAACGTATTGCCGCACACGATCGCCATCGGGAACATCCACAGCGGGATCATCGCGGGGAAGTTGAACGGCGTGATGCCCGCGCACACGCCGAGCGGCTGGCGCAGCGTGTAGGTATCGACGCCGCCCGCGACGTTCTCCGCGAACTCGCCGAGCTGCAGCGAACCGATCGAGCACGCGTGCTCGACCACTTCGAGGCCGCGGAAGATGTCGCCTTCGGCGTCGGGCAGCGTCTTGCCCTGCTCGGCCGTCAGCGTCTTCGCGATGCGCTGCTGGTTCGCGCGCACGAGATCCTGGAACTTCAGCATGATGCGCATGCGCGCGGCGATCGGCGTGTTCTTCCACGTCGCATACGCGGCGTGCGCGGCCTGCACGGCCGCGTCGACTTCGGCGACGGTCGCGAACGGCACGCGCGCGAGGACCTGCTGCGTCGCCGGGTTGACGAGGTCGCGCCACTCGCTCGTGGTGGACTCGACGAAGGCGCCGTCGATCAGCAGCTTGACCGTCGGCACGTCTTGCCCCGTGCGGGGCGTCGGATTCGCGTTCATCGATGCTCTCTCCTTGCAGTGGGCCGTGTAGCGTCATGCGACGCGCGGCCGGTTCAATCGGTCTTGCGGACAACGGCCGCGGCATGCGGCGCGCGCGGCCCGCGGCAGGTCATTTCAGTTCGGCGGCGAAATCTTCTTCCCAGTATTCGCCGGGCATCCGCGTCGTCGCATCGTCGCCGCGCTCGATCTCGCGGCGCCGCAGCTCGACGCGGCGAATCTTCCCCGAGATGGTCTTCGGCAGCTCCGCGAACTGCAGGCGGCGGATGCGCTTGTACGGCGCGAGCCTCTCGCGCGAGAAGCGGAAAATCTCCAGCGCAAGCGCGGGGCTTTCCTCGTAGCCCTGGCGCAGCGTGATGAAAGTCTTCGGCACCGACAGGCGCACCGGGTCCGGGCTCGGCACGACGGCCGCTTCCGCGATCGCCGGATGCTCGATCAGCACGCTTTCCAGTTCGAACGGGCTCAGCCGGTAATCGGACGACTTGAACACGTCGTCCGCGCGGCCGATGTACACGTAGTAGCCATCGTCGCCGCGCATTGCGATGTCCGACGTGCGGTAATGGCCGTCGCGCATCGCGTGGGCCGTCGCGTCGGGATTGTTCGCATAGCCGGTCATCAGCCCGACCGGGCGCGTCACGTCGGCGCCGATCGGCAGCGCGACTTCGCCTTCGCCGACGGGCATGCCGTCCGGGTCGAGCAGCGCGATCCGGTAGCCGGGCAACGGCCGCCCCATCGAGCCCGCGACGACCGGCTGGCCCGGCGTGTTGCCGATCAGGCAGGTCGTCTCGGTCTGGCCGTAGCCGTCACGAATCGTGATGCCCCACGCCTTCTTCACGCGCTCGATGATCTCGGGATTCAGCGGCTCGCCCGCGCCGACGATCTCGCGCAGCTTCACGTCGAACGACGCGAGCGGCTGCTGCACGAGCATGCGCCACACGGTCGGCGGCGCGCACAGCGTGGTCACCTGGTATTTGACGAGCGCGTCGAGCACCGCCTTCGGCTCGAAGCGCGCGTAGTTGAATACGAACACGCACGCCTGCGCATTCCATGGCGCGAAGAAGCAGCTCCACGCATGCTTCGCCCAGCCCGGCGAGCTGATGTTCCAGTGGATATCGCCCGGCTGCAGGCCGACCCAGTACATCGTCGACAGGTGCCCGACCGGATAGGTGCGGTGCGTATGCTCGACGAGCTTCGGCTTCGACGTCGTGCCCGACGTGAAGTACAGCAGCATCGATTCGTTCGACTGCGTGACGGCGTCGGGATTGAATTCGGCACTCGCCGCGTAGCCGTCGTTCATCGCGAGCCAGCCGTCGCGCGGCGCACCGGCGACGATTTTCTGCTTGAGACCGAGATCGGCCTGTTCGAACTTCGCGGTTTCGTTCTCATCGACGATCGCATATTTCGCGCCGCCGATCTGCACGCGATCGCGCACGTCGTCGGCCGATAGCTGCGTGGTCGCGGGCAGCACGATCGCGCCGAGTTTCATCGCGGCGAGCATCGCGTCCCACAGCTCGACACGGTTCGGCAGCATCAGCAGGATCCGGTCGCCGCGCACGACGCCGATGCCGCGCAGCCAGTTCGCGATCCGCGACGAGCGCTCGGACATCTGCGCGAACGAATACGGGTCGCCCGTACCGGTTGCCGCGTCGACGATCCACAGCGCGGGCTTGTCGTTGCCGCGCGCCATCGGGTCGAAGTAGTCGAGCGCCCAGTTGAACGCATCGAGCACCGGCCATTCGAAATCGCGGTAAGCGGTTTCGTAGTCGGTGCGATGGCGCAGCAGGAAGTCGCGTGCGTCCAGGAATGCCTGTACCGTCATCGTGTCGTCTCCGTCTCCAGTCTCCATGCCCTGCGGTCGACCGGCGCATGTGCTGCAGCGCATGCCCGGTTCCCTGTTGCACGGCGCACGGTCACGTCGTTGCGTGCCGCGTTCGCCGCGCTGCCCTCGTGCCATGCTTGCTTACCTGCTGGTCTGTTTGCGTGATTTCCGATGGAGCGAGCGCGACGACTCAAAGCTGCCGCGCGATCACCATTCGCTGCACTTCGCTGGTGCCCTCGTAGATCTGCGTGATGCGCGCGTCGCGATAATGACGCTCGACTTCGTAATCGGCGAGGTAGCCGTAGCCGCCATGAATCTGGATCGCGTCCGAACACACGCGCTCGGCCATCTCGGACGCGAACAGCTTCGCCTGCGACGCCTCCGACAGGCACGGCAGCCCGGCCGTGCGCAGCTTCGCCGCGTGATGCACGAGCAGGCGCGCCGCGTTGATCTGCGTGGCCATGTCGGCGAGCTTTTGCTGGATCGCCTGATGCTCGGCGATCGGCTTGCCGAACTGCACGCGCTCGCTCGCGTAGCGGCGCGCCTTGTCGAATGCGGCGCGCGCGATGCCGAGCGCCTGCGCGGCGATGCCGATGCGCCCGCCTTCGAGGTTCGACAGCGCGATCTTCAGCCCTTCGCCGCGATTGCCGAGCAGGTTCTCTTCCGGAATCGCGCAGTTCTCGAACGTGATCGCGCACGTGTCGGATGCGCGGATGCCCATCTTCTTCTCGGGCTTGCCGACGATGAAGCCCGGCGTATCGGTCGGCACCAGGAACGCGGAAATGCCGCGCTTGCCGGCTTCCGGGTCGGTCATGGCAAAAACGATCGCGACCCCGGCACGCTGGCCGTTGGTCACGAACTGCTTCGCGCCGTTCAGCACCCACTTGCCGTCGCGCAGTTCCGCCCGCGTGCGCAGGTTGTTCGCCTCGGAGCCCGCCTGCGGCTCGGTCAGGCAGAACGCGCCGATGATGCGGCCCGCCGCCATCTCGGCCAGCCAGCGATCCTTCTGCGCGGGCGTGCCGAAACCGAGGATCGGCCCGCAGCCGACGGAGTTGTGCACGCTCATCATCGTCGCGCACGCGGCGTCGCCGGCGGCGATCTCCTCCATCGCCAGCGCATAGGCGACGTAATCCGTATACGCGCCGCCCAGCTCCTGCGGCACGATCATCCCGAGCAGGCCGAGTTCGCCGAGCTGCGCGACGACGGCGTCGGGCAGGTGCGCGTCGTGGTCCCACTGCGCGGCGTTCGGTGCCAGCACTTCGGTGGCAAAAGCGCGCGCGGCGTCGCGGATCATCCGCTGGTCTTCGGTGTAAAGCTCGTCCATGGCGCTGCTGTCTCCCGCGGCCGCGTGCCGCGACCGACCTTCTGTTTCGATGCAACAAGTGTAGGCAAGCGCGCGCGACTGTTCGATGCTCGCGCCGCTCATTTACACTGAGCGTTTTTGCCATACCGGCGGCTTCGATGAAGCAGGAAGACAAGGGCACCGTCGCGATCAGCCTCGTCGCTTACAGCGTCGCGCTCGCCACCCGGCGCGGCGTGGCGGCCGAGCCGCTGCTCGCGCAGGCCGGCATCGCGCCCGCGCTGCTCGCGCAGCCGCGAGCGCGGGTTTCCGCACAGCAATACGGCGCGTTGTGGAACGCGATCGCGCGCGCGCTCGACGACGAGTTTTTCGGGCAGGATCGCCACCCGATGCGCAGCGGCAGCTTCATCGCGATGAGCCAGGCCGCGCTGTCCGCGCAGGACGGACTGCACGCGATGGCGCGCGCGGTGAATTTCATGCACTGCGTGCTCGACGACCTGCACGCGGAGCTCGACGCCAATCCGCAGCGCGTGCGGCTGCGCTTCGTGCACCGCAACAGCGCCGCCGCGCCCGCGATGTTCACGTACGCGACCTATTTCATCATCGTGTACGGGCTCACCTGCTGGCTGATCGGGCGGCGCATCCCGGTGCTGCACGCGAGCTTCCGCTGCGACACGCCGCCGACCGATCACGAATATCCGTCAATGCTGTGCGACGACATGCGGTTCAACCAGCCCGATTCGTATGTCGATTTCGATCCCGAATTCGCGACGCTGCCGGTCGTACAGAACGCGAAGACGCTGAAGACGTTCCTGCGCAACGCGCCGGCCAGCTTCATCGTCAAGTACCGCAACCCGAACGCGCTCGCGCAGCGCGTGCGCACGGTGCTGCGCGGGATGCCGCCCGCCACGTGGCCGGGCGCGGGCGGGATGGCCGCTCGACTGCACGTGGCCGAGGCGACGCTGCGCCGCAAGCTGCACCAGGAAGGCCACGCATACCAGTCGATCAAGGACACGCTGCGGCGCGACCTCGCGTTCGAGGCGCTGGCCGATCCGTCGCGCACGATCGCCGACGTCGCGGCCGCCACCGGTTTCGCGGAACCCAGCGCGTTCTATCGCGCGTTTCGCAAATGGAGCGGGCGCAGCCCGGCCGAGTACCGGGAAGAAGCGCTCGCGCGGGGCGGCGGCGCCGGCTGAACGCGCGGCCGGCGGCCCCGCCTTCGCGCTTTCCGCCGAAACCGCCTAATCTTCAAGCATCGGGCCAACGCCCTTTCCGCGAGCCGGACGGCGTGCGGCCGCGCGCCGCCCGGACGCCTCGATGCGTATTCACCGTCATGGGCCGACGTCGACATCTGCATCGCTCGACGGCCGCCCCCGTCACCCGCTGTCCGCGCGGGTCGCGCGCGCCGCGCTGTTCGCGGCGCTGCTCGTCGTATGCGCGGCGGTTGCCGCCCCGCCTCCCGCCGCTGCGCCGGCCGCCGTGCCGCCGGTCGTCGTGATTCCGGTCAATGGCGCGATCGGGCCGGCCAGCGCCGACTTCATCGTCCGTTCGCTCGACCGCGCGGCGCGCGAGCACGCGCCGCTCGCGATCCTGCAGCTCGATACGCCCGGCGGGCTCGACACGTCGATGCGGCAGATCATCAAGGCGATCCTCGGCTCGCCGGTGCCGGTCGCCGCGTTCGTCGCGCCCGGCGGCGCACGGGCCGCGAGCGCGGGCACCTATATCGTCTACGCGAGCCACATCGCCGCGATGGCGCCGGGCACCAATCTCGGCGCGGCGTCGCCGGTGCAGTTCGGTATCGGCGGCGGCGCGCCGGGTATGCCGGGCGCGACGAAGCCGTCGCCGGCCGGGGCATCGGGGGCGGCCGGCGCATCCGCGACGCCCGCCGAACTGCCCAACGACACGCAGTCGACCGAGATCCGCAAGGCGACCCAGGACGCCGCCGCGTACATCCGCGGCCTCGCGCAGCTGCGCGGACGCAATGCCGAATGGGCCGAGCGCGCGGTGCGCGAAGCCGTGAGCCTGTCGGCAAACGAGGCGCGCGCGCAGCATGTCGTCGACCTGATCGCGCAGGACCCGGCCGACCTCGCGCGCCAGCTCGACGGCCGCACCGTAACGACGAGCGCCGGCACGCTGCACCTCGCGACCGCGCATGCGCCGCTCGTCGTGCTCACGCCCGACTGGCGCAGCCGCTTCCTGGCGATCATCGCCGATCCGAACGTCGCGCTGATCCTGCTGACCATCGGCATCTACGGGCTGTTCTTCGAATTCGCGAATCCCGGCTTCGTGCTGCCGGGTGTCGCCGGCACCATCTGCCTGCTGGTCGGGCTGTTCGCGATGCAGTTGCTGCCGATCAGCTATGCGGGCCTCGGGCTCGTGCTGCTCGGTCTCGGCTGCCTCGTCGCCGAGGCGTTCCTGCCGACCTTCGGCGTGCTCGGTTTCGGCGGGATCGTCTCGTTCACGATCGGCGCGCTGATGCTGATCGACACCGACGTGCCCGGCTACGGGATTCCGTGGCCGGTGATCGCGGGCCTCGCGTTCGGTGGCGCGCTGCTCGTCGGCGGCGTGTCGAGTGTCGCGCTGCGCGCGCGGCGGCGGCCGGTCGTGACGGGCGCCGAGGCGATGCTCGGCAGCATCGGCGAAGTGCTCGACGACGGCCTGCATCCGGACCAGCCGCATGGCGCCGCCAGCGCCGCGCCGTCGGCCGCCGGCTGGGCGCTCGTGCACGGCGAGCGCTGGCGCGTGGCGAGCAGCGAGCCGCTCGCCGCCGGCTGCCGCGTGCGTGTCACCGGTCGCCACGGACTGCTGCTCACCGTCGCGCCGCTCTACGACGTGCCGACGCAGGAACAACAACAGCAGGGAGAACCAACATGATGGGTTACACGTTCGGCTTCAGCAGCGTCCTAATCGTCTTCGTCGTGGTGCTCGTCGCATCGTCGATACGCATCTTCCGCGAGTACGAGCGCGGTGTGGTGTTCATGCTCGGCCGGTTCTGGAAAGTGAAGGGGCCGGGGCTTGTGCTGATCATCCCGATCGTCCAGCAGGTCGTGCGGATCGACCTGCGCACCGTCGTGTTCGACGTGCCGCCGCAGGACGTGATCACGCGCGACAACGTGTCGGTGAAGGTGAATGCCGTCGTGTATTTCCGCGTCGTCGATCCGGAGAAGGCCGTGATCCAGGTCGCACGCTTCTTCGACGCGACGAGCCAGCTCTCGCAGACGACGCTGCGCTCGGTGCTGGGAAAGCACGAGCTCGATGCGCTGCTCGCCGAGCGCGAACAGTTGAACGCCGACATCCAGAAGACGCTCGACGCGCAGACCGATGCGTGGGGGATCAAGGTGTCGACGGTCGAGATCAAGCACGTCGACCTGAACGAAACGATGATCCGCGCGATCGCGCGGCAGGCCGAGGCCGAGCGCGAGCGACGCGCGAAGGTGATTCACGCGGAAGGCGAACTGCAAGCGTCGGAGAAGCTGCTGCAGGCCGCGCAGCGGCTCGCGCAGCAGCCGCAGGCGATGCAGCTGCGCTACCTGCAGACGCTGACGACGATCGCGGCGGACAAGAATTCGACGATCGTGTTTCCGCTGCCGATCGATCTGCTGGGGGCGTTGCTGGAGCGGCTGGGGGCCAAACCCGGACAGTGACGGTCGCGCCGATCGCCGTCGTGCGAAATTTCCGAATCACCGGTTCGGAAATCCGGCGCCCCCGCCAGCCGCGGATATTCTGGCCCATACCCTGGGGATTGGCGCATTGGTCGCCACATCCCCCGCTCTAGAGCCCCTCCTCCATTTCCCGCTTCTATTAGGACAAGTCCTCACCTCCCGGTACGCGGAACCGTCTATGATAATTACATTGATCAATGACACATTAAATGCTGACTGAATAACCCGTGACGGCGACGTCGGCGGGCACGTTCCGGATCAGCGCCCCCGCGAAGCGTGGGGCCGGAGTAAGCGCTAAAGCGCTAACTCCGGCCGACATTGGAGACGCATCATGACCGACCACCCGCTGCCGGAAGTCCACCTCGACGAACTGCCGCAATTCCGCGCGGTCCAGCAGCTTGCCTACCGCTGCGTCGAGACCGTCGGCGCGATGCTCTACCCCGGCATTACCGAAAAGGAAGCCGCTCGCCTCCTGACCGAATGGCTGCAGGACAACGGCGTGCACGACTGGCTGCACAAGCCGTTCGCGTGGTTCGGCGAGCGCACCGCGTTCGAAGGCTTCTCCGGCGTGAAGCACATGGGCGGTTTCAACCTCGCGTTCTTCCCGAGCAACCGCCAGCTCGAGACCGACATGCCCGTGATCCTCGACGTCGCGCCCGTGCTCGACGGAATCGTCGCGGACGTCGGCTACGCGCACTGCCTCGGCCACAACCCGATCCTCGAACAGCTGCAGGACGACCTGATGGACCATCGCGCCATGATCGTGCGGCTCGTGAAGGAGCGCCGCCCGATGGCCGAGGTCGCGCAGGCGGTCGACGCGCTGTGCCGCCGCCAGGGCGTCGAGCCGCGCCACAAGGCCTATCCGTTCAAGGTGCTCGCGCATCGCGTCGCGAAGATCCACAAGCTGTCGAAGCCGCGCTTCGTCGCGCGCTTCGGGCTGAACGCGACGCGCAACCTGCTGCTCGACCAGGGCCGCGCGGCGAAGCAGCAGGGCTGGTCGCCGCTGTGGTCGATCGACCGCCGCTCCGAACATGCGCCGGTGCCGGGCCTGTGGGCCGTCGAGCCGCATCTCGGCTTCGCCGGCGTCGGTGCGAAATTCGAGGAACTGCTGGTGATCACCGACGACGATGCGTACTGGCTCGACGACGACCTGCCGCACGTGCGCCGCTGGCAGCGCCGCCAGGCCGAACGCGCGCAGGCCGTCGCGGACGTGCCGGCCGCCGCCTGACGCGCACGCGTCGGTCCTTCCTCCCGACTCCCCGCCCCCGAATCCCCTGAACGACGGACTCACGATGCAGCCTCTTTCCGACGAAGCGCCGCTGGCCCTGTTCGAATCGGTTCACAGCGAGACGGCCGTGGCCTCCGGCGACCTGACGCTCGCGGTCAGGACCTGGGGCGACCCGGCCCGCTCGCCGGTCGTGCTCGTGCACGGCTACCCCGACGACAGCAGCGTCTGGCAGCAGGTCGCGCCGCTGCTCGCGCGCAAGCACTACGTGATTGCCTACGACGTGCGCGGCGCGGGCCTGTCCGGCGTGCCGAAACGCACGGCCGACTACCACCTCGCGAAGCTGACCGACGATTTCATCGCGGTGATCGACGCGCTCTGCCCCGGCCGCGCGGTGCACCTGATCGCGCACGACTGGGGCTCGATCCAGGGCTGGGAATTCGTCACGGACCCGCGGCTCGCCGGTCGCATCGCGTCGTACACGTCGTGCTCGGGGCCGTGCCTCGACCACGTCGGCTTCTGGCTGCGCGAGCGCGTGCTGCATCCGACGCCCGCGTCGCTGGCCAGGCTCGGCGGCCAGCTCGTGCGCTCGTGGTACGTGTACCTGTTCCATTTGCCGTTCATCCCCGAGCTGAGCTGGCGGCTGTGGCTCGGCCGCGCATGGCCGGGCCTGCTGCGCCGGGTCGAGAAGACGCCCGCCGCGCCGCGCCCGACGCAGGCCGACGATGGCGCACGCGGTGTGCGCCTCTATCGCGCGAACTTCATCCGCTGCCTGTTCGCGCCGCGCGAGCGCTACGCGCACGCACCGGTGCAGACGATCGTGCCGCTCGGCGACAAGTACGTGAGCCCGGCGCTCTCGGAGAACCTGTCGCGCTGGGTGCCGCAGTACTACCGCCGCGAAGTCGCGGCCGGCCACTGGCTGCCGCTCGCCGATCCCGCGCGCTTCGCGGGCCTCGCCGAGCAGCTGATCGACGCGGTCGAATCGGGCGAAGAGCCGCCCGCGCTCGCGAACGCACGCCGCCGCGCGACCAGCGGCCGCTTCAGCGGCAAGGTCGCGGTCGTCACCGGCGCGGGCAGCGGCATCGGGCGCTGCGCGGCGCTCGCGTTCGCCCGCGAAGGCGCGACCGTCGTCGCGTGCGACATCGATCTCGCAAGCGCCGAGCGCACCGCGCTGCTGCTCGGGCTCACCGGTGCGCAGGCACACGCGAAACGCGTGGACGTCGGCTCCGCCGACGAGATGGAAGCGCTCGCGGCGTGGGTCGGCAGCGAACTCGGTGGCGCGGATGTCGTGATCAACAACGCGGGCATCGGCATGGCCGGCGGCATGCTCGACACGAGCGAGCGGCACTGGGAGCGCATCCTGCACGTGAACCTGTGGGGCGTGATCCACGGCTCGCGGCTGTTCGCGCAGCAGATGGCCGCGCGCGGCACCGGTGGCCATATCGTCAACACCGCGTCGGCTGCCGCGTTCGGGCCGTCGCGCGACCTGCCCGCGTACGCGACGACGAAGGCTGCCGTGCTGATGCTCAGCGAATGCATGCGTGCGGAGCTCGCGGAGAAAGGCATCGGCGTGACGGCCGTGTGCCCGGGCTTCGCGGAAACCGGAATCATGGCGTCGACGCAATACGCGGGCGCCAACGCGCAGGACGAGGCGCGGCTGCGCAAGCGCGCGACGAAGCTGTACCAGATGCGCGGCCTGAAGCCCGAGACCGTCGCACAGGCGATGGTCGACGGCGTGCTGCGCAACCGGCCGATCGTGGCGGTCGGCACCGAGGCGCATGCGCTGCGCTTCGTCGCCCGCTTCATGCCGTCGCTCGGCCGGATGCTCGCCCGCGTCAGCATGGCATCGCATTGACGGCGCAGGCCGCCGCACAGGAACGGAGACACAGATGACCGATACCGCCGCCTATCACAAGATCAAGGCCCGGCACGTGAAGTTCGACTTCAGCGACACGCCGATCACCTGGGTGCCGAACGACCCGGGCAGCACGCACATCATCAACACGCTGAACCTGCTGTTCCCGGAAGGCGAGCTGTGGTTCTGCCGCGTGTACAACAAGGCGCTGCCGCACATCACCGACGCGCGCCTGCGCGACGAGGCCGAAGGCTTCCTGCGCCAGGAAGCCGTGCATTCGCGCTCGCACGGCGGCGTGCTCAAGCATTACTACGACCGGCACGGGATCGACACGAAGCCCTTCACGCAGAAGCTGAACTGGCTGTTCACGCGCGTGCTCGGCGAGGCGCCGTTCGGCCTGAAGATCGGCCACACGCGCTTCTGGCTGCGGCAGCAACTCGCGGTGATCGCATCGCTCGAGCATTTCTTCGGCTATCTCGGCAACTGGGTGCTCAACGCGCACGGGCTCGACGAAGGCCGCGCCGACCCGACGATGGTCGACCTGCTGCGCTGGCACGGCGCGGAGGAAGTCGAGCACCGGACCGTCGCGTTCGACATCTACAACCACATGGGCGGCAACTATCTGGAGCGCTGCGTGCACATGGCGTTCGTGATCGTGCTGCTGCTCTACTTCATCACGAGCGGTGCGCGGTTCATGTACCGGCGCGACCCGGCCGCCGGCCGCTATCCGGGTTTCGTGCGCGCGTGGTGGAAGGGTTCGCGGCGCGGCCACCTGCCGTCGTTCTGGAAAGTGATCGGCGCGGCGCTGCGCTATTTCAAGCCGGGCTATACGCCGCACCACGAAGGCTCGACCGAGCAGGCGCTCGCGTATCTGGCGCGCTCGCCGGCCGCGCAGGCGGCCGCGCACGGCGGCAACTGGGGCACGACGAAGGGCGCGTGACGGGGTTCACAAGCGGGTTCGCAAACGGGTTCGAGACGGATTCGGCGGGCGGCGCCCGCCGAAATGCGTACAATCGCGGCTTCATTTCCCGGAGGTGCCGCGATGGCCATGAAGAAAACCGATCTAGAAAAGAACAAGGCGCTGAAGCTGACGCACGCGCTGAAGCAGTCGAGCTCCGCGCGCTTCGGCAAGGGCGCCGAGGAAGCGGCGAAGCTCGACCGCCGCGCGCAGCGCAAGCTCGACCAGGAACAGGGCCTCGTGCCGTTCGCATGCAAGCTGAACGCCGAACTCGTCGAACAGCTGAAGGCACGCTCCGCCACGCATCCGAACGGGATGACGGGCCTGCTGTCCGAACTGCTCGTGAACGGCCTCGCGCAGCGCGACGCGTGACTCGCCACGTATCTCGAAAATAGTCGTTGACAACGCCGCACGACATCGACAAACTCGTTCGCATGCCTACGTTCAAGCTCATCGCCATCGCGAATCATTGCCCGGTGAACATTCGAAAGAATGGATCACGGGAGGCGCTTGTGCGTTAGCATCCGAGCAGTACCGCATGTCCCACAAGGCCTCACCGGAAACGGATGAGGCCTTTTTGTTCTGGTGCGCGTCATCCGTCCGGCTCAACGAATGGAGCAGACGATGGACCAGGCAAGCCCGTTGTTCGACTGTCCCGAATCGCGCCGCGTCGGCGCGATCACGTTACCGACCGTCGTGATCCGTTTCGCGGTTGCGCCGCGCACGACATTGACCTGGCGCGCGCCGAGCGATGCGGAAATTCGTGCGCACGGCGCACCGCTGTGGATCACGCGTCCACCGAGCATCGACGATTACTGGGTGCAACCGGGCGACGTGCTGCGCATCGCGCGCGGCGATCGCATCTGGCTCGGCACCGATGACGACCGGCCGGCCGAAGCATCGATCACGACGGCTTACGTGCGGCGCGGCGAACGGCTGAGACGCACGCTCGCGCGCATGCAACGTTTGCTCGTCGGACGATGGCGAAGAAGGGATTGACGATGCGCGGCGACGCGCGCAACGGGATACCGGAACGCGCGCAATCACCGCGTCCGGAAACGGACGCACCCACGGCGCAATGCGTCGCAGGTGCGCATCGAATGACGCGGCACGCATATGCGTGCCGCGAGCGATCGCGCGCCGTGCGCAACCGTCACATGCATCGCATGCATCAGGTGCTGGCGGCGAGACGTGGGCCCGTGCTGCGGGGAATGGAATCAAGGTCGGGGCGTTGCGCCGCCTGCGAGGTCACCCAAGGGTCGATGCCTTGCTTCTGCACCTCCTCGAGAAATGACACCCGTGTGCGCCAGTAGTCCGCCTGTAATTTCGCATCGATGACGCGCTGTTCGGCTGCGAACAGTTCCATGCGCGCCGTCACGAGCATCGACGCAGCGGTTTTTTCCGGCGTGGGGGCGTGCCGCATCGCCCAACGGCTGATCCAGTTCAACATGCTGACCTCCGTGATTACGGACGAACCCGCATCGGGCAATCGCAATCGGTCGCGCCTGCCCGAATGCGCAACGACCGTCACCGCACTTCACCGCCTGCCCTGCACGGACTGCGACTCCCCCGCGTCGGCAACAACCGGCCGGCGTGTGCGCGCGGTGTATCTATCCTAGAAAGACTTGCCGGTTTACGCGATGACGTCTTGCAATCTTTTACACAGAAACCACAGTCGGGCCCGCATCGCGATATGACAGTTGCGGACGGGACGGCTTCGGCGCAGGATAGCCCGTTATCCGCAACCGGCTGGACTGACGAATGGCCGCTGCACGCCGCTGCGCACCGGCGTCGGTCATGCGCGCACGCGCTGCAACCGCCCGGCGCCCGTCCAGCATGCGGGTGCGTCACGGCATTCATATGTCATCGTGCGTGGCGCCCGCGCGCTGCGCGTCCGGCATGCCGTTGCGCCCGCATCGGCCGGCACGGCCCGCCCGTCGTCGAATCGTTTCCATCGTTTCTACCTGCCCGCTTCGTCCGAACCGGTAAAATGCGCGCCT
Source organism: Burkholderia sp. Bp9031 (assembly GCF_003857965.1). Classification (NCBI taxonomy): domain Bacteria; kingdom Pseudomonadati; phylum Pseudomonadota; class Betaproteobacteria; order Burkholderiales; family Burkholderiaceae; genus Burkholderia; species Burkholderia sp. Bp9031. The sequence goes on from NZ_QTPW01000024.1 coordinate 86,890, forward strand.
TCCTCGCGCGGCCGGCCTGTCCGACCGTTCGCGCGAACGCAGCCGATCGTGCCCCGCAACTATATCGTCGGCGCTATCCGCGCTATTACAATCCGCCGATAGCGTGGCAATAGTGGCTGGTTACAGTAGGCCGGCCGCGCGCTGCCTTTACAACAATTCGGCCCAAACAACAAGCAACACGACAACCCGACCGGAGAAACGCCTACATGGAATCCATCAAGCGGTATTTCGGCTTCGCTGAAGCCGGCACCGACTTCCGCACCGAAATACTCGCGGGCGTCACCACCTTCCTGACGATGGCCTACATCATCTTCGTCAACCCCGCGATCCTCGGCGACGCCGGCATGCCGAAGGAATCCGTGTTCGTCGCGACCTGCCTCGTCGCGGCGCTCGCGTCGATCATCATGGGGCTGTACGCGAACTACCCGATCGCCTGCGCGCCCGGCATGGGCCTGAACGCGTATTTCGCCTATACGGTCGTCAAGGGGATGGGCTTCACGTGGCAGGCCGCGCTCGGCGCCGTGTTCATTTCCGGCTGCCTGTTCCTGATCGTCACGCTGTTCCGCGTGCGCGAGGCGATCGTCAACGGCATTCCGAAATCGCTGCGCATCTCGATCACCGCAGGCATCGGCCTGTTCCTCGGCATCATCTCGCTGAAGACGTCGGGCGTGATCGTCGGCAACCCGGCCACGCTCGTCACGCTCGGCGACCTGCACAAGCACGACACGATCCTCGCGATCATCGGCTTCTTCACGATCGTCACGCTCGACCACCTGCGCGTGCGCGGCGCGATCCTGATCGGCATCATCGGCGTCACGATCCTGTCGTTCTTCTTCGGCGACAACCAGTTCCACGGCGTGTTCTCCGCGCCGCCGTCGATCGATGCGACGCTGTTCAAGCTCGACATCGGCGCCGCGCTGTCGACCGGCATCATCAACGTGATCCTCGTGTTCTTCCTCGTCGAGCTGTTCGATGCAACCGGCACGCTGATGGGCGTCGCGAACCGCGCGGGCCTGCTCGTCGAAGGCAAGATGAACCGCCTGAACAAGGCGCTGCTCGCCGACAGCACCGCGATCGTCGCGGGCTCGGTGCTCGGCACGTCGTCGACCACCGCGTATATCGAAAGCGCGTCGGGCGTGCAGGCCGGCGGCCGCACGGGCGTGACGGCGATCACCGTCGCGGTGCTGTTCCTCGCGTGCCTGTTCATCGCGCCGCTCGCCGGCGTCGTGCCGGCCTACGCGACCGCCCCCGCGCTGCTGTACGTGTCGTGCCTGATGCTGCGCGAGATGGTCGACGTGCCGTGGGACGATGCGACCGAAGCCGTGCCGGCCGCGCTGACCGCGCTGCTGATGCCGTTCACGTACTCGATCGCGAACGGCGTCGCGTTCGGCTTCATCGCATACGGCGGCCTGAAGCTGCTGACGGGCCAGGGCCGCACGGTCAAGCCGATCGTGTGGGTCATCGCGGCCGTGTTCCTGTTCCGCTTCTTCTATCTCGGCAGCGAGTGACGCACGCGCCCCGGTGCGATGCACGATGATGAAACGCCACCTTCGGGTGGCGTTTTTGTTGATGCAGGCGCGTGGTGCGGGCAGCGTTCGGTCACGTCTGCGCCTGCCGAAGCACCCAGCGTGCGAAGGTCTGCAGCGGGCCGTCGCCTAGTTCCAGCGCTTCGGGCAACACCAGGCAGAAGCGCTTGACCACGCCTCGACCGTCGGGCCAGGGCGCGGCGAGCAACCCTTGCGCGATCTCGGCGTCGACGTAGAGCCGCGGCACCAGCGCGACGCCCAGCCCGGTCAGGGCCGCCGCGATCAGCATCGAGTAAAGATCGTAGCGCGCGCCGGCGGCCGGATTGCTCACCGGCAACCCCGTTTCCTGCACGTACGCCGACCACGCATCGGGCGTCTGGCGCTTGTGCAGGCGCGGCAGCGTGCCCAGCAGCGCATCCGGATGCCCGCCCGCGAGCAGCGACGGATGGCAGACCGGCACCAGCACCTCCTCGCACAACCGGTACGTATGCATGCCGGCCCAGGCCGGATGCTCGAAGTGAATCGCCGCATCGAATCCGCTGCCGGCCAGCACGAACGGCTCGGCGCGATCGGCGAAATGCACGGTGATGTTCGGATGCTGCGCCTGGAAACCCTTGAGCCGTGGAATCAGCCAGCGCGTCGCAAAGGTCGGCGTCACGGCGATATCGACGCTGCCGCCGTCGCCGGGCTGCCCCATCATGTACTGGCTGTCGCGCTCGAGCCGGTCCAGCACTTCGCGAACCTGCGCGGCGTAGCGCGCGCCGTTCGGCGCAACCCGAACGCGGTTGCCGACCCGCTCGAACAACGGTACGCCCAGGAACGCCTCCAGCCGGCCGATCTGCCGGCTGATCGCGCCTTCGGTCAACGCCAGTTCGTCGGCGGCGCGCGCGAAGCTCCCATGGCGCGCCGCGGCCTCGAATGCCATCAAGGCCGAATTGCTCGGAATCCTGCGTCGCGTCACGATTGCTCCCGGTTCGACCGGCGTCGGTCATAGCTTGATCAAACATCAATGAACGGTGACGAATCGTCGTTTTTCACGCATTCAACGGCTAATTATCATGACAAAAACTCAACCCGTCGAGCGGCGATCAATCCCGAAGGCCGCTTGCCATCCCGTGGAGATGTGATGATCTATGCCGTTGAATGCAGCATCGCCGAGCCCGCCGCCGAAGCCGAGTGGAACGACTTCTACAGCCGCGTCAAACTGCCGGCGCTGATCTCCGTGTCCGGCTTCCGCACGTCGCAACGCTTTCGCGCCGTCGGTGGCGACGGCCCCGTCTACCTTGCGCTGCATACGATCGACAGTCCCGACGTGCTGACGTCGGCCAAGTACCGCGACAAGGGCGGCGGCAATTTCGCGCGCTGGCAGCCGCATATCGTCGAGTGGCGCCGCAACGTGTACGACAGCGCCGCACCGGCGCCGGCTGTCTCCGGCGATCAATGGCTGGCCGTTTGCGACGACGCTGCCCCGTTCGCGCGAGCGGGAATCGCTGCCACGGCCATGTATGCGATCGCGCTGGATTGCCTGCCCGCGGCTCGCTGGCTGGCCGTCCTGGATCGGGCTCAGGCGCGGCTCGCGTCCGGCGCCGCCATCCGGCTCTACGCGCCGATGGGCGCCCAACTCGTCAGCACGCCGGCAGCGGCGGCCGCACGCTGACAGGAGCCCGGTCATGCCCAGCGTCACGATTTTCATCCCCGAGGCGAGCATGCCGGCGAACGCGGCGCTCGATGCGCTGTCGTCGGCCTGCGAGACGCTCTGCACCGATGTGCTGAGAGCCGCACCCGGCACGGTTCACGTCATTTACGTTCCGGTCCGGCACGGCTGCGGACATCCGGTCAGCGCGGAAATCCGCTTTCGCATCGCATCATTTCGCATGACTGAATTGATGGATCGGTTCATGGCCGCGCTGGATCGAGAGATTCTCCGCCACACCGGATGCGTCGCACGCATCCGCTGCTTCGGCTACGACACCGCACACCTTCACGCCCGACATTGACCCATGAACGCCCCCATTCCCAGCCTTTCGTTTCCACACCGTCAGATCGGCGATTTCTCGGTGACCGCGGTCAGCGACGGCACGCTGACCGCCGGCCTCGACCTCCTGTCGAACATCGAGATCGACGACGCGACCGGCATCATGCGCCGCGCCGGCGTACATGCACCGTCGGACGTCAACATCAACTGCTACGTGATTCGCGGGAACGGCCGCATCGTGCTCGTCGACACCGGGGCCGGCGGCATCCGGAACTGGGGCGGCCGGCTGCGTCCGTCGCTGGCGCACGCCGGCATCGATACGCGCGACATCGACACGATCCTGCTGACGCACGCGCATCCCGACCACATCGGCGGCCTGCTCGACACGGACGGGCAGCCGGTCTTTCCGCAAGCGCAGGTGCTCATTCATGAACGGGAACGCGCGTTCTGGCTGGACGACGACGCGTACGCACGAGCGACCGAACGAGCCCGTGCCAATTTCCGGATCGCACGGCGCACCTTCGACGTTTATCAGGCACAACTGCGAACCATTGAGGCAGGCAACGTGCTGCCCGGCATCGTCGCGGTGCCGCTGCCGGGGCACACGCCAGGACACACCGGCTATCGCGTCGAATCGCAGGGCGAGCGCCTGCTGATCTGGGGCGATCTCGTGCATTTCGCGCCGATCCAGGTCGCCCGCCCCGACGTGTCGATCGCGTTCGACCACGATCCGTCGCAAGCGTGTGCGACACGCACGGCCACGCTCGCCGAAGTCGCTTCGGACAACGTGTTGATTGCGGGCATGCACCTCGCCGACACGGGTTTCGCCCGCATCGCGCGCGCGAACGGCGTAACCGGCGGCGCCTATGCACTCATCGGGGCAGATTAAGGGAAACGGAACACCGGCACGCCATCGCGCCGCACGATGCTCGAATCGTGCCGCGCATCATCCCCCGCGCGAGCGGAGCACCGGACGAGCATGCGCCGACACGACACGGGCGCCGGTATTCGGCGCCCGCTCCGTCGCTGCCCGGTCGTCCGGCTCAGCGCCAGTTCGCCTCGTAGAAGCGCACGTAGCCGCTGCGCAGCGTCACGCATTGCGCGCGAGTCTCGGACAACAGCCGCCGCGCGGCCGCCTCGATGCGCTCGCGGTGCTGATCGTACGCACCGACCATGTCCTCGAAGCGCGGCGACGCCGCACCGAAATGGTCCTCCAGCGCCTCGGCGGTAATCTGACATTGGACGCGCTCGCCATTGACCAGCGCCGTGAATCCAAGCATCAAGTCGCGCCCCGAATATTCAGGCTTCTCGTTCGTGAAATGGATCTGCATGGGAGCCGCCTATCGTCCGGTAGAAAGCAAATGACCGCGTTCGTCGTCCGCTACCGGCCGAACGAATGTGTACGCGGGCTCGCCGGCAGAGGCACGATCCACGGGGGTATGGCGCGGACAATGCATGCCGGTTGCATTCCACTTTAGACGGTTTCGCGCAGGAGGCAAAATTTGCGATGTGCGTCGTTCCGACGCGCATTTCCTCTGACCAGAACGACATCCGGCACCGTTTGGCGAATGGCGTCAATGAGGATCGGTGGGCCAGATATTCAGCGAGATCGCGGCGGTCGTGGCGCCCACCGCAATCGCGGCTGCCCCGTATTGCACCGCGTCGGTCAGGTCGAACAGCAGACCGTGGATCGCCACGGCAATGCCGCCCAGCATGATGAAGGTGGCGATGGCCGCCAGCACGACTCTCAGTTCCGTCCGAACCATGATGCTTCTCCCGAACGGATGCATGTCACGTCGCATGCATGTTGCGATGCGGAACACGGCGCGTGCGTGCTCCATTTCCATCATTGCAGGCGGGCGCTTAAAAGCAAGGGGTTTTTGTACGCGGTCGCACAACGCGCGCCGCGCTTGTATGATGAGGCGATATCGATCGTGGCGGCTCGGGTGGCGGATGGTGCGGTGCAAGGCGTTTAGGTGGGGCGACCGCGGTGCATGGGGTCCAACCTAGTGCTAAAGCGCTAATTGAACCGGCCGCGAAGCATGGGGTCCCAGTAAGCGCTAAAGCGCCAACTCGGGCCGACCGCGAAGCATGGGGCCCCAGTAAGCGCTAAAGCGCTAACTGGGGCCGACAGGAGACAAGACATGCCTCAATCTTTCGTGCTGCCCGCCACCGCGGGCCGCAACGACCTGCTCGCGCAGGCGCATGCCCGTTCGACCGCGGTCGGCCTGCGCGCAAACGAGCGCCCCGATTTCTCGCCGCTATCGCGACTCGCGCTGCGCGAACTGCTCGACACGAACCACGCACTGTTCGCGCACGCACGCCCCGTGATGGAGAACCTCCACGCGCAGATCGCCGACACGCAAAGCCTCGTGCTGCTCACCGATGCCGATGGCGTGATCCTGCACAGCATCGGCGACGCGGACTTCATCGAGAAAGCCAACCGCGTCGCACTGTGCACCGGCGTATCGTGGGCCGAAGGCGCACGCGGCACGAACGCGATCGGCACCGCCCTCGCATCGGGCCAGGCGGTCGCCGTGCACGGGTCCGAACATTTCCTGCGCGCGAACCATATCCTCACCTGCTCGTGCGCGCCGATCATCGACCCGTTCGGCCGCACGCTCGGCACGCTCGACGTGAGCGGCGACCCGCGCGGCTTCAGCCCCCATACGCTCGCGCTCGTGCGGATGTCCGCGCAGCTGATCGAGAATCATCTGTTCGCGAACCAGTGCGCGGAAGCGCTGCGGCTGCGCTTTCACGCACACGAGGATTGCGTCGACTCGCTGTTCGCGGGGCTCGTCGCGTTCGGCCCCGACGGCGGGCTGATCGCCGCGAACCGCAGCGCGCAATTCCAGCTCGGCGCGACGTTCGATGCATTGCAGCATCAAGGCTGCGATGCGCTGTTCGGGATGCACTTCGGCCAACTCGCACAGCAGGCGGCCCGCGCGCCCGGCGCACCGTTTCGCCTCACGCTGTCGACTGGCGTGCGCGTGCTCGCGCGCTGCGAATTCGCGGAAACGCACAAGACGGCCGTCGCCGTCACGCCGCCTGCCCCTGCCGTGCACACGCGGGCGCCGGACCCCGACGCGATCACGTTCGCAACGCTCGATACCGGCGATGCGCGAATGGCCGCCGTGCTCGAACGCGTCGCGAAGATCCGTGGACGCGACCTGCCGCTGCTGATCCTCGGCCAGACCGGCACCGGCAAGGAATGGCTCGCGCGTGCGCTCCACCAGGCTTCGCCGCGCGCGGACGGCCCGTTCGTCGCGGTCAACTGCGCGGCGCTGCCGGATTCGCTGATCGAAGCCGAACTGTTCGGCTATGAAGACGGCGCCTTCACCGGCGCACGCAAGCGCGGCAGCCCCGGCAAGATCGCGCAGGCCGACGGCGGTACGCTGTTTCTCGACGAAATCGGCGACATGCCGCTCGCGCAGCAGGTCCGACTGATGCGCGTGCTGCAGGAGCGCGCGGTGATGCCGCTCGGCGGCGCGCGCGCGGTGCCGGTCGACGTGCGCGTGGTCTGCGCGACCCATCGCGACCTGCGCGCGATGATCGCCGAAGGCACGTTCCGCGAAGACCTGTTCTACCGGATCAACGGACTCGCGGTCACGCTGCCGGCGCTCGCCGCGCGTACCGACCTGCCCGCGCTCGTCGAGCGGATCCTCGCGCGGCTCGCGCGCAGCGAACCGATGCCGACCCGCCTCGCGGCCGACGTGCTCGACGCGTTCATGCGACACCGCTGGCCCGGCAACCTGCGGCAAATGACCAACATGCTGCGTACGGCCGGCATGCTCGCCGAAGACGAAGCCGAGATCACGCTCGCGCACCTGCCCGACGATTTCTGGCTCGACTGCGACGACGCGACTTCAGCGCAAGCCGCACCGGCCGACACGCGCGAAGCGACGACGCTGCAGAGTCACCAGGCCGCGGTGATCGATGCGGTGCTCGCGCGGCACGGCGGCAACGTATCGGCCGCCGCGCGTGAGCTCGGGCTCGCGCGCAACACCGTGTACCGCTACCTGCGGCGACACTGACCGCCGGGCCGGCCGCCCGGCGGGCGCCGGCCGCAGGCGGCTTCGGGTATGCTTGGCGCTCGCCTTGCCGCCGCTTCGCCGCCCGTTTCGCCGCCCGTTTCGACCCATGACCGATTCCGACCACCCGCCCCTCGTGCGCATCGAGCCGCTCGGCGCGACGTTCGACGCCCCCGATTCGCTGACACTGCTCGAGGCCGCCGCGTTCGCGCACGTCAGGCTGCCGCGCTCGTGCCGCAACGGCACGTGCCGAAGCTGTCTGTGCAGGATCGTCAGCGGAAGCGTACGCTACACGATCGAATGGCCGGGGCTGAGCCGCGAGGAAAAGGCCGACGGCTACACGCTGCCGTGCGTGGCCGTCGCGACCTCGGATATCGTGCTCGACGTGCCCGACGCGGAGATGATCGACTGAAGACTGATCGCGGCGTGCGACCGCGCGCCGTCCTGCAACGATGATGCCTGCCTGGAGAACGTCATGACCCAGCCAACCGATCCCATCGAGAAACAAGCCTTGCTCGCCGCGCCGCTCGCGCGCGTCTGGGAAGCCGTCAGCAATGCCGGGGAATTCGGCACCTGGTTCGGCGTGACGTTCGACGGGCCGTTCGTGGCCGACCAGCCGCTGTTCGGCCGCATCACGCCGACGCGCGTCGACGACGACGTCGCCAAGGCACAGGAGCCGTATGCGGGCACTGTGTTCGAAATCGTCGTCGATCGCGTCGAGCCGAAGCAACTGTTCTCCTTTCGCTGGCACCCGTTCGCGATCGATCCGAACTTCGATTACGCGTCCGAGCCGATGACGCTCGTCACCTTCACGCTTGCGGAAACCAACGGCGGCACGCTGCTGACGGTCACCGAGACGGGTTTCGACCAGTTGATCGAAGCACGCCGCGCGAAGGCGCGCGAGATGAACGATCAGGGCTGGGCCGCGCAGATGATGTTGATCACGAAATATCTGGCGAAGCACGCATAGCGCGCTGCAACGCCGCACGCCCCAGCCGACATGCGCATTGACGCGCATGGCATAATCCGCCCCATTGCCGTCCACACGCCGCCGCGTATCGCATGCTGAGTCGCCGCCTCCGGAAGATCGTCAGTCTGATCGGGATGCTTGCCATCCTGATGACGGCGCTCGCGCCGACGATCTCGCAGGCGCTGACGACGCAAGACCGCGTCGACGCGCTGCTTGCCGGTTACTGCACGGCTGCGCCGGCTGGCAGCGACCATGCCGGCGATTCGTCGTCGAAGAGCCTGCAGGCCCATCTGCAGGCTTGCGGTTATTGCAGCCTGCTTGCCCATACACCTGCCCTGCCCGCGCCCGAACTCACGTTCGCGGCCAACATTCATCCCCTCCAGCATCGCGAAGCAACCCGTTTCGAAAGCCTGCGCCGCACGCTGCCGCTCACGGCCGCGCAACCGCGCGCCCCGCCGTTCGCGTCCTGATTCGTCGTCACTGTGCGTGATGCCGTAGCGCATCGCGCCGTCCGCATGCGCGCTGCGCGTGCATGCCGTGTCACGTTTCGAAGGACGATCATGTTCGACCGTATTGCTCGCGGCTCCATGCCGTGCGTGTGCTCGCCCGCTTCAGGCAATCGCGCGCACGCGAATGCATGGCCGCGTGTCGAATGCATCGTGCTCCTTGTCATTCACAACCGGATCATCCCGTCATGAAAACCACTGCTTTCCTCCGCGGCGCACTCGTCGCACTCGGCTTCGTCGTCGCACAGGCCGCTCACGCACACGCGCATCCGAAAACCCTCGAACCCGCCGCCAACGCCACGTTGTCGAGCGCACCGCACGCGGTCACGATCGACTTCAGCGAAACGCTCGAACCTGCATTCAGTTCCATTGCCGTCACCGACAGCAACGGCCAGTCGGTCGTCGACGCGAAATCCGTCGTCGACGCCGGCAACCGGAAACGGATGCACGTCGCGCTGGCGAACCTGGCACCCGGTGCGTACACGGTCACATGGGTTGCAGTGGCGAGCGACGGCCATCGCACGCAAGGCCGCTATACGTTCACGCTGAAGTAACCCGCACGATACCCACGCGGCAATCTTCCTTCCGACCAGGAACACACTCGATGAAACGCTCGATTCCAACCAGCCTGCTGTTTGCCCTGCTCGCGCTGCAGGCACCGGTCACGTTCGCCGCGTCGACCGTACAGGCCAATGCGTGCTGGATCCGCGCGATGCCGGCGACGGTGCCGTCGTCCGGCTACTTCACGCTGAAGAACGACGGCGACAAGCCTGCCACGCTCACGGGCATCGATACGCCCGCGTTCGGGATGGCGATGATCCACGAAACGCAGACGGCCGGCAGCACTGCGAAGATGGTTCACGTCGATGCGGTCACCGTGCCTGCGCACGGCACGTTGACGTTCAAGCCGAAGCGCTATCACGTGATGCTGGAGGAGCCGCGCCAGCCGGTCGCGCCCGGCGCGAAGGTGCCGTTCCGGCTGCATTTCGCCGACGGCTCGACGGTGTCCGTGAGCTGCGACGCGAAGGCGCCTTCCCATACCGGCCTGTAATGCCGCAACCGCACCGACCGATGGAGACGAACATGAACAAGGAACGCCTGCCGCTGGCCGATCTGATCGTCCGCTACCGGACGCCGCTGAATGTCGCCGCGTTGATCGTCTGCGGGTTATGGGCGGCGTGGATCGCCTGGATGACGCGGCCGGCCGCGATCGATACGCCGTCGTCGATCGCGACCTACTGCGTGCGCGACGCGAACTGACGCGCCGCCACGGTTCCGGCGGATGCCTGCGCCGTTTTGGCGTGGCATCATCACTTCATCCCGACCGCCGGAACCGCCTCTCGGAGCGACGCATGGCCATTCAGACCTGGATGCTGTTTGCCGCAGCCTATCTCGCGACGACGCTGTCGCCCGGGCCCAACGTATTGCTCGTGATTCGCAACACCGTGCGCTACGGCACGCACGGCACCGCCGCGACGATCGCGGGCAATCTCGTCGCGCAGGCCGTGGTCGTGATGCTCGTCGCGCTCGGCGTCGGCGCGGTGCTCGCCGCGATGCCGCCGCTGTTCATCGCGATGAAGATCGTCGGCGCCGCGTATCTGATCTTTCTGGGCATCCGGCAACTGCGCGGCGACCGGAAGGCCGCTACGTCGACCGGCGCAGCGCAGATCGCCGTGCCCGATCGCAGGAAGCTGTTCCGCGAAGCGCTGTTCGTGTCGGGCAGCAATCCGAAGACGATGATCTTTCTGTCGGCGTTCATGCCGCAGTTCATCGCGCACGATCGCCCGCTCGCGATGCAGTTCGTCGTGATGTACGCGACGATCGCATGCACCGTCATCGTCGTGCACAGCGTCTATTCGTTCGGCGTGCGCCGGCTTCATCGCGGCTTCGGCGTCAGCCCGTGGGTTCGTGCGGCCAAGCGCGCCAGCGGGCTGCTGTTCGTCGGGCTCGGGATCAGGCTGCTGACCGCGCGGCAAGCGTAACGGTCCGCACGGCGAGCGCCCGCGCCGCGACGGAACGCCGTCACGCCTTCGACGCCGCCAATACGGCCGATACCTCGCCGAACGACGGCCGCGCGTCGACATCCTCGTTCAGACACGCAGCCGCCAGCGCATCGAGTGCGTGCGAACCTTCCCGCGCACGCGGCTCGCATCGCGCCAGCAATTCGCCGAGCAGATAACCGAACGCCCTGACTTCGAGCCGTTCGAGCCGCGCTGCGCGCACGTGGTCGTTCACGTCGTAGACCGACGCCGCGCCGAAATCGCCGAGCAGCGCACCGCCCTCGCCGTCGTGCAGGATGTTGTGCGCGTACAGGTCGCCATGCATGATGCCGCGCGCGTGCAGATGCGCCGCGACCGACGCGATGCCGAGCGCGATTCGCGATGCCGCGGCCGGCTCGAATCGCGCGTCGGCCGCATACACGTCGCGCGTACAGGACGCGAAGCTCGGCGGCCCGGCGAGGTTCGTCAGCGCCGGATCGACCAGTTCCATCACGAGGCCGTGCGTGCCGTCCGGATGACCGCGCACCTTGCCGATCACCGGAATCATGTTCGGGTGGCGCCCGGCGTGCAGGCAAGCGGCCATTTCGCAATCGGGCAGGCCGTCGCTCGTGACCGCGCCCTTGAACAACTTGACCGCGACCGCTCGCGGCGCGGGGCCGTCCGTGCGCCACTGCGCGCGGTAGATGACGCCCGATGCGCCTTCGCCGAGCTTCTGGTCGCAGGTGAGCGACGTCCAGTCGATGTCGGCAACGCCCGGCTCGGCCGAAGCCGCTGCCTCCGGCGCGGCGCCGAACGGATTGCCGGCGGACGCGAGCCACGCGAGGCGCGGCAGGCGCAGCAGCCACTCCGGCAGCGCGTCGAGCCGGTTCGCCGACAGCCGGACCAGTTCGAGTGCACCGCAGGCTGCCATTTCGGCGGGCAGCGCACGCAGCCGGTTGCCCGCGAGCATCAGCTTCTGCAAGCGCGAACAGTCGCCGATCTCGGCCGGCAGTGCGTCGATGTCGTTGTCGGTGAGGATCAGCCAGCGCAGCGCGCGCGGCAGCGAATGGCGTGGCACGGTACGAATCCGGTTCGCCTTGAAGCCGATCATGTCGAGCTGCTCACACGTGCCGAGGACTTCCGGGAATTCGGTAAAGCGATTGCCGGACGCGAACAGGATGCGCAGGCGCTGCAGCCGCGACAGGTCGTCCGGCAGCGCGGACAGCGCATTGCCGGACAGGTCGAGTACTTCGAGCGTGTCCGCCAGATCGAAGATCTCGCGCGGAAATTCGGTCAGCCCGCACGCGAGCTTGAGTTGCCGGGCGCCCGACAGCTGGCCGGACTGCAGTTGTTCGAGGGTCGTCGTCACGGGGAGAAAACGGGTTGCGGTTGCGATGATCGTCGGATCGATCCGACGAATTTTACCGGGATCGCTTCCGCCTCCCTCACCACCGTGTCACGCCCCCTTCACAAACGCGCAAGGTGACGCTAGAATTGCGGCCCTGCAGTGCCGACGTGGTGAAATTGGTAGACACGCTATCTTGAGGGGGTAGTGGCGAAAGCTGTGCGAGTTCGAGTCTCGCCGTCGGCACCAGACACGGTTTCTTCGTGTTTCGTGCAAGTGCAAAAAACCGCGACAGCGCAACGCTTCGCGGTTTTTTTGTTTGTGCAGTGTTCACCGCGATGTCATTCGAATTCGGGAATACACAGGGTATCTCGACACGAGAGACTGTCCGCTGATCAGGTTGGACTACCGAGTTGCCGGCTTCTCCAGCGATCACGCAATAGCCCTCCCCCGTCTTCACAGCACCGGCAACACCGCCCGAATATGCTCCGCAAACGCCGCCGTCAGATGCGACGGCCGCTTCCGGTCGAACCTCAGCGTAATACCCACCGCCGGCAGCGGCGGCAGCCCGCGATCGCCGGCGAGAATCGCCAGATCCGCAGGCACCGCCGTCTGCGTCATCACCGCGAACGCCTGCCCTGAACGCACCAGCGCGGTCAGCCCCGCCAGGCTGCTGCTCGCATACGCAACGCGATAATCGCGGCCCGCACGCTGCAACGCATCGCAGGCCGCGATGTGATCGAGCGTATCGGGATCGGACAGCGCGAGCGGCAACGGATCGAACTGCGCGGCGTCCAGCCCCGGATAGCCGATCCAGACCAGTTGCTCGCGGCGGATGAAATCGTCGGTCGCCCCATCGTCCGGCAATGAAATCATCGCGAGATCGACCGCCCGCTTGTCGAGTTGCTCAAGCAACCGCGGCGTCGGCCCGCACACGACCTCGACGATCGCCTGCGGATGCTGGCTCGAGAACTGCCGCAGCAGCGACGGCAGGAACACCGCCGCGTAATCGTCCGGGCAGCCGAACCGGATGGTGCCCGACAACCCGGTGCCGCACAGATCGGCCATCGCCTCGTCGTGCTGCCGCAGGATGCGCTGCGCATGCAGGAGCAACCGCTCACCGGGATGCGTCAGCAGCACGCCGCGGCCGGTGCGCTGGAACAGCGGCTGGTCGACGCTCTCCTCGAGCCGCCGCATCTGCTGGCTGAGCGCGGACTGCGTGCGGCCGACCCGCGCCGCCGCACGGCTCAACGAACGCACTTCGGCGATGACGACGAACGAGCGCAGCAGGTCGATTTCAAGCGAGCGTCCCAAGGTATTAGCTCCTTTTCTACCTTGCATAAGAACTATTCGTTTCCATAAAACCAGACCGCCGCCTAGACTGCAAGCGATCCCTGCCCTTGTCCGGAGAAGCCCGATGTCCCTGAACGACGACGCAACCTTCTGGCACAACGCCAGGCAGCACCTGATCCGCTACGGCGGCACGTTCGAGCCGATGATCATCGAGCGCGCGCAAGGCAGCTTCGTCTACGACGCCAACGGCCGCGCGATCCTCGATTTCACGTCGGGGCAGATGAGCGCGGTGCTCGGACACAGCCACCCGGAAATCGTCTCCGTCATCACCGAATACGCGGGCAGGCTCGATCACCTGTTCAGCGGAATGCTGTCGCGCCCGGTCGTCGATCTCGCGACGCGCCTCGCCGACATCACGCCGCCGGGGCTCGATCGCGCGCTGCTGCTGAGCACCGGCGCGGAATCGAACGAAGCGGCGATCCGGATGGCGAAGCTCGTCACCGGCAAGTACGAGATCGTCGGCTTCGCGCAGTCGTGGCATGGCATGACGGGCGCGGCGGCGTCCGCCACGTATAGCGCCGGCCGCAAGGGCGTCGGCCCGGCCGCCGTCGGCTCGTTCGCGATTCCGGCGCCGTTCACGTACCGGCCGCGCTTCGAGCGCAACGGCACCTACGACACCCTCGCCGAACTCGACTACGCATTCGACCTGATCGATCGCCAGTCGAGCGGCAACCTCGCGGCGTTCATCGCGGAGCCGATCCTCAGCTCGGGCGGCATCATCGAACTGCCGGACGGCTACATGGCGGCGCTCAAGCGCAAGTGCGAGGAACGCGGGATGCTGCTGATCCTCGACGAAGCGCAAACCGGCATCGGACGCACGGGCACGATGTTCGCGTGCCAGCACGACGGCGTGACGCCCGACATCCTCACGCTGTCGAAGACGCTCGGCGCCGGGCTGCCGCTTGCGGCCGTCGTCACGTCGGCGCAGATCGAGGAGCGCGCGCACGAACTCGGCTACCTGTTCTATACGACGCACGTGTCGGACCCGCTGCCGGCCGCGGTCGGCCTGCGCGTGCTCGACGTGGTGCAGCGCGACGGCCTCGTCCAGCGCGCGAACGTGATGGGCGACCGGCTGCGGCGCGGGCTGCTCGACCTGATGGAGCGCTTCGACTGCATCGGCGACGTGCGCGGGCGCGGACTGTTGCTCGGCGTCGAGATCGTCAAGGATCGCCGGACGAAGGAACCGGCGGACGGCCTCGGCGCGAAGATCACGCGCGAATGCATGAACCTCGGGCTCAGCATGAACATCGTGCAGGTGCCCGGCATGGGCGGCGTGTTCCGGATCGCGCCGCCGCTGACCGTCAGCGAAGCGGAAATCGATCTCGGGCTGTCGCTGCTGGAACAGGCGATCACACGCGCGCTGTAACAGAACGACAAGCGCAACGCCGCACGCAAACAGCGGGCGGGAAGATTCGAGCAGGACGAGGCGTGCCGCGCCGCACGCCTCGTAACCTAGCCATGCCTTCCGATCCGAAACACGCTGCGCAACTCGTCGTGATTGTGTACGTTGAGCCTGCGATAGATCTTGCGAACATGATCGACGACCGTGCTGTCGCGCAGCGCGAAGCCACGCGCAATCTCGCTGTGCGATCGGCCCAGCACGAGTTGCTCGCAGAGTTCGCGCTGCCGTTCGGTCAGGCCGAACGCGAAGCCGAGCCGTTCGATCGTCAGCTTGAGCGGCGGAAAGTGCTCGATATAGATCACGATCGCGAAATCGCGTTGCAACACGGCCGTGTCGGTACATCGATAGGCCATGAACCGGAAGCGGCCCGCATTGTTGCGACGCTCGAACGTCGGGGGCTGCGCCGGATAGCCGCGCCAGATCCGGTTGATGTTCGACCGAAGCGGCGTGAGCCAGTCCGGCAAGCGTTCGTGACGGTAGAACGCGAGCGGCTCGCCGGCCGCGAGCGACAGCATCCGGATGCTGTCTGCGTTGTACAGCAGGAGCCGGCCATCGTCGTCGACCACCACGATCGCGGACAGGCTGCATTCCGATTCGTGCAGCGACGGCTGCACGGGCCGCGATAGCGCGTGAGCGAGATGCCGCGCCACGGGTTCGATGTCGCGGTGATTCTGTTCCGAGAACGGACGACAGCCTGATGCGCGAGACAGCAGCAGGCTGCCCCAGCCGCGTGTGCCGTCTGTCGCGGTCAGCTCGAGACAATGACGCATCGAAACCGGCCGCCACAGATCCGCATACATCTCGCTCGACAGCAGTTTATCGTCGTAGTGCGCGCTGTTCTCGAAACCGCGCCCACGGCGCATGGCATCGGAAAACGTGACGCCCAGCACCTCCTGCCGGGAGGTGTTGTGGATATTCGCGAAATACGTCGGCAATAACGTGTAGACCGTATCGTTTTCGCTGCACACGTCCGACACTGCGTAGTGCTCGTCGGCATAGAAGAACATGCCCCAATCGGCACCGACGATGTGCCGGGCCGCCTCAATCACATGAGGAATGACGAGATGCGGCTCGACGGTGAGCGAACAGAGCCGACGAATATGACTGGTCAGCGCGACGTGCTTGTCAGACATGAATGCGCTCCTCGCGCGTACGCCGGATTCATTCACACGTTCCGCGATATCCATCCAGCTTAGACATTCCACATGACAACTACGGCAATTACCCCCTTTCAAGAGGGCGTCAATCCGGCACGCGGGTTCTATCATTCCGCCATTCCGGTTGCAGGTGCGTGACGAACCCATTGCCGCGTTCGGCATCCGGAATTTGTCCGACGCAATGCAATTGCGGCTGAAGTATCCGATTCGCGATACGACATAACGCCTGAGCAAGACGACTCGACACGCACGACCAGGCCGCGGCGCGAAGCCGCGCATGCCGATGCGCCAGTCACGGGAAAACCTTGGGGAATCGCCGGGGGAATCGACGTTACGAATGTGGGCGTGGACAGACGCAGGTCTGTCGACCGTGGATGCTGGCACGTCGCGCATCACGATGCAGGTGAGCACGCCGGAAGCAGCCTCACGCATGCGGAGTGTCGAAATATGCGGACGATGCGGAATCCGCGTCGGTCGCGCTGTTGTTGCAGCGCTTTTTCATGTGAGGTGCCACGATGAAGAGCATGTACAAGGCGGCACTGGCCGTCATCTGTGTGCTGGGTGCGTCGAGTCTCGCCCAAGCACAGGACGAAGGCACCGCGGCGGCGTCGAACAAGCCGTCCGACTCGGCGATCAGCGCGACATCGATGGGCAGCATGCCCAGCGCAGGTTCGCAGGCGGGGGCGCGGATCGGAATCACGCGCGCGCAAGTCAAGGAGGAACTCCTGCGTATGCAGAAGTCTGGGGAACTCCAGCGTATCAACGAGCTGTACGGCGGCGGCCAGTAGCAGTGGGGGTCCGGCTCGGCATGGTCGCCCGTGTATCGGGTGGGGGTCGTGATGGTGCGACCATGCACGGCCGACGGGAAGACGTCGAGCAGCAGCCCACCCGGCGTTTTTCCGTGCCGAGCGCGACATACTGAAACGCTCATGCCGCATCGGTCCGTGGTGCCCGTCAACGTGCGTGCCTGCGCGCGAGCAACGGTCAACCGCCGAGATACGCCTGCTTGATCCGGTCGTTCGCGAGCAGGTTCGCGCCCGTATCGGCGAGCACCACGCGTCCCGTTTCGAGCACGTAGCCGCGATCGGCCACGCCCAGCGCCTTGTTCGCGTTCTGCTCGACCAGGAACACCGTGACGCCTTCGTCGCGAATCGTCCGGATGATGTCGAAGATCTGCGCGATCACGAGCGGCGCGAGACCGAGCGTCGGTTCGTCGAGCAGCAACAGACGCGGCTTGCTCATCAGCGCGCGGCCGATCGCCAGCATCTGCTGCTCGCCGCCCGACATCGTGCCGGCCCGCTGCGACGCGCGCTCCTTCAGGCGCGGAAACAGCTTGAACACGTGCTCGATGCCGTCGTCGATCTCGTGACGGCTCGCGAAGAAGCCGCCCATCTTCAGGTTCTCGAGCACCGTCAGACTCGGAAACACGCGCCGCCCTTCCGGCGAGATCGCCATCCCCTGCCGCATGATCTGGTGCGTCGACATCGCGGTGATGTCCTTGCCCTCGAACAGCACGCGGCCCGACGACGCGCGCGGCGTGCCGCACACGGTCATCATCAGCGTCGTCTTGCCGGCGCCGTTGCTGCCGATCAGCGTGACGATCTCGCCCTTGTTCACCTCGATCGACACGCCCGCGAGCGCCTCGACCGCGCCGTAGTGCGTATGGACCTGTTCCAGCTTCAGCATCACTCTTCCCCCAGATACGCCTTGATCACGCGCGGGTCGTTGCGCACCGCTTCCGGCGTGCCGATCACGATCGGCCGGCCGTGCTCCATCACGAGGATGCGGTCCGACACGCCCATCACGAGGCTCATGTCGTGTTCGATCAGCAACACCGATACGCCGAACTCGCGGCGCAGCTTGTCGATCAGGTGCTGCAGCTCGATCTTTTCCTGCGGGTTGAGACCGGCCGCCGGCTCGTCGAGCATCAAGAGACGCGGCTCGGTGATCATGCAGCGCGCGATCTCCAGACGCCGCTGGTGCCCGTACGACAGCGTGCCGGCCGGCCGGTTGGCGACCGACGTCAGCCCCATCCGGTCGAGCCACACCGCCGCGCGTTCGAGCGCTTCCTGCTCGGCGCGGCGATACGCAGGCGTCGAGAAGAGGCCCGGCAGCAGCCCGGACTTCACCTTGCGATGCTGCGCGACGAGCAGGTTCTCGACGACCGTCAGCGACTTGAACAGGCGGATGTTCTGGAACGTCCGCACGAGGCCCTTCAATGCGATCTTGTGGCTCGGCAGCCCGCCGATCGCGTGGCCGTCGAGCACGACGTCGCCACCGCTCGGCTTGTAGAAGCCGCCGACGCAGTTGAACACCGTGGTCTTGCCCGCGCCGTTCGGCCCGATGATCGCGAACACCTCGTTGCGGCGCACGTCGAAATCGATGCCGTCCACCGCGAGCAACCCGCCGAAGCGCATCTGCAGCCCGGCGACCTTCAACAGTTCTGCATTCGCGCTCATTGCGGCAGCTCCACGTGGGGACGGCTCGCGGGCAGCAGGCCCTGCGGACGCCACATCATCATCAACACCATCACCAGACCGAAGATCAGCATCCGGTACTCGGCGAACCCGCGCGCGACTTCCGGCAGCACGGTCAGCAGGATCGCCGCGAGAATCACGCCGAGCTGCGAGCCCATCCCGCCGAGCACGACGATCGCGAGGATCAGCGCCGATTCGATGAAGGTGAACGATTCAGGATTCACGAGGCCCTGACGCGCCGCGAAGAACGCGCCGCCGATGCCCGCGAACGCCGCGCCGAGCGTGAACGCCGACAGCTTGATGCGCGTCGGGTTCAGACCGAGCGAACGGCACGCGATCTCGTCGTCGCGCAGCGCTTCCCACGCGCGGCCCATCGGCATGCGGATCAGGCGGCTCGTGACGAACAGCGTGAAGCCGACCAGCACCAGTGCGATCAGGTACAGGAAGATCACCATGTGCTCGCCGCTGTATTCCAGCCCGATCAGCTCATGGAAGGTCTTCGCGCCTTCGACGCTCGCCGAGCGCGCCATCTCGAAGCCGAACACCGTCGGTTTCGGAATGCTCGAGATGCCGTCCGGGCCGCCGGTGAGGCTCGTCAGGTTGTTTGCGAGCAGGCGGATGATTTCGCCGAAGCCGAGCGTGACGATCGCGAGATAGTCGCCGCGCAGGCGCAGCACCGGGAAGCCGAGCAGGAAGCCGAACGTCGCCGCCGCGATCGCCGCGATCGGCAGGCACTCCCAGAACGACAGCCCGAAATACTGGTTCAGCATCGCGTACGTATAGCCGCCGACCGCGTAGAACCCGACATAGCCGAGATCCAGCAGCCCCGCGAAACCGACCACGATGTTCAGCCCGAGGCCGAGGATCACGTAGATCAGCGCCAGCGTCGCGACGTCGACGGCGCCGCGCGAGCCGAAGAACGGCCACACCAGCCCGACCGCGAGCAGCACCCAGATGATCGCGCGCTGCTGCTGCGCGCCCATCGCGGGCATCGCCGGCAGCTTCACCGCCGATTTCGCGCGCACGAGCCACGGCTTGAACAGCTGGAACAGGAACACGGCCGCGACCGCGATCCACACCGGGCGCCAGTGCGGCGTGAGCACGACCTGATAGCCGTCGAGCTTCAGCTGCAGGCCGAGCACCGGAATCGTGAGAATCGCCGTCAGGAGCGCGGCGGCCACGGCGTTCTTCAGCGCCTGGCCGACCGATGCGTCGGCGACCGGGCGGCGAACGGAAATGACTTGACTCATCTGCGTCTCCCTCAGACCTTTTCGATGTCCGACTTGCCGAGCAGGCCGGTCGGGCGGAAGAGCAGGATCAGCACGAGCAGGCCGAACGCAACGACGTCCTTGTACTCGGCCGGCATGTAGCCTGCGGCGAAGGTTTCGGCGAGGCCCAGCAGCACGCCGCCGAGCATCGCGCCCGGAATGCTGCCGATCCCGCCCAGCACCGCGGCGGTGAACGCCTTGATGCCCGCGACGAAGCCGATATACGGATTCAGCTTGCCGATCGTCAGCCCGATCAGCACGCCGCCGACGGCCGCCAGCATCGCGCCGAGCACGAACGTGAACGAGATCACGCGGTTCGTGTCGATGCCGAGCAGGTTCGCCATCTTCATGTCCTCGGCGCACGCGCGGCACGCACGGCCCATCCGCGAATGCGAGATGAACAGCGTGAGCGCGATCATCAGCACGATCGTCACGCAGACGATCAACAGACGCGCATACGGAACCGTCACGTCGAAATCGCCGCCGAGATGGATGTCGAACGCGCCGGAGATCAGCACCGGCACGGACACGTCGCGCGCGCCCTGGCCGATCTGCACGTAGTTCTGCAGGAAGATCGACATGCCGATCGCGGAGATCAGCGGCACCAGGCGCGGGCCGCCGCGCAGCGGGCGATACGCGACGCGCTCGACCGCGAAGCCGTACAGGCCGGTGACGATCACCGACACGATCAGTGCGGCGCCGAGCACGAGCGGCAGCGGATAGCCGGCGGAGATGCCGATGGCAGTCAGGGTCACGAGGCCCACGTACGCGCCGATCATGTAGATCTCGCCGTGGGCGAAGTTGATCATGCCGATGATGCCGTAGACCATCGAATAGCCGATGGCGATCAGCGCATAGATCGCACCCAGCGTCAGGCCGTTGACCAGCTGCTGGGCGAATTGCGGAAAGAAGTCAGTCATGTGCGGGAAGCTCCCGTTGGCGCTGGGTCGCATGCCGTCGCCGGATCACGGCGTTCGGCCGCGCGCAACGCACGGTGTCGTCTCGGGCCGCCCCTTGGCCGCGCAACGGCCAAATGCGCACGCGCCCTGCCCGGGTGACGGGCAGAGCGGGTGCGCGGGGCGGGTACTCCGTATTACCGGGCGGCGGTCTTCGTCGCGTCCTTGTGCCACGTGTAGACGACGAACTTGAACGCCTTCAGGTCGCCCTGTGCGTCATACGCGACCCTGCCGATCGGCGTGTCGAACGTCGTCTTGTGCATGTACGCGGCGACCTTCGTCGGATCGGTCGTCTTCGCGCCCGAGATCGCGTCGGCGATGATCTTCACCGCTGCGTACGACGGCATCTGGAACGGGCCGTTCGGGTCGCGCTTCTTGTCCGCGAAGGCCTTCACGAGGCCTGCGTTGGCCGGGTCGGCCGAGAAGTCGGCCGGCAGCGTGACCAGCATGCCTTCCGAAGCCGGGCCGGCGATCGCCGTCACGTCCTTGTTGCCCACGCCTTCAGGCCCCATGAACGTGGCCTTCACGCCCTGCTCGCGCGCCTGGCGCATCAGCAGGCCCATTTCCGGGTGGTAGCCGCCGAAGTACACGAAATCGACGCCTTGCGACTTCAGCTTCGTGATGATCGCGGAGTAGTCCGAATCGCCGGCGTTGATGCCTTCGAACAGCACGACCGGGATCTTCGCGGCTTCGAGGTCCTTCTTCACCGACGACGCGATGCCCTGGCCGTACGACTGCTTGTCGTGCAGGATCGCGACCTTCTTCGGCTTCACGTTGTTGATGATGTAGTGCGCGGCGGCCGGGCCTTGCTGGTCGTCACGACCGATCGTGCGGAAGATGAAGTGGCGCTTCTTGCCTTCCGTCAGCTGCGGCGCGGTGGCCGACGGCGTGACCATCACGATGCCTTCGTTCTCGTAGATGTCGGAGGCGGGGATCGTCGAACCCGAGCACACATGGCCGATCACGTACTTGATCTTCTGGCTGACGATCTTGTTGGCGACGGCGACGGCCTGCTTCGGTTCGCACGCGTCGTCCATCAGCACGACTTCAAACTTGTTGCCGCCCGCACCGCCTGCCGCGTTGATCTGTTCGATCGCGGTCAGCGCGCCGGCCTTCACCATGTCGCCGTATTGGGCGACCGAGCCGCTCATCGGACCGGCGATGGCGATCTTCACGGTTTCCGCTTGCGCGGCGGCGGCGCCGGCGGCGAACAGCACGGCGGCGACGGAAATGGACGTAAGACGGGAAAGCGTCATCAGGAGCTCCTCGATGTTGTTAGTCATACGGGCAAAGGCGGCATGACTTGCGCAATCGAACAGCACCCGGGGCGAGGACATAGGACACGCCCGAGACACATGAAGACGGACCTGCGGATAGATGTTGCGTAGCGGGGCCCGGCTCTTGCAGTCCCCAAAAGGGGACGTCTGGTTCGGAAAGACATCGTGATGCGTCTTGCATTGCGCAAGCGTTTCGCCTGCCCCGCTTGCCAACCGCTTGGTCGGAGGGATGGTCCGACAGCTGTTGGCAAGGCAGCCGAAATTATATGGGGGTTTTTAAAACGTCTGTCAAAAATGGCGGGGGTATGAGGGAAAACACGGAGAAACTCACCGGTGGCTCGGTGGCGCTTAGGGAGCAACTTGTCGGGGGTGGTGACGTTTGCGGTGGGTGCAATCAGGTTGCTATTTTTGGTGGATTGGCGGGATGGTTGCTTGACGTATAAGGCCTACGGCGATTTTCGGGTGGGCGGCGTGCGGTGTTCTTGTTTTATAGGGTTCGATCTATTTAAATCAATAAGCTGATGATTACGTTGGCGCGCACCGATGCGGGGCGTCGGGTTGGTGCAGTCAATCCTTCTGTTTTCTGACTAACTTAGTCGCATAGAAGGCTTATTGTAATTTTCATGAAATAATTAGAGCTCGCCTCTGCAATCCAGCCAGCCACCCTGCGTGTCGCGTCGCCCTCTCGTTACAGGCCGGGTACCGAACGGCGCCAACTTTGTACAGTGGAAGCTGCCGGATAACCAGGCCCTTTCTGGGCTGCGTTCATGCGATCTGGCGAGCACGGTGGCAACCAGATCGTGGCCGACGACACGCCGAGCAAGCTTCAAGTACAGGTCGCAAGCGACCATCAACAGTCCCGGCTTGTAGTCGGCTATCGGCCCGCTCCGCACTCGCGACGACATCGTCGATCGTCAACGTACTCTCCGTATCCTTGCTGGCCCGCGATGCCGCCGTCTTTGTCCGATATGCGGAAAACGCCGCAAGAATGTTGAGAATTGCCATTACGGCTGATGAGAAACACCCCAAAAGCCACACGTTCCGGGCCGAAAACTCGCACGCATGTTGAACCTCGAGCGGGAATGAGTAAGATGCGTGAAAGGCGGTCGACAAGAACGCGTAACGCGGGGTAGCCAGATGCAACGGAACGAATTGATTCCATCGACATTGATCGATGACATCTACGCTGCAGCACTGGGCGATCAGAGATGGGAAACCGTGCTCGACGGATTGAGATCGTCGGTCGGCGTGCGCATGGCCACGCTGCTGTCGTTCGACGATGTGGCGAGAGTGCCGGCCATCGAGCGGGCTGCCGGCGACGACGAGCCGTGGGTTGCCGAATGCCACCGCACATACAACACCGAGTTCTATTTGTACGACCCGGTCGTACCGGTCGCCGGCAACTGGCCTGCAGGGCGCTGGTTCGAGGACATCAAGCAACTGTCCAGCCCGCAGCGCGCGCACAGCGTGTTCTACCAGGAATTCCTGAGGCCCTACGGGATCGGCAGCATCTCCGGCCTGTACATCCATCGCGGCGAGCGCACCGGCGCATTCCTCAGCGTACAGAGCGGCCCCGAATCGCAGGGCCTGTCGGACTTGCAGCGGGACGCGATCGAAAGCATGGGCGCGCACATCAGCCGCGCACTACGGATCCAGGCACGCATCGGCGAACTCGAAGCACGCGTGGCCGCCGCGGAATCGGCGCTCGATGCGATTCCGGTGCCGGTGTTCTTGCTCGGCGCGCAACGCGAACTCCGCTATACGAATCGCGCAGCCGATCAACTGGTCGCGGCGGAACCGGCGCTGCGGATCGTGAACGGGCGCTTCGCGCCGGAAGGCTGTGTCGATGATGCGCAATGGCGACACGCGTTTGCGCGCGGCGGACTGATGCTGCGCCGGACGACAGGCGAACCGCTGCCGCTTGCGCTGATGCCGGTGCCGGAACAGTCGCGCCTTGTGCGCGAACGACCTGGCGTCGCGGCACTGATGACTGCGGCCGACCTGCATTCGCCATCGGCGCGCGCGCAGCGACTGCGGGTGTTCTATGGACTGTCGTCGGCCGAAGCCGATCTCGCGGTGCTGCTGTGCTGCGACGGGCATTCACCGCAGGAATGCGCCGAACTGCGCGGTGTCTCGATCGGCACGATCCGATCGCAGATCAAGTCGATCTATGCGAAGACGGAAGTAGCGCGGGCGGCGCAGTTGACGTCGCTGGTTATGCAGACGTGAGTCGATCCGGATTGGCGCCCACGCGATCCACTCCTCCTGCACCGCATTGCCCCACACCTTGTAGCGGGCCTGCCAGACCAGCTCGCCGTCGGCGTCGGTCAGTTCCTCCGGGAGCCCCGAAACATCGTTATGAAAGTAGTAGACCGCGTCCCGTGCATCCGCATCGTTAGCCACCGGCTTGCCTTGATCAATTCGCGCAAGCGGCACGTAGCTATTGGACTCATACAAATACGTCAGCGCTTCCTCACCCTGACGATCGTGATACGTCTCCTGCACCAACCGCATGCCGTCCCACAGGAAATCCGTACTCGCATAACTCCCATTGAGCTTCCGAACCCGCCGCCCAAACGCGTCGTATTCGAAATGCGTCGTCCCGATGCCGAGCCGGTCCTTCGTCACTACCGACTTCAACT
>NZ_QTPW01000025.1:0-108801 GCF_003857965.1 Burkholderia sp. Bp9031
TGACAGGTATATGAATCACTTCATAAACCTGACTTACTTTAGTGTGAGACTCTTGATACTTTCGCTATCTGATCCGAGGATCAGCTCGCGGCCATCAAGCGCCCACACTTATCGGCTGTTAATTTTTAAAGAGCGTTTCTGCGAGGAACTTCGTGTTTCTCAGCAGCGCTGCGTTTTCAGCAGCAGAGAAGCGAGATTATCAACCGTTTTTTAAAACTCGTCAACAACTTTTTTAACTGCTTCATTGCGACGACTGCGGTTTAACTCCGTGTGCGCCGGGGCTCTACAACCCGCCCTCAACCGCACTGCTTCCCTTTCTTCCCCCGCGCCGCGTTTCCGTTAGCGCGAAAGAGGCGTGATTCTAAGCACCCAACCCCGTCTCCGCAACCCCCTTTGTGAAATTTTTTTGACGCGCGGCGCCGGGGGCCGCTGAGCCTCGCCAATGGTCATATATAAGCGACACGGCAAACGCAGCCTCGGTCGCCCGAGAACAGCTCCGCCGCAGCGAACGCAACCTCCCGTCGATTACCGCCCCACCATCGCCCTCACCACGCCGTCCCGCCGAATCAGCCCGTGATACAGCGCCGCGGCAAAGTGCGCGAGGAACGTCGCGAAGAACAGATAGGCCAGCACGCGATGCGCGACCCTGAGCCAGGCGAACGTCACCGGATCCGCGGAAACAATCGCCGGCAGTTGCACGCCGCTGCCCAGCGTCACCGGATACCCGCCCGCCGACAGCATCGCCCACCCGATCAGCGGCATCGCAAGCATCAGCGCATACAGCATGAGATGCGACCCGTGCGCGGCAACCTTCTGCCACCACGGCAGATCATCGGGCAACGCTGGCGGCTTCGACAGAATCCGCACCACGATCCGCACACACACCAGCACCAGTACGGCAATACCTAGCGGCTTGTGAATCGCCACCAGAACCTCATGCCGCTCAGAAACAGACGCCACCATCCCCACCCCGATGAACAACATCGTGATGATCATCGCGGCCATCACCCAATGCAGCACCCGCGCCGGCAAGCTAAACATCGTCGAAGCCTTCATCACCGTCCCTCCCCACTCAAACGCGCCACGCCTGCCACGCCGGCCTCTTCACTCGTCCTGCGCAGATACGAATCCGCATAGGCAGCCGACCGCGCCGCCAGCAACGGATCCCCCGACACCTGAATCCCCTGCGGCAGCACCGTCGGGTCGTAATTCACATCTCGGCACGGCCCGCTGTCCTGCGCCTCCACGCGATCGAGCACGAGCGTCCCCGCGTCGATCGTCGTGCGCTGAGCGGGCCAGACCTTCGTCGCGTCGTCCACCGGATCGCCGGGTTCAGCCAGCGTGACCAGCAGCTTCCATTTCTGCGCGCCGTCCGCGATGCGCCGCGTCAGGTCCTGCTGCAACACGTTCGGATCCGCAGCCGTCGCGACATCCCCGGCGCCGGCCGTCTGCTCCGGCACGACGCGCCATCGCACCGCCTGGCGCTTGCCCGCCGCGTCGACGAAGTAAAACGCGTTCAGCCCGTAATAGCTTTCGGTGACGTAGCTCGCGCTCGGCTTCGCACCCTTCACCCATGCGCGGAACGCGGCCGTCTCCGGATGCGCGCCGAAAAATGCTTTCACCTTCGCCGGATCGGGCTTGCCCGTCGCCGGATCCGGCAGGGTCGCCAGCAACTGCGCGTAGAACGCCTTCGGCGTCGCCACCGGAAACACCGGCATCGCGTTCATCCCGGTCCGCCATTGCTGGCCGTCCGGCGCTGTGAGCTTCAGCGCGAGGCTGCGGATCGGCACGCTGCTGTCGGGCGCGTACGGATTCCCGCCCGGCAGCGCGAACCGCCCGACCACCGGCGTGCGCACGGCCTTGAAGAACGGCGCGACCGAATACGCGCTCGCGGCGCCGTTGCCTTCGAAGTAACCGGTCACGCACACGCCCTTCGCATGATTGCGCCGGAAGCCCGGGTGAATGCCGCCGCCGGCCGTCTGCAGCGCATCGACGAGCCGGTGCGGGGTCAGACGCGCCGGCGCGAGCCATCCGCCGACATACCCGAACGCGACGGCCACGCCGGCCACCGCACCGCCGATCACGGCCCAGCGCCACCACCCGCGCCCGGGCTCCCGCGGCGGCGAAGAAGAAGATTGCTTCATGGATGCACTCCCGATCGTCAGATCATTGTCGAACGGGCGTAGGACGCCGCCCGCGCTGCTTTATTCCATGAAGAAATTTTTTGTATGCTGACGGAATAGGCGGCGCCGACCGGCGTCCTACGCGGCATCTCCACGCTTATCGGCTAGCGCCCAGGCCATGCCCCCAAACGCCCTCGACGACGACGCGTTGCGCGAACTCATCCCCAGGCTGCGACGCTTCGCGCTCTGGCTGGCGCGCGACGTCCACGCGGCCGACGATCTCGTCCAGTCGACGCTCGAGCGCGCGCTGTCGCGCTGGACGAGCCGCCGCGACGACGCATCGCTGCGCAGCTGGCTCTTCACGATCCTGTACCGGCAGTTTCTCGACGGCAAACGCAGCGCGAAACGCTACGCGTGGCTGCTCGGCCGGATCCGCACGGACGACGAGCCGCACTGGCCTTCCGCCGAGCGCGAGGTAGCCGCGCGTGCGACGCTCGAAGCATTCGGCCATCTGTCCGACGAGCAGCGCAGCCTGCTGCTGCTCGTCGCGGTCGAGGGCTTCACGTATCAGGAAGTCGCCGACCTGCTCGACGTGCCGATCGGCACCGTGATGTCGCGGCTCTCCCGCGCGCGCAAGGCGCTGCGCCAGCTCAGCGACGGCGAGCTTCCCGCTCCTTCTCTCCGCTTGATGAAATGAACAACCTCCGTCCCGACGAACACGATCTCCAGGCCTATGTCGACGGCCAGCTCGACGACGATGCGCGCGCCGCGGTCGAGCGATATCTCGCGCTGCATCCGGAGAGTGCGGAACAGGTGAAGCAATGGCAGCAGGATGCGCAGCGGTTGCGGGCCGCGCTGGAAAGCGTGCGGATGCCGGGCGAGAACCCCGAGCTCGATCCTGCGGCGATTCGTGCGCGGCGGGCGGAGCGCTCGCGGATGCGGTTCGCGATGGCCGCTTCGTTCGTGTTCTGTATCGGGCTCGGGACCTTCGGAGGGTGGCAGGCGCGCGGGTGGAACGCGCCGCCTGCGGTGGCGCCGATGAGCGATGCGGTCGAGGCTTACCGGATGATGGTGGTCGATCAAACCGCGAAGGTGGATTACCGGCCGACGCGTGCGGGAGATTTGCAGGGGTGGCTCACCCGGCGCGTCGGCGCGTCGGCGAAGCTGCCGGATTTGAGCGCGGCGGGATTCAGGCCGATCGGCGGGCGGTTGTTTACGACGGACAGCGGGGCCACGGCTGCGATGGTGCTCTACGAGGACGATGGCGGGCGAACGCTGAGCTTCTATCTGCGGCCCGCGGAATCGCAACATCGGCTGCTGCCGGCCGGGCAACGCGTGGATGGCGCGTTGCTGGCGCGGTATGGTTCGGTGAACGGGCTCAACTATGCGGTGGTCGGGCCAGCCGGGAGCCTCGGGGAGAAAGCGGTCGTGCAGGCGCTCGATCAGCAGACTTGAGTGATGCGATGCGCGGCCTCACAGGCCCTGCATTTCCGATGCGGCCGTCCAAGTAGCTGATCATGCGGGCAGCACAATCATCGGTGCATCCGCACACCGTTCAAGCGCACAGCGATTGGAGTCTGTTCGGAGTCTGTTATCTACATCGGACGGACAACTCGATGTCTTGATCGAACATCGCCGCCCTCGCCTTCGTCGTTCACAGCATTTCGAGTAACTTCCGGGTTGGATGTCCACATCCAGTGCGGGTGCTTGCGCTCACCGGTGCGGCGCACAGCGTTTCGAGTGAGTTTACCTTCGGGATATCCACATCCTGAACGTTAGTGCTATCGTTTTCCCGCCTGTCAATCGACCCAACGCCTCGAAACGCTCAAAGCCCCGTCACCAAAGCCTCGCAGCGTGATGGGATCATCCATCGACGGAGCGCTCACTCTTTCATTGCACAGCATTTCGATTGATTCCGGCGCGGGATTATCAACAAGCTTTTCAACATGACGCGCAGCTCGGACAACTGAACGCGTCGAGTCTGCACGTATCGTGAAACGCGCTACGCACGCGGGCCACGAGTGTGCCACGGCGTTTTCGATCTGGTTTGCGGTAATTGCCCACATCCATTGCTGCGCGCTCGAGATCCTCCATTCCTGCCTATTCTTCAGCGCTTCGGCTGCTTCGTCTTCCCCGCCACCAGCAAATGTCCGTGCCGCTCGCAGAAACACTCGTCATGCCATCCGTAATGCGGATCGGTGCAGACCGAGTGCCGCACATGCGGCAGCAGCGTGAGCGCGTGCAGATGAAGATCGTCGCGCAATGCCGCGAATATGCCACCCTTCGTCGGCCAGTCGGCACGCACGGGAGACTCCGGCAAGACATTGCCAAGCCGCAACTCGTCGCGAATGATCGCATCGAGGTCTTCGCATAACAACGCCGGCTGCATGAACGCCATGATCGATTTGCTCCGTTCACATCAGTTCGGTTCGATCACGTACTGATCGGGACCGTGCCACGCAATCGACCGGTGACGACGACAGCGACGTTCCCGGCGATATCCTTCACCAGCGTTTCATTGGCAGGCTATTCATTGCAGGCGTCCTTCGCCGAACCTCATCTCTAAACTCAAATCTCCTTGCCTGGGATCGTAGCGAAACTCCGCTCCCCCATGAACACGGCTCGACTCGAGCCTCTGTGGGATGCCCGCTCACCACAGCCAGCTCAGACCACTTTGCGATCGTCCGAACGATCTTCGACTTTGTGATGCTGACGTCGAGAAGGTGAATCGCATCGTGAACGCAGGCGATTCTACAGACCTGCCGTTCGCACATTGGCCGAAGGCCTCACAGCCTGCCGATTCAGGTATCCCGCCACCGTATGCAGTGCATATCCTGCTCGAATCACAGTCGGCGGACTGTGCTTATCCAAAGGTGTTAACAGAGTTCGTATACATACGTAGTGATAGTTAACAAGCGCGCCGCCTCACAGTGGATAACCTCCGTAACGTCCTGAATTTACAGCGTGAAGCGGAATGCATAACCACAGGCAATGCACACGAAAAGCTCTGTGCAGCACAGAACAACTTTTCGTCGATTCACGGCCGCGCCAACATATCCTCAATCGTTCCACTGTGAATCCAGAGGCTTGTCGGACGGTTATCCAGAGGGGAATGTGGATAACATCACAGCGCATCGACACGTTTTGCTGTGATGTGAAACAGTGACGCCGACGTCCCCGGCGTCGCCAGGCAACCTCGATCGTCGGCGTCCCGCACCCCCGATTCAAAAAATTTTCACGAAGGGGCTTGTGCTCCTCGAAAACCCTCTCTATAATTCGCGGCTTCTTAGGCTCGTAGCTCAGTTGGTTAGAGCACCACCTTGACATGGTGGGGGTCGTTGGTTCGAATCCAATCGAGCCTACCAACGAACAAAATGAAGGGGTCCGGCAGCGCGAATTGCCTACAGGCAATCCGGCTCGTCAAACATACGAACGCCACGCGGCAACATCGCGTGGCGTTTTTATTTTTGCGGCCGAAACTGCGCATACATGTGCACGGTGCGTCGTGCGATACACGCATCGCAATCAGCCGGCGACAGGCAAAGCAGGGCGCGGAGAAGGGGCAGCAGGCGCAATGCGCCTACCGGCCACCCTCAGTGCAGATGCTTCAACTTGTCAGGATTCCGCACGACATAGATCGCGACGATCTTCCCATCCTCGATCTCGAGCGCGGTAGTCTGCAGCTCGCCGTCGGCTTCCAGCGTGACGAAACCCGGCAACCCGTTGATGAACCCGGCCCGCACGAGCTTCGACGCATGCATGGTGAACAGCTCGGCCAGGTACTCGTGCACCTTCATCACACGTTCGAAGCCGATCACCGGCTTGCCCGCGGCCGCGCGCTTGCCGCCGCCGTCGGAATGCAGGCTCACGTCCTCGGCGAGCATCGCGCCGAGCGCGCGCATGTCGCCGCTGCGTGACGCCGCGAAGAACGCCTCGGCCAGCTCGATCCCGCGCTGCTTCTCGACATGGAACCGAGGCCGCGCCTCGCGCACATGCGTACGTGCGCGCGCCGCAAGCTGCCGGCATGCAGCCGGGTCGCGCTGGATCGTCGTCGCGATCTCGTCGAACTCGAGGCCGAACACGTCGTGCAGCAGGAACGCCGCGCGCTCCAGCGGCGACAGCCGTTCGAGCGCGAGCATCAGCGGCAGCGTGACGTCTTCCTGTGCATCTTCCTCGACGACCGGCTCGGGCAGCCACGGGCCGATATAGGTCTCGCGCTGGTGCCGCGCGGACTTCAGCTGGTCGAGGCACATGCGCATCACCATGCGGCGCAGGAACGCCTCGGGCACGCGCACCTCGGTGCGATCGACGTCCATCCAGCGGATGAACGCCTCCTGCACCATGTCCTCGGCATCCGCGACGGAACCGAGCATCCGGTACGCGACGCGGATCAGCGTGCGACGCAGCGGGTTGAAGCTCGCTGCTGCGTCAGCCCGGTCTTCGGCACTGCGCGCGGCCGGATCGAGGTTCGTCATCAGGCCACCATCTTCGCCGCCGCAGCCTTCGCTTCGGCCGGATCGACCCACAGCCCGAAGCCGACGGCAAGCCGGTTCCAGCCATTGATCACGTTGATCATCAGCGTGAGTTTCACCTGTTCCTCCTGGCTGAAGTGATCGTTCAGCGCCGCATACGCGGCCTCGTGCGCGGCGTGGCCCTCCGACAGCCGCGTGAGCGCGTCGGTCCAGCCGAGCGCCGCGCGTTCGCGGTCGGTGTAGCAGGGCGCTTCGCGCCACGCGGCCAGCAGGTTGATGCGCTGCTCGGTCTCGCCTTGCTCGCGCGCCTCGACGGTGTGCATGTTAAGACAGTTCGCGCACGCGTTGATCTGCGATGCGCGGATCTTCACCAGCTCGATCAGCGTCGGCTCGAGGCTCCCGGCCGCTGCGACCGATACGGTCATCCAGCTCTTCATCAGCGCGGGGGCGGCGGCAAACGGATTGAGTTTCGCAGTCATGGTCCTTCTCCTTTCGTGTGGGTTCCATTGATATGACGAGCGAGCCCCCAGGGCGTGTGACATCGATGCGAAAAATTTTTCAAAAACCGGGAAACGTGCGAAGGCATGAGCCGCTGACAATCGGGCGGGCGGCCGCGATACCAACGCGCGGATCGAGACGGATATCGTCTCGGTCGTCCCGCACACCGGACATTCGACCAGCCGCATGGCGCCGTTGCTCCGGCGAACCCGAGCCATCGACCTTTCATCGGAGCAGCGCGGCTGTCATGAGGCGTCGGTAGTGCGCACGTGCAGGCATGCACATTGCGTTCCTTCCTCCTTCCGTTACCGAGCCTCGCCATGACGGGCATCGACGGTTCGTCACGCCGCCGACCCGCGCATGGCGAATGCTTTCATTTTTCTTTCGCGTTCGTTTCACCCGAAATCCGATTCGCGACGTTCACATTTCTGGCCCATACTGTTCTGCATGGGCAGATGGAGTGACGCCGCATCAGCGGCCCGGCGCGCGCGCCGGCTGCCCGACGACGCAGCAACGAAGGTCGCACGTCAGCCGCGCGCATCCGAGCGCAAGGCTTTCCCTTTTCCGGCAACGCAACGCAGCGAATCGCGACGTGGACGGTAAACCGATGAGCCTCCCTGCATCCCAGCTTCAGCGCCGTTACCAGGACGTGCGCGCCCATAGCGTCGCATTGACCGCGACGCTGTCCGCCGAAGACCAGGCCGTGCAGTCGATGCCCGACGCGAGCCCGGTGAAATGGCATCTCGCGCATACGACCTGGTTCTTCGAAACCGTCGTGCTGATGCGCCGCGTGCCGGGCTACGCGCCGTTCGACGACACGTTCCAGTTCCTCTTCAATTCCTATTACGAAGCGCTCGGCCCGCGCCATCCGCGGCCGCAGCGCGGGTTGCTTACGCGTCCGTCGCTCGACGAGGTGCATGCGTACCGGCAGTACGTCGACGAAGCGATGCTGCGCGCGCTCGATGGAGCCGACCCGGCGTTGCTCGCGGCGATTGCGCCCGAGATCGAGCTGGGCCTGCATCACGAGCAGCAGCATCAGGAGCTGATCGTCACGGACATGCTGCATGCGTTCTCGTGCAACCCGCTGAAGCCCGCGTTCCGGCCGCGCAGCGGCGCCGGCACGCACGCCGCACTGGCCGCGGGCGATGCGGGCCCGTTGCGCTGGCTGCATCAGCCGGGCGGGCTCATCGAGATCGGCCACGACGGCGACGCATTTTCGTTCGACAACGAACGGCCGCGCCATACGGCGCTCGTGCGCCCGTGCGAGATCGCGAACCGTCTCGTGACGAATGCGGAATTCGCGGCCTTCATCGCGGAAGGCGGCTACGAACGCCCTGAATACTGGCTGTCCGACGGCTGGGCAACGGTGCAGCGGGAAGGGTGGTCGGGGCCCGCCTACTGGATTCCCGACGATGACGGCAATGCGAAAATCGTCCATGCATGGCGCGCGTTCGGCCTGCACGGCGTGGAGCCGCTCGCGCCCGATGCGCCCGTGTGTCACGTGAGCTTCTACGAAGCGGCCGCGTACGCGGAATGGGCCGGCGCACGCCTGCCGACCGAATTCGAATGGGAAGCCGCGTTCGGCACGAACGGCATTCAACAGATGCTCGGGCATGCATGGCAGTGGACGCGTTCGTCCTACGAGCCGTATCCGGGCTTTCGGCCGCTCGCCGGCGTCACTGCCGAATACAACGGCAAGTTCATGGTTGGCCAGCAGGTTCTGCGCGGCAGCAGCATTGCGACGCCGCCGGGGCACGAGCGGCCGACGTACCGCAATTTCTTTCCGCCGGCCGCGCGCTGGCAATTCACGGGAGTGCGACTTGCGCGAGACGTCTGACCTGACGGCCACGAGCGGTGGCCTGCAACCCGCCCGCGATGCGCGGCCGAGCGCGTTCGAGCGCGACCTGATCGACGGACTGTCGCGCACGCCGCGCAGCATTTCGCCGAAATACTTCTACGATGCGGCTGGCTCCGCGCTGTTCGACCGCATCTGCGAACTGCCCGAGTACTACCCGACGCGCACGGAGCTCGGGATCCTGCGCGATCGTGCGGCCGAGATCGTTCGGCGCGTCGGCCCGCATGCGGACATCATCGAGTTCGGCGCGGGCTCGCTCGAGAAGATCCGCGTGCTGCTCGACGCATGCGCGGACAACTACGCGAACGCGCCGGCGCGCTACGTGCCGATCGACATCTCGGCCGACTACCTGCACGGCGCGGCCGCGCGGCTGCGTGCCGCGTATCCGTGGCTCGACGTTGCGCCGATCGCGGCCGACTACACGAAGGCCGACCAGCTGGCCGAGCTGACCGAAACGCCGCGCCGGCGCATCGGCTTCTTCCCCGGCTCGACGATCGGCAACTTCTCGCCGGAGGAAGCCGACGCATTCCTGCGCGATGCCGCGCGGCTGTTGCGCGGCGGCGGCCTGCTGGTCGGCGCGGATCTCGTGAAGGACGAGCGCACGCTGCATCACGCGTACAACGACGCGCAGGGCGTGACCGCGCAGTTCAACCTGAACCTGCTCGCCCGCGCGAACGCCGAGCTCGGTGCGGACTTCGATCTCGACGCGTTCTCGCATTGCGCGTTCTACGATCGCGAGCGGCAGCGCATCGAGATGCATCTCGTCAGCGATATCGCGCAGACGGTGCACGTGCGCGGCCACCCGTTCCGCTTCGAGGCCGGCGAACGCATCCATACGGAGAACTCGCACAAGTTCACGATCGACGGCTTCCATGCGATCGCGCGGCGTGCGGGCTTCGAGCCCGACACCGTATGGACCGATGCGGACAACCTGTTCAGCGTGCACTGGCTGCGCAGCGTCGACGATATCCGTGCGTAACGCCGTGACGAACCGCTCGCACGGCGTGCGTGCGGTTTGCATGCTGCATGCATCGCCGGCCCGATCTTCGGCAAAAATTCCCGCCTTTACCGCTTCGATGCGCCGTTGCAACGACACGTCGAAGCGCTCGTCGCCCTTGCCACGCAAGGCTTTGCGCTCATCCGTAAACGTCCGTTACCGGTCTCGCAGACCGGTTTCACCTGTGTCGGCGCCCGGTGTCTAGACTCCGAACCGTATTCACATGAAGCACGACACGTGCAGGGAGTCGCCAGATGAGCAAGAAACTTATTCTCGGTGCAGTTCTCGGTGTAGCGGCGCTGGCAGCATCGGGCGTCGCATCGGCCCACGTCGACCTGTCGGTCGGCGTCGGTGTGCCGGGCGTCTACGCGGCGCCGGCGCCCGTCTACGTCGCGCCGCCGCCACCGGTGATGTACGCGCCGGTGGGTTACCGCGACGACGGCTGGCGTGCGCGCGAATGGCGCGAACACGAATGGCGCCGCCGTGAATGGCGCGAGCATGAGTGGCGCGATCGCGGCGACCGTGGCGGATGGCGCGGCCGCTGGGATTGAAGCCCGGCGACCGGATCACGAGAACCCTGATCACGACGACAAGAGGAGAGTGATCGCATGATGCCCATTCGACACATCAGGTTGTGCGCAACCGCCGCTGTCGTTGCGCTCGCAACGATCGGCAGCGCGCACGCAGCGGGCTGCATGAAGGGCGCGGTGGTGGGCGGCGTCGCCGGCCACTATGCGGGACATCACGCCGTGGTCGGCGCGGTCGGCGGCTGTATCGTCGGCCACCA
Source organism: Burkholderia sp. Bp9031 (assembly GCF_003857965.1). NCBI lineage: Bacteria > Pseudomonadati > Pseudomonadota > Betaproteobacteria > Burkholderiales > Burkholderiaceae > Burkholderia > Burkholderia sp. Bp9031. Next base: position 10,733 of record NZ_QTPW01000025.1, read on the forward strand.
CATGGCGAGGAAGCACGAGCAGGAGTTGGCCGCGCAGCGCAAGGCCGCCGCGCAGGGCATGCACCCCGCGCAGTAAGCGCAATCGTCGACGGAGCGGCGCCGCGGCGCCGTTTCCGCCTTTCATCTTCCTTTTCTCACGGCGGCCGGCCCCGCATTTCGCGCCCGCGCCGGCCTTTTGCAAATTGGTCTGACGAATACGCGCCACGCGCGCCGTTACGATCATTTACAACGCGGAATCGCGCGAATTTTCAGCGTTCCTAGAATGCAACTACACAAACGCGCTCCAGGGAGCAAACAATGAAAATGCAACGATATCTGTCCGTGCTGGCAGCCGCGCTATTCGCACTCGGCGCCGTTTCCGCGAATGCAGCGGCCGGCGGCAATGGAGGCGGTGGTGGTGGCGGCAACGGTGGTGGCCACGGCGCAGGCGGCATGGGCGGCATGGGTGGCAACGCGGGCGGCATGTCCGGCGGCCATATGAGCGGCGCAGCGCTGAGCAACTCGAACGGTTTCCGTTCGGGCGACCGCGACAAGGGCCTCGCGCGAGCGGCCGATCGCTCCGACACGATCGCCGATCGTGCGGGTACGCAGCCAGGCCGCGGTCATGGGCATACGCACGGCCATACCGCACATGCCTCGACGTCGACGCATCACGCGCATCGCAACGCGTTCGGTCACACGCTGTAAGTACGGCATACGCATCCGGGAGAAAGGGCGCTTCGGCGCCCTTTTTTCATGACCGTCGTACAAGGGCTGTCGCATGCCCGCCTCGCATCGACCCCGATTTGCAACCAGCCGTAACCACGCGCACAAACGCATCAGGATACGAATCGCTTTCATGCGAATGACAGGCGGATTCGTCGCGCAGAACAGGCATCGCAGGCGCGTCGAGGCTCGGTCCATCAAAAAAGGGCGGCTCGTCGCCGCCCTTCGTTTTCAGCGTCCCGCGCCCGCCAGCGGCGCGGCGGCTGCAACCGGCTCGAACAACGCATCGGCCTGCCTGACGCGCACGAATCGCGCGGCGTCTTCCCCGTCCACCAGCGCGCGGAAATGCGCTTCGCCGCACGCGAGCTTCGCGCGCTCGTGCTCGGTCGTCACGTTGCCGTCCGCATTCGGCGTATCGACGACGAAATACAGCCGCTCGCCGCCATCCTGCTCCGCCAGCACCGCCCAGTCAGGGTGATAGCTGCCGAGCGGCGTCGGCACGCGGAACCACGCGGGCAGCTTCGCGTACAGCTTCACGCCGTCGTGTGCTTCCAGCGCATCGGCAAACGCACGCTCCGCATCGGTCTCGCACACGACGGCCTCGTGGATCGACTTGCGCGCATCGGGCCGCAGGTTGCGCAGATAGCCGGTCAGCGCCTCGCTCTCGAACGATTCGAGCGCATGCACGTGGCGTTCGCCGAGCTTGCGGTACGCGATGCCCGCGACCAGCGCGAGCCGCTTGCAGCGGTTGATCGCATCGGCTGCCACCGCGATGAACTGCTGCGGATTCACGCGAAAATCGTCGAGCCGGCCGCTGTCGGCCAGGATCGTCGCGAGCGAGCGGCGCGTGAGCTGCGTGCGATCCTGCAGTTCGGTGAGCAGGTCCGGCAATGGCAGCTCGCCTTCGTCGATCAGCACCGTGCCGGCGCCGGCCACCTCGATCGCCTCGATGCCGGACTTGCCGATGTCGATCTCGGCCTTGCGCCACTGCAGCCGCGCGCGTGCGATGTCCGGCGCGTCGCGCAGCGCGGCCGTGCAGTCGCGCACGAGCTTCGCGTTGTCGAACTCGACGCTGTACACGGTGCGATGGCGGATACGCTCCCACAGTGCGCGGAAGTCGTCACCGAACACGACAACTTTGCCCGATGCATCACGCCGCAGCGCGATCGCGCGGCGCTCGTCCGCATTGCGCACCGCGAAGCGGCCCGACAGCTTGCGCAGTGTCGCGACGATCGGCGCACGCAGCATCTCGAACGCATCCGGCAGCACCAGCGCGCTTTGACGCAGCACATCCTTCAGCCGGTCGAGCACCTTGCCCTGCGCGTCGACGTAGCCCTGCTCGTGCAGGTGGTTCCACAGGATGCGCGACAGCTCGATGCCGAGCGCGTGCGCGGGCCCGTCGCCTTCCTGCACCGGCAGCGCCGCGAACTGGTGTTCCTCGACGATCCCGAAGCGGATACCCGTATCGGCCTCGATTTCCTTCTGCAGGTTCTCGGCGAACGACTCGTAGCGCTCGGTCGCGATCACGGTGAGCGTGTTCACGCCCGCATCGCGTACGCGTTCGCCGTCCTGGTCGACCGCGAGGCGCAGCCCGCGGCCGAGCGTCTGGCGGCGCTCGCGTTCGGTCTGGATGTCGCGCAGCGTGCAGATCTGGAATACGTTCGGGTTGTCCCAGCCTTCCTTCAGTGCCGAGTGCGAGAAGATGAACTTCAGCGGCGTGTCGAATGACAGCAGCGCTTCCTTCTCGCGCATGATGAGCCCGTACGCGCGCTCCGCGTTCTCGCGGGCCGCGGCGCTGCTCTCGCTCGTGTCGGTCCAGCCACCCTTGCGGTCGATCGAGAAGTAGCCGTTGTGCGCACGCTCGACCTCGAGCGCGACGTCGACGCCGTCGAACAGCGCACGGTAGGCCGGCACGCGCGCCGCACGCGCATATTCCTCTTCGAAGATCAGCGCGTAGTCGCCCTTCACGGGCACCCCGTTCTCGTCGTAGCGGCGGTAACGCTCGACCGAATCGACGAAGAACAGCGACAGCACCTTCACGCCGCGCTCGGCCAGGCGCAATTCCTTGTCGAGATGCTCGCGGATCGTGCGGCGGATCATCTCGCGCTGCACGGCGAGCGTGTCGATGTCGCCAAACGCCTCGCCGAGCGACAGGAACGCCTCGCCTTCCGGATGACGCAGCTCGACGTATTCGGCGCCCTTCACCGCATGGACTTCGCCGACTCGCAGCCCGGCATACAGCGCGCGCTTCGTCAGGCGTTCGAGATCGTCGCCGTCGGTCGCCGACACGATCTGGCGCTTCACGCCGGCCGCGGTCGCGACGTCGAGCTCGATGCGCGCGCTGATCGCGCCGCGCCGGTTCGACACGCCGACGAGCCGCACGTACGGCTTGTTGTGCGCATCCTCGACGATCGCCGATGCGATCTCGATCTGCTTGACGAGCTTGCGCTCGTACGCGTCGACCGCATCGAGCCGGTACACCATGTGGTGACGATCGACGTGCGTCGCCGAATAGCGCAGCGTGCAGAGCGGCGCCATCGCGGCGAGCGCTTCGCGACCGCGCCCCTCGAGCCCGCCGTCGACGCTTTGCGGCTCGTCGACGATCACGATCGGCCGCGTCGCGCGGATCAGGTCGATCGGCTTCTCGCCGCCGGTCTTCTCGCTGTCCTTGTAGAGGTTGTTGATCTCTTTCTTGTTGATCGCGGCAACCGTCATCACCATGATCTGGATCGCCGCACTCGCCGCGAAGTGGCGCACCTGGCCGAGCTTCGCGGAGTCGTACAGGAAGTAGTCGTAGGGTACGCCCGCATACAGCGAGCGGAAATGATCCTCGGTGATCGAGAGCGTCTTGTGCACGCCTTCCTTGATCGCGATCGACGGCACGACGATCACGAACTTCGTGAAGCCGTAGCGGCGGTTCAGCTCGAAGATCGTGCGCAGGTACACGTAGGTCTTGCCGGTGCCCGTCTCCATCTCGACGGTGAAATCGCGCGAGCCGGGCAGGCCGGACGGCGGCAGCCCGCCGCGCAGCTGCACGTCGGCGAGATTGCGCGCGAGCGCGTCGTCGGTCAGCGACAGCCGGTTGCCGACGCCTTGCTCCGACACCGCGAAGCCGAGCGAGCCTTGGGCCGCAGCCGTCGTGCCGGGCGCGGCGTTGGCGAGCACGCTGAAGTCGCCGCGATACGATTCCTGGCCGCGAAACAGGTCGCAGACGGCGTCGATGGCCTCGCGCTGGTAGTCGAGGTCCGCTTCGAAGTGCAGCCGCATCACAGGCTCCGCACGCGCTTCACGCCATGCTGTTCGAGCAGCGCGGCGAGATTGAGCTTTGCGACGTCGTCGACGAAGCCGCTGTCGCGGAACAGGCACGTGACGTCGCGCGTCGCGCCGGTCGCATCGAGCAGCTCGACGATGCCGTCGGCGAGCGGGCCCGCGTCGTCGCGCGAAATGCGCGCATCGAAGCACGCGACGATCGAGCGGCCGATCAGGTGCACGGTCTTGCCACCAACCTGGTGATGCTCGACCGGCGTGCACAGATCGAGGCCGAGCTTCAGCGTCAGCTCGGCGAGCAGGTCGTCCTCGGTGCGGCCGGTCTTCACGTGTTCGACGGATGCGAAGAGCGCGTGGTCGAAGTCGTCGCGGCGCGGATCCCACTCGATCACGTTGGTCGTGTCGAGCCGGTACACGCGGAAGCCGAGGTCGCCATAGCTTTCCGGATAGTCGCGCGCGACCTGCTGCGCGGTGCGGCGCAGGCGTTCCTTCGTGATTTCCGCGAGCGTCAGCGGCTTCTTCAGCTTCGCGCAGAAATCGGCGGCCGCGAGCTGCGTCTTGTCGCGGCGGTCGAGCGCCTCGGGCAGCTGCACGAGGATGTAGCGGCGCGCGCCGCCGTCGGTCGCGTTCACCTGCATTACCGCGTGGCCGGTCGAGCCGGAGCCCGCGAAGCAGTCGAGCACGATGTCGTCGCCGCGCGTGCACCAGCCGATCACGGCTGCCGCGAAATCGACCGGCTTCGGCAGGTCGAACGGGATGCCGAGCGTCTTGAGCAGCGCGTCGTCGGAGCCGGCGAACGGCAACACCGACGGCACGTTCTCGTACATGTTCTCGTCGAGGTAGTAGATTCGCTGCGGCTGCGTGGTTTCGTCCGCGCCGAACTCGATCTGGCCGCGCTCGATCAGCGCCTGCATCGTCGCGGGCGGGTTGCGCCAGCCGCGCGCCGGCATCGCGCACGGCTTGCCGGTGACCGGGTGGATCAGCGGCGTGAAATACTCTTCCGGCGCCTTCTTCTTGTTCGGCCAGGCCATCGACACGAGGCGATACACGCGCCCGTCGGCCGACAGCCGGTCGTACATCACCTCGCCGCCGGACAGGTTGGTCTGCGCCTTCATCCACGCGCGGTATGCCTTCTGCGCGTCCTTTGCGTTGCCGCTGCGGTACACCGCGTCGTGCGCGGCATCGAGCATGCGCTGCGCGTTGCGCTTCGGGCGCTTCAGCGGCGCCTGCTCGAGCAGCGTCTCGGCATTGCGCGCGAACAGCACCAGCGATTCGTGCTGGTACGCGACGCCGCGCGCATCGCCCTTCGGATTGCGCTTGTCCCACACGGCGACACCGAGCTCGTTCTCCTCGCCGAAGATCTCGCGCAGCATCAGCACGAGTGCATGCACCTCGTGCTCGTCGATGTGCACGGCGATCAGCCCTTCGTCGGACAGCAGCGCGTGCGCGAGCTTCAGGCGCGGATACATCATGTTCAGCCAGTCGGTGTGGAACCGGCCGTTCGCCTCGGTATTGGTGCTGCGCTTCACGCCGCCGTCGGTCTGGCCCGTCATCGCCAGGTAGTGGCGGATGCTGTCGCTGAAGTCGTCCGGATAGACGAAATCGCTGCCGGTGTTGTACGGCGGGTCGATGTAGACGAGCTTCACCTTGCCCGCATAGCTCTTGTGCAGCAGCTTCATCACGTCGAGGTTGTCGCCCTCGATCACGAGATGGCGCGTGTCGTCCCACGCGACGCTGTCGCCGGGGCAGGGACGCAGCGTGCCCGTCGACGGCGTGAGCGCGGCCTGGCGCGCGCTGCGCTTGCCGTGCCAGTGGAAGCCGTAGCGCTCGTCGGCGTCGCCGACGGTGCGCTCGCCGACCAGTGCCTTGAGCACGTCGACGTCGACCGACGCGCCGTCCGGGCCTTCGGTCACGAGTTCAGGGAACAGCGCCTTCAGGCGCGCGACGTTGTCGGCGGTGAAATCCGTCGACATCGCCTGCGGGCTCGCCGCATCGAGTTTCTGCATCGTTTTTTCCATCGGAGCCCGGCCGCTTGCGCCAGGACGTCGGGCGCACTCACGGCACCGGCGGCAATGGCCACCCGGGCAAACCCGAAACGCTAGCGAGTCGGTCGGCGCAGGTCAAGCACCGATGTGAGGCGATCGTGCGCGCATCGGCCGCGATCGCCCGCCCCACGGGCCGCAAGCGGCTTCGGGCCGGTTGTCGCGGCACGCGCCCCACGGGCGTTTTCCGGGTATCCCGGGCGGGTCCAAATCGACGAAAAAAAGGGCACGGTCGGCGCGGTGTGCCGGCGTGCCCGCATGGAGAGTCCCGAACGGAGGGAACGGCGGGGCGCGGCGCGCCCCGGCCGCACGGTCAGAAGCGCGTGCGGATGCCCGAAGTCAGTTCGAGCTGGTTCTTCGCGCCGAACGTCGACGACACCGTGTAGCCGCCGTGCAGCTTCATGTAGTCGCCGGCGAGGTACAGCTCGGTGCGCTTGCTCAGGTGATAGAACACCGACCCGTAGATCGTTTCCTTGAAGCCGTTGCCGACGCCGTTCGTCAGGCTGAACGCGCCGAGGTTCGCGTTCGGGACGAAGCCGTCCGAGTTGTACGCGGCGTTCTTGACCCGCATCTGCTGGTAGCCGAGCTCGTAGTCGAGCGCGCCTTTCGGCGCGATCTTCATCGACACCGTCCACGAATCGTCATGACGCTGGCCGAGCGAGCCCTGGTCGCCGTTGTAGCGGAAATAGCCGGCGTTCAGGCGCACGATGCTGAACGCATAGTTGCCGCCGACCGAGAACGTCTGGTTCGTGAAGCCGCCGTTGTTTACGTGGTTGTAGAAGCCCGATACGGCGAACGGTCCGCCGTTGTAGCCGAGCGCGACCTGGTATGCGGAACCGGTCGCGAACGCGGTCGAGTTGCTGAACTGGTAGCCGGCGCTCGCGAAGATGCCGTTGCTGAACAGCTTCTTCCACGCGAGGCCGTTGTTGTAGCGCGTGCCGGTCGGGCCGGCCGCGTAGAAGATCATCTGCTTGAAGTTGTTCGAATTGGTCCAGCCGCCTTCCTCGGTCGTGAGCTTCGCGGAGCCGTACGCGTCGCCGTAGATCGCCGATGCATCGCGCGCGATCGTGTTCTGGAAGCCGGCCGTCAGCTTGCCGAAGCGCTCGTCCTCGACGCCGACCCACGCGTCGCGGTCGAAGATCTGGCCGTTGTCTTCCATCTGGCCGTTCGCAACCACGTATTCGCTTTCGAGGCGGAAGATGATCTTCGTGCCGCCGCCGATGTCTTCAGCGCCTTTCAGGCCCCAGCGGCTGCCGCTGAACCACGGCTCGCCTTCGTTGCCCATCCCGATCACGTGATTGCCGTTCGCGTCGGCGTGAGTCCGGTAGGTCGGGAAGCTCAGGTCCATCAGGCCGTACAGCTGCACGCTCGACTGCGCATGCGCCTGGGTGCCGGCGCACAGGCCTGCCGCCGCGATGGAAAGGGCAAGGGTTTTTCGTTTCAAGATCTTCTCCTCCGAGCTACCGCATTGAAATCTGTTCGTTGGCAGTACGTAATGTATGCCGGATGTTGCCGGCCACAGCGAGAGGGCCGACGTGTAGCATCGTAGAGGGGGCAATCCTTCACGCCGCTTTCCCTAAGGAAAGAATCGGATCGGTGAAAACACCGAACGCGCAATAATCGAGAATCGGGCAGGCGGCCAGTCGAATGCGAGCCGGACGGCAACCTTCAGCCTGCCCGCATTACGTTATACGAATTGATGTGGAGGGACGGGGCGTCAGGCCTGCACGCCCTTCGCGCGCAGGATATAGCCGAGCCCGCGCAGCGTGATGATCTCGGCCGTGCTGCCCGCGAGATGCTTGCGCAGCCGGTGGATGTAGATGTCGATCGCATCCGCGCTCGGCTCGTCGTCGAGCGCGAACACGCTGTCCATCAGCCGCGCCTTCGACACCGTCTTGTTCTGCTGCAGCATCAGCGTTTCGAGAATCGCATGCTCGCGGCGGCGCAGCGCGAGCACCGTGTCGCCGCAGCGGAATTCGCGCGTGCCGAACGCATAGACGAGATCGCCGCATACGAGTTGCGTCGTGCCGACGCCGGCCTGCCGGCGGATCAGCGCGCGGATTCGCGCAACCAGCTCGCGCGATTCGAACGGCTTGACCACGTAGTCGTCGGCGCCCGCGCCGAAGCAGTCGACCTTGTCGTCGACCGAGCCGTGCGCGGTCAGCATCAGCACCGGCACGTTGTCGTTGCGGCGCCGCAGCCGCGCGAGCACTTCCTTGCCGCTGATGCCGGGCAGCCGCATGTCGAGCAGCACCGCATCGTAGCGCTCGGTCTTCAGGACCGAGTCCGCGCGCTCGCCGTCGCCGACGCAGTCGACCGCGAAATCCTCGCCGCGCAACAGGTTCACGATCCAGTGCGCGAGTTCGGCGTTGTCTTCGACGAGCAGGAGTTTCATGGCGACTTCATCTCTTCAATCATAGGCGGGCAGCCGCACGGTCACGACGATCCCGCGATTGCCGGACCCCGGCGCGAGCGACACGCTGCCGCCGTGCGCCTGCGCGATCTCGCGGACGATCGCGAGGCCCAGGCCCGAGCCTTCGGTGTCGGCCGACACGCGGTAGAACCGCTTGAACACGTGCGGCCGCGCTTCGGCCGGAATGCCGGGGCCGTTGTCGACCACGTCGAGCACGACCGTGTCGCCGTCGCGCCGCGCGCAGACCGTCACGCAGCCGCCGGGCTGCGTGTAGCGCACCGCATTGTCGACGAGGTTCATCACCAGCGCGGTCAGCAGGCTGTCGCTACCCGCGACGTCGAGCCGTTCGCCGAGGTCGGCGCCGAGGTCGATGTCGCGCCGCTGCGCGAGCACGATCGTTTCCTCGAGCACGCTCGACACGACGGCGGCGAGATCGACGCGATGCGTGAGCAGCGTCGACGGCGTCGCTTCCGCGTGCGCGAGCAGCAGCAGCTTGTCGGTCACGTCCGCCATCTTGCGGCTGCTGCGCTGCATGCTGTCGAGCACGGCCGCGAGCTCGCGGTCGTCGTGGTCGCGCTGCCGCGCATACTGGATCTGCGTGTCGAGCACCGCGATCGGCGTGCGCAGCTGGTGCGCGGCGTCGGCGATGAAGCGGCGCTGCGTGGCCGTGTGCGTATTCAGCCGCGCGATGCACTGGTTGATCGCGTCGACGATCGGCCGCAATTCGTGCTGGAGCCGCTCCGGGCGGATCGGCTCCAGCTCCATCGGCCCGCGGTCGGCAACGTCGTCCTTCAGCTTCATCAGCGGGCGCAGCTCGAGCGTGAGGCCGAGATAGACGAGCACGATCGCGAGCACCAGCATCAGCGACAGGCGCACGAGCTGCGGCCGCCAGATCGTCGCGACCATCGCGTCATACGAGCGCGTCGTCTTCGCGACGACCACCGTGACCGTCTCGACCTGCCCCTCGTCGTACAGCTGGCGATCGTAGGCGGTCGCGCGCAGCGGCACGCCGTCGAGCGACGTGTCGTACAGCGTCGGCTCGACGCCGTGCTGCGCCGGCACCGCGAGCGTGGGATTGCCCGCGAGCAGCCGGTCGTGGCCGTCGATCACCTTGTAGAACACCGAATCGCCCGACGGCGACTCGAAGATTTCCAGCGCGGCCGGCGGCACGTCGGCGACCGGCAGCCCGTTGCGCCATTCGACGTCCTCGCCGATGGTGCGCGCGGATGCGACGAGCGCGCTGTCCTGCACGAGCGCGGCCGTGCGCCGCGCGGTGTCGTACGACATCGCGCCCGCGATCAGCACGAAAGCCGCGAGCGGCAGCAGCAGCCACCACAAGAGCCGCCCGCGCAGGCTGTGCGCCATTCCGTCTCCTCAATGCCGAACCGCGCCGGGGCAACCGGCGCGGTTCGGGCGTGTCATCCGATGCGTGCGCTGCTCTCAAGAAAACGCCGGGCCGCCCCAAGTTTTCTTGACCCCCTCGGGGGGCCTGGCGCGAAGCGACAGGTTTGGGGGCGCTCAGAACGCGGCGGGGCGCCACTTCAGCAAGCGCTTCTCGACCCAGGTCAGCAGGTAGTCGGCGGCCAGCGCGACCACGGCCAGCACGATCATCGCCGCGAACACGCCGCTCGCGTTGAACGCGCCTTGGGCGGTGGAGATTAGCAGGCCGATGCCCTGCTTGGAACCCAGGAATTCGCCGACGACCGCACCGACCAGCGCGAAGCCGAAGCTCACGTGCAGGCTCGCGAGAATCCAGCTGAGCGCGGACGGAATCACGACCGACGTGGTGATCTGCCGGCGCGACGCGCCGAGGATCTGCGCGTTCGCGATCAGGTAGCGGTCGGCTTCGCGCACGCCCTGGAACGCGTTGCCGAACACGACGAAGAACACCATCACGACGGCCAGCGCGATCTTCGACGCCATCCCGAGGCCGAGCGCGATCACGAACACCGAGCCGAGCACCACGCGCGGAATCGAGTTCGCGATCTGGATGTACAGGCCGAACACGTCGGCCATCAGCTTGTTGCGGCCGAGCACGATCCCGCAGATCACGCCGGCGACGGAGCCGATCAGGAAGCCGATCGCGGTTTCCTCGAGCGTGACCCATACCTGCGTGAGCAGCGGGCCCTGCGACGTGCCGTTCACGAACCAGTCCTGGATCTGCTCGAAGATCAGCGACGGCATCGAGAAGAAGAACGGATCGATCCACTTCAGCCGTGCGGCGAGCTCCCAGCCGCCGAGCACGACGACGAGCACGGCGATCCGCAGCGTGACGATCAGGTTGCGCCGGCGGCGCAGCCGGCGTTGCGCGGCGCGCTCGTCGTCCTCGAGCGTCGTCGCCGGAAGGGCGGTAGTGGGAAGCGTCATGTCGGTCATGCTCCTGTCCTTGCTGTGTCTTGCCATTGCCTGTCGTGAGGCGTGTGCGTCAGCCGATCTGCACTTCTTCGCGCAGGTCGTGCCAGATGTCCTTGGAAATTTCGATGAAGCGCGCGTCGTAGCGCACTTCCGACATGACGCGCGGGCGCGGCAGGTCGATCTCGTACACGCGCTTGAGCGTCGCGGGGCGCGCGGTCAGCACGAACACGCGGTCGGCGAGCGCGATCGCCTCCTCGAGATCGTGCGTGACGAACACGACCGAGCCCTTGTTCGCGGACCAGAGCTGCAGCAGCTCGTCCTGCATCAGCGTGCGCGTCTGCATGTCGAGTGCGGAGAACGGCTCGTCCATCAGCAGGATTTCCGGCTGGTTGATGAAGGTCTGCGCGAGCGCGACGCGCTTCCTCATCCCGCCGGAGAGCTGGTGCGGGTAGTGCTTCGTGAACTTGTCGAGGCCGACCTTGCGAATCCATTCCTCGGCCTGCGCGTACGCGACGTCCTTCGAGCGGCCGCGAAACAGCGGGCCTGCCGCGACGTTGTCGATCACGTTGCGCCACGGGAACACGGCGTCGGCCTGGAACACGAAGCCGATGCGCGGGTCGATCCCGTCGACCGGGCGGCCCATCACGCGCACCTCGCCGGACACCGGCTTGAGCAGCCCGGTGATCAGGTTCAGCGTGGTCGACTTGCCGCAGCCGGTCGGGCCGACGATCGCGATGAACTCGCCGCGCGCGACGCTCATGCTGAAGTCGCGCAACGCGACGGTGGCCTTGCCTTCCGGTGAAATGAAGCGGCACGACACATTGCGAAACTCGATCGCCGGTGTGCTCGGGGAAACTGCCTGGTTCATCGCATTCGTCCTGCGGGTGAAGAGGGCGCCGCATCGTGGCGACGCCGGGCCGGTGAGCCGGGCCGGAACGGGGAACGCACGGCGGCGGGATCGCCGCCGCCGGCGCCTGTACCGGGATCGATTACTTCGCGTTCACGAAATCGTTGGTGTAGGTGCGCGCCAGGTCGATATGCTTGCCCTTCACCGACGGGTTGAACGCCGACAGCACCTTCAGCACGGTCGCCGGGCCGTCGGCCGGCATCTTCGCGTCGGCCGTATACATCGGCAGCGACGCCTTCAGCGCGGCCACGTACAGGCCCTTGTCCTTCTGGTAGTCGGCCGGCATCTTCGCGGCGATTTCCTCGGCGCTGTGCGTGTGGATGAACTGCATCGTCTTCGCGAACGCGTGTGCGAGCTTGGTGGCTTCCGCCTTGTGCGAATCGGCCCATGCCGACTGCACGTACAGGCTCGCGGCCGGATAGGTGCCGCCGAGCGCGGCGCGCGTGCCGTCGACGGTGCGCATGTCGACCATCACCTTCGCGTCGCCCATCTTCTCGAGCGCTGACACGGTCGGCTCGGTCGTCATCCCGGCGTCGATGCGACCCTGCTTGATCGCGGCGATGAAGCTCGCGTCGGCGCCGACCGGCAGCATCGTGTACTGCGTCGACGGCACGCCGTGCTGCAGCGCGAGGTATTGCGTGAGGAAGCTCGTCGACGAGCCGAGGCCCGTCACGCCGAGCGTCTTGCCCTTCGCGTCGGCCATCGACTTGAAGGTCGGCGCGGCCTTGGTCGACACCATCTCGACCTCGCCCGGCACCTGGCCGAACACGGCGATCGCCTTGACTTCCTTGCCCTTGCTCTGCAGGTCGATCGTATGGTCGTAGAAGCCGACGACGGCCTGCACGGCGCCCGCCAGCAGCTCGTTTTCGGCGTCGACGCCGGCCGGCTGCGACAGCAGTTCGACGTCGAGGCCTTCGGCCTTGAAGTAGCCGAGCTCCTGCGTGAGCCGCGCGGGCAGGTAGATCAGCTTCGCGATCCCGCCGACCATGATCGTGATCTTGCCGCCGTCGTCGGCGAAAGCGGGGTGAGCGGCGAGCGTGCAGCTCAGGCTGGCTGCAACGGCGAGGGTGCGCAGGATGGGTCGCATCGGGGTCGTCTCCTTCGTTGTATTCGTATGGCGCGATGCTTGCTGCATCGTCCTGACGAGTATAGGAAGGCGAAACCTTCTGCAACCTTTCGTGGGGGGACGATTCCTTTAGGGGTTTTCCATAGACATAAAGCAACAGCGGCTTTCCGCACGGTCCGTGACTTCCGCCGCGACAGACGACCTCGTCTCGAAAATTGATGCGTGTCGTGTGCCGAGGTAGAAGGAATTTTTCATTCCTCTTACGGAGCCACGTCATGCGGGATGCGCAAGACCGCGACATGGTGCGTCTGGGCGACAGCACCGACCACGGCGGCAAGGTCATCGAAGCGACCGACGAGTTGAAGCACCTTGGAATTGCCGTCGCGCTGGACGGCCACGGGGTGACGTGTCCGACATGCGGCGGCGTTTTTCCGCTGTTGGCAAGCGGACCGCGTACACATCGTGGCCGGCGTGTTGGTTACCACGGCGACAAGACCGGTTGCGGCGCAATCGTCATTGGCCAGCTGGCAATTGGGGCGGAATAAATGGCGATTTTTACTCAGAATCGCACACTGTCCATCGCGGGTGCGTCGTTACCGACCTATGGGATGGACGCGCTGCCGGTCTTCGTTCCAGTGCGGTTGCAAGGCACCGAAACCATCGGCCGTCTCGATGGATGCCGATATCTCGTCACGTTGCGAACCGACGACGCCTATGCGGTCTCCCCCAGTCGCACGGCCGATCTCGATCTGGACAAGATAGTCGGCACTGAAGTGACGGTGTCGATCCAGCTAGAAGGCAAAGGGCAGTTCATTCCGGGACTACCCGGCGCCGCCGGACTCGGCAACATCGGCGCGGGCACGCGCGAGATCACCGGGCTGGTCGAAGCGGCGCGGCTTGCCGGGCAGGATCGCGATTCGATCCTGTACGAACTGGAGTTGCGCCCGTGGCTCTATCGCGCAACGCTGACGCAGGACTGTCGCCTGTTCCAGGATATGACCGTGGTCGACATCACCGACGCGGTACTCGCGAAATACCCGTACCCCGTCGACAAGCGTCTGGGTGCATTCCGGGGCGTCTATCCGACACGCGATGTGCAGCGACAGGCGTTTGAATCGGACTGGGCATTTCTGCAACGCCTCTGGGAAGAATGGGGAATCTGGTGGTGGTTCGAGCACGACGGCGGCCATCATCGCCTGGTTCTATGCGACTCGATGGGCGGCCATCAACCGCACGGCGCGGCCTACGAGACGCTCCGTTATCTGCCGCCCGATGGTCAGCGTATCGATGAAGAACACATTCACACGCTGTCCGTGACCAGCCGACTGACGCCGGGCCGCGTGACCGTGACGGATTACGACTACACGCGCCCGTGTGCCGATCTGGCTGCCACTGAGGAAGACCCTCGCCCGACCGCCAGCGCCGACGGCGAGATATACGGTTGGGGCGATTACAGTCAGCCGCTCGCGGGCGCGCAAGGACTAACGGGGCAACCGAACGATACGGAGCGCGAGGCGCGGCACTTCGCGCGCGTGCAGCTCGAGGCGCAACGCTGCGCCGGGCGGCGTGCGAACGGACAAGGACATCTGCGCGGCCTCACGGTCGGGCATACCTTTACGTTGACCGGCTATCCGCAGCAGGCGGCGAATCGTGAATACCTCGTCGTATCGTGCGCGCTCGATATCGAGGACATCGCGGGGCGCACCAGCAGCGCGCAGCCCTATCGCGTTGACGCGCAATTCGAACTGTTGCCGACGAACGAGCCGTTCCGACTGGAACGCAGTGTCCGCAAGCCCGTCATGAGCGGGCCGGAGAAGGCCATCGTCGTCGGTCCCGCCGGACAGGAAATCTGGACGGACCAATACGGCCGGGTGAAGGTGCAATTCGCCTGGGACCGGCAGGGCCGGCACGACGAGCATTCCGGTATCTGGTTGCGGGTGCTGTCACCATGGCAGGGCGTGGACATGGGCGCGACGTTCATCCCGCGCGTCGGTCATGAAGTCGCGGTGTCACACTACTATGGCGACCCGGATTTGCCGGTGATTATCGGCAGTGCCGTCAACGCATTCCGCCAGCCTGCGTTGGACCAGCCGCACAATCACGCGATATCGGTGATTCGCGGCCGGGAATTCCACGGCACCGCATCCGGTCATCTCGCGATCGACGATACGCGGGAACAAATCCAGACGCAGATTGCAAGCGATGCCGGTACGTCGCAACTCAGTCTCGGCAACATCCGGCGCGTTACGCGAAAAAAGGGGCGTGCGGATGCGCGCGGCAAGGGCTTCGACCTTCGCACCGACGATTGGGGCGTGGTGCGAGCGTTGAGGGGTTTGCTTGTGTCGACGGATGGTCAACCGGGCGGTCCCGGCCATGCCAAGGACGCCAAAGAGGCCGTCGGCCGGCTGACGCAGGCGCGTGAGCTACAGGAAAGCCTGTCAGGGCTCGCGCAACGACACGAAGCGCAGCAGTACGAAGCGGATCAGGGCGAGGTCGCGAAGGCGATCAAGGCACGCAACGATGCGATCAGGGGCAATCTGCCCAGCGCAGGAAACGACTTCCCGGAGTTGACGGAACGCGACATTGTGCTCGCGGGATCGGCCGGCTTCAGTCTGGCGTCGGAGCGCACCGTTCATCTGGCGAGTAACGAGGACATCGCAGTAACGGCGGGGCGGCACGTTGGCTTTGCCGTCGGCCATTCGTTGTTCGCGAGCGTGTCGAACGCATTTTCGTTATTCGTGCACAAAGCGGGCATGGCGCTCGTCGCCGCAGCGGGGAAAGTGCGTATCGAAGCGCAGACCGACGGTATCGATCTGCGCGCGAAACGGGCCATCAACGTCGAGAGTACGACCGACAGCATTCAGCTTCATGCCGCGAAGGAAATCGTGCTGCACGCTGGCAATACGCAGGTGCGGATCAGTGACCAGGGCTACACGGTCCACACGGCGGGCGAGCACACGATCCGTGCGGGCAGTCACCAGACAGAGGGGCCGAGGGGAAAGGGCGGCGGTTTCCCGCCATTTCCGAAGTCAGGGCCGGGCCAACTGGAGGTCCTGCGTCACTACGTGACGGATTCCGCGGTCGAGAAAAGCACCTTTACGGTCACCGACAGCCTCGGTGCGCAACATAGCGGGACGCTCGACGCGTCGGGCCGTGCCGTGGTGAACGGTCTTGCCGCAGGCGCCGTCACCGTCGCTTACGGGCGCGATCCACACGATCCTTGGGATGCTTCGAGCTATCTCGAACAACCCCGCTGGCAACCGGAAGGCCTCGCCTGACCAGCCTTCCTCGACCTTTCCCCTATTCCAATAACAACATGGCCGACAAACCACCGACCATTCCGCGCATCGATGCTGCGATCGTGCCGCTCGACCGCGTTCATTTCGCCGATCTCGAAGCCGGCGCATCGCAATTCGACAACTGGCTGCGCACGGCCAGCGGCGGATACGTGACGCTCGAGCGGATCAAAGAGGTATCGGCAGCGCTGCCGGTGGCGGGCAACATCATTGCCGCCATCGACGTTTGCGGTGACATCTCGACGCTGATCCAGGGCCGTAACGTTCAGCCGCGCACCGAGGCGGAGCGCATCGAACGGATTCTGGATTGGGCAAATCTTGCGATCAATCTGATCGGCGTGATGCCGATTCCGCCCGGTACGACTGCCGCGCGCATGTCGCTGCGTCCGACGCTGGGGCTGGTGCGGCAGGCCGTCAGGCAAGGTGCCACGGACCTCACCACCGCGTCGGTCGCCGTGATCGCCGGGCACTTCACGGCAACGCTGATGGGCGAGCTCAAGCCTTTCGTCGAGGAGGCGAAGGCGAAGCTGGTCCAGATCCTGAGCGATGCGGGTCAGGAAGCCGAGAAACGGATGACCCAGTTGGCGGATGGTCTGGACGCGTTGGCGTCGGGGCGACTGACGGATCCGAGCGAGAACCTGAAGGCGGCACGCCAGAACGTGTCGCGCGTCTCGGGCAGTGCGTTGCTGCACGATCCGACGCAAACGTTGGATGACTTGTTCGGCGCAGTGTGGGAGGTCTACAAGGCCGGTGCTAAGACGGGGGTGAACGTCCTCGTTTCGCTCACGCCCGCCGAGGCTCGAGCGACGGTGCGCAGCTTGGCCGCCGACATTCGCGCCAGCATCCCCGACGTCAGGAAGCGGATCCAGAGCCTGTCGAGCGAAGACGTCGGGACGGTGATGTACATGCTCAACATCCTGATTCGTGCGATCCAGGTGTATGAGCAGAAGAAACATCATGTTGGGGCAACGGTCGACAGCAACAAGGCCAACCAGGCGAAGCGCAAGGAGAGCGGTGCGCAAGTCACCAACCTCTCCCGTGAAGCCAAGCCTCAAAAGCCGGGGCCGGGGTGCCTTTGTGAGCCGGGGCAACCTCCTGCACGCGTGGGGCGCGCAATCGGGCTGGCGCTGGGGGACGAATCGTTCGCGCATACCGACTTTGCGTTGCCGGGCGTCATCCCGATCGAATGGACGCGCGCGTATCGCTCGAACTTCGGTGCGCACGATGCGCAGGGGCCGCTCGGGCCACGCTGGACGACGTTGTATCACGCGGCGTTCGAGGCGAACGGCGACGGGTTCCTGTACCACGATGCGCAGGGACGCACGATCGCCTATTCGTCCCTGCCACTTGCGCAGGCGCACCACGACGCGCGCGAATCGTGCACGCTCACGCGCGAGAGCGCCGATCGCATCCGCGTCGTGCGCGGCGAGACGCTGACGGAGACCTACGAACGATACGGCGTGCACTTCCGATTGACGCGAACCGAGGATCGCTCGGGCAATGCAGTCACGCTGACGTGGGCGGACGATCTGCTGGCCGGGATCGCGGCTGCGGGCGTACGCATCGTCTTGAGCCATGATGCGGCCGGCCGCATCGTACGACTCACGCAGCATGACGCCGCCGGCGCAGCGATCCGCCCGCTCGCGCATTATCGTTACGACGACGCAGGCGATCTGGTCGAGGCGACCGACGAAAACGGCGCATCGTGGAGTTACGCGTACTCGCACCACCTCGTGACGCGCTACACGGACCGCACCGGATGCGGGATGAACCTGGAGTGGGACGGCACGCATCTTGACGCGAAAGCGGTTCACGAGTGGGCAGATGGCGGCACGTTCGACACGCGGCTGACATGGCACGAGCGGCTGCGGCTGACTTTCGTGACCGACGCACTCGGCAATACGACCCAGCATTACTACGACATCGACGGCTACGTGTACCGGATGGTCTATCCGGACCACACCGAGGAATGGTTCTTCCGCGATGCCGCGAAGCACGTCACGCGGCACGTGTTCCCCGATGGCACGGCGGAGTCCTTTACGTGGGACGACGCGGGGCATCTCACTTCGCACACGCAGCAGGACGGCCGCACCGCGTATTACGTGTACGACCGTCATGGCAACCTGACCGGTCTGCAGGATCAGGAGGGCCACCGCTGGGAGCGCTACTACGACAGCAAGGGGCGTGTGGCCGAGGCGCTCGATCCGCTCGGTCGCGTCACGCAGTACGAATACGATCGCGCGGGTTTGCCGGTTGCGATCACCGATCCGAAGGGGGGCACGACGAAGATTGCGTGGCGGCCGGACGGGCAGATCGCGAGTTACACCGACTGTTCGGGCAAGACCTCGACGTGGAAATACGACGAACGCGGTCGGCTGGTGGAGGCGAAGAATGCGGTGGGCGAGGCGACCCGCTATGGCTATGAAGCCGGGCAGATCGCTTCGGTGACGCGGGCAGACGGCCAGCGCGAGACGTTCGAGCGCGACGCCGAGGGCCGCTTGCTTACGCATCGGGATGGACTGAATCGCGAGACGCAATATCTGTACAC
The DNA here is from genome assembly GCF_003857965.1 of Burkholderia sp. Bp9031. Lineage (NCBI taxonomy): Bacteria > Pseudomonadati > Pseudomonadota > Betaproteobacteria > Burkholderiales > Burkholderiaceae > Burkholderia > Burkholderia sp. Bp9031. The sequence continues at coordinate 29,332 of NZ_QTPW01000025.1, forward strand.
GGCAGCTGGCCTGCTGTCGCAACGTAAGAATGCACGAGGCGACACGCTGGAATATGCGTGGAACCCGCTCGGCCAGATCATGACATTGCGCAACGAAAACGCGCGCGAATACCGGTTCGGCTACGACACCTTCGGACGGCTGATGAGCGAGACGGATTTCGATCAGCGCGAGACGCGGTATTACCGTGATTCGGGCAGCGGTCTTGTGATCAATCGGCTGGCTGGCGGCGTCATGCAGGCGTTCGACTACGACGCGATGGGACGGCTCGAGCGCCGGCGCGGCTGGCTGGCGCAGTTCACTGACCGGGGACAGGTGTTCCTGATGCCGCAGGGAGAGGTTCAGGTCGAGACCGAATCGTTTCAGTATGACGGCTTCGGGCGACTGCTGACGGCGAAGAATCGGCAATCGCGGGTGCGGCGCTTCTACGATCCGGTTGGCAATTTGAGCCGGGAACATCTGGATCTGTCCATCTACAAAGAAGACTACGAGTTCATCTGGCGGCACGAGTACGACGATGTCGGCGCGCGCATTGCGACGACGCGGCCCGACGGACGGCGGGTCGACTGGCTGACCTATGGCTCGGGCCATGTGCACGGACTGATGCTGGATGGCCAGAGCATCGCGCACTTCGAGCGGGACGATACGCACCGCGAGACGCTGCGCGAGATGGGCAACGGGTTGAAGCAGGCGACGGAATACGATCAGGGTGGCCGGTTGGCGCAGCAGACGCTGCAGGGCACGAGCGGCAAGGTGATGGAGCGGCGCTACCAGTACGATACGGCGGGCCAGCTCGTGCAGATCTCGGACATGCGCCGGGGCGAGATCGAGTATGCGTACGATCCGCTCGGACGGCTCACGCGTGCGCAGTCGTCGCTGGGTGTGGAGGCGTTTGCGTTCGATCCGGCGAGCAATATCGTGACAGCGACGGAACGCGACGAGCACGGCATCGGCGTGCTGGGCGACAAGCAGGCGACGCCGCTGCTGGACAATCTGCTGAAGGAGTACGCGGGCACGCACTACGTGTACGACCAACGCGGCAACCTGACGGAGCGCAAACGTAACGGCGAACATACGACGTTCGGCTGGAACCCGTTCGACCGGATGGTGAAGGCGAGTGACCATCGCATGGAGGCGACGTATGTGTACGACGCACTGGGCCGGCGGATCGTCAAGCTGACCGAGCCACAGGTGCCGCACTTGTACGGTGCGGGCAGCGGCTGGCGCGATGCGGAGCGCCAACGGTTGAAGCAGGAGCACGGGTATGGCGTGACGCTGTACGGATGGGATGGCGACACGCTGGCATATGAGACGTCGTGGGAGAAGCGCGAGACGACGCACTACGTGTACGAGCCGGGTAGTTTCACGCCGCTGGTGCGGGCGGTGGGTCCGGCGGTGCTGCGTGAGGGTGAAGGTGCGGTACCGGTCGTTACCTCGATCGCGTACTACCATTGTGATCAGATCGGCACGCCGCAGGAGGTGACGGACGAGGCGGGTGAGGTTACGTGGTTGGCGCGGTACAAGGCGTGGGGCGAAGCGAAGGAGGTGATCAGCGAGGCGGCCCGTAAGGTCGGGATCACGAATCCGCTGCGGTTTGCGGGGCAATACTTCGATCGTGAGACGGGGCTGCATTACAACCGGCATCGGTATTACGATCCGAGTTCAGGCCGGTTCGTCAGCAAGGACCCCATCGGGCTGGCGGGGGGCATTAATCCGTACAACTATGGCAAAAATCCCATCGGTTGGGTTGATCCGTTGGGGCTAACGAGTACAACTCCGTCAACGATAACGGCAGCAGATATTACGAATAAGACTCGTACCGAAATTCGTGCTCTGGCGAAGAGCAAGGATCTCGTTCTCGCCAAATCGGATGCGACTGGTTCGCCAATAAAATGGAAATGCCCGTGCACTGGGAAAGAGCGTTTGCGGTTGGATCGAGGTCACACTGATCCGTCCACCGGACTACCGTATGACGATCCCAAAGCGGCAGTGGACCATGTGCATGCATATGATCCGACCGGCAAGATCAAGGTGGTTTCGCCGGATGATGGCAACCCCCACTTCCCTACTACAGGTGAATAGCAATGCAAGGTAAATCTGAGCAAGATTATTTTGAAACAAACGACGGAACTGTCCGAATATGGATTGAGCAGGGCACGTCTATCCATATCAAAGCGGCGACGGTTGAAAACGATCCTGTCGAGCTTTCTGAATCAGAGGCTATGGAAATAGCCGAGATACTTAACCGGTTCGCAAGCCGAATTTAGATGCCGGTGAAACAAGGGCCGCGACAGCGGCCCTTGTTGTTAGCGAGATTGGCGACGATCTTGGGAGATGGTGATCTACTCGGCTTGCATCACTGCGGGAGCGATCGGTGCGGCGGTAATGGTGAGCTTATCGTGTTCGACGTGAACGATGAGTTTCTGGCCGGCGTGGAAGCCGACATCGTGTGTCAAGACAGCGGCCGGCGATCTTGAGTCAGACTGGACGATTGGCTCGGCAGACGCTGCAGGGTGCGAGTGGCAAGGTCCAGCTCTTTACCTCCATCCCCCCAACACCCGCCCCATCGCATCAAGCCCCATGTCGAACAGGTGCGACACGAACGGCACGAGGTTCGGGATCATCAGTTGCACGAGCAACAGCCCGACCAGCATCGTGACCGGAAAGCCGATCTGGAAGATGCCGATCTGCGGCGCCGCGCGGTTCAGGATCCCGAGCGCGAGGTTCGCGATCAGCAGCGCCGCGACCACCGGCAGCGCGAGCAGCAGCCCCATCTCGAACACGGTCGCGCCGAACGCGGCGAGCGTGCGCCAGCCGGGCGCGTGCAGCAGGTCGGCCGACACCGGCAGCGTCTGGAACGACGCGGCCAGCGCCGCGAACACCTGCAGGTGACCGTCCACCGCGAGGAACGCGAGCATCGCGATCGCGTTCAGGAAGCGGCCCATCACCGGCGTCGCGCCGCTCGAATGCGGGTCGAAGAAGGTCGCGAAGCCGAGCCCCATCGACAGGCCGATGAAGTCGCCGGCCGCCTCGACGGCTGCGAACACGAGCTGCATCGTGAAGCCCATCGCGACGCCGATCAGGAACTGCGTGACGACGATCCAGATGCCCTGTGCGGAGAACACGGTGACGCCCGGCATCGCGCCGAGCGTCGGCGCGACGACCAGCGCCATGAATGCCGCGACGCCGATCTTCACGCGCACCGGCACCGCCGCGTGGCCGACCACGGGCGCCGTCGCGACGAGCGCGAGGATCCGCACGAACGGCCACAGGAAGGCGGTCAGCCAGCCGTTGAGCTGCGCGTAGGTAACCGAGAACATCGCCGTGGAGCGGGGCCGGGCGCGCCGGTCAGCCGGCGCCGAGCGTCGCGACGTGCAGCAGCGTCTGCCGCAGGTAGTCGAGCATCGTCGTCAGCATCCACGGGCCGGCGATCACGAGCGTCGCGGCCACCGCGAGCAGCTTCGGGATGAACGACAGCGTCGATTCGTTGATCTGCGTCGCGGCCTGGAACAGGCTCACGACGAGGCCGACCGCGAGCGCGACCAGCAGCAGCGGGGCGGCCAGCAGCAGGCCGACCATCATCGCCTGGTGCGCCAGCGTCATCACTTGTTCGGGCGTCATCGCGCGTTTTCCTCCGCTTACGTAAAGCTCTGCGCGAGCGAGCCGATCAGCAGCTGCCAGCCGTCGACCAGCACGAACAGCATCAGCTTGAACGGCAGCGACACGGTGGACGGCGACACCATCATCATCCCCATCGACATCAGCACGCTCGCGACGACCATGTCGATGATCAGGAACGGGATGAAGATCGTGAAGCCGATCTGGAAGCCGGTCTTCAGCTCGCTCGTGACGAACGCGGGCACCAGCAGCGACAGCGGCACGTCTTCCGGGCCCTGCATTGGCGCGGCCTTCGAGATCTTCGCGAACAGCGCGAGATCGGTCTCGCGGGTCTGCTTCAGCATGAAGGTCTTGAACGGCGCGACGCCGCGCTGCACGGCCTGCTCCATCGGCATCGAGCCGTCGGAGAACGGCTTGTAGCCGTCGGTGTAAGCGCGGTCGAGCACCGGCGACATCACGAAGAAGGTGAGGAACATCGCGAGGCCGACCAGCACCTGGTTCGGCGGCGTCGTCGCGGTGCCGAGCGCCTGGCGCAGCAGCGACAGCACGATGATGATGCGCGTGAAGCTCGTCATCATCAGCAGCATTGCCGGCAGGAACGACAGCATCGTGAGCAGCAGCATCGTCTGCACGCTCAGCGAATAGGTGGTGCCGCCGTTCGGGCCCGGGCTCGCGTTGAACGCGGGCAGGCCGGCCGCCTGCGCGCACGCGAGCGCGGGGGCGAGGCCGAGGATCAGCACGGGCGCGAAACGCGCCGCGCGACGCAGGAATTCGTGTTTCATCGGAATGCAGGAACGGAAAGAGGGCGCGACGCCATGTCAGCGGTCCTTGCCGCGCCCAAAGCGCTTCGCGGCTTCGCCCGCGAGCGCGTCGCGAAACCGCGCGCCGAACGTGCCGGGCTGGCCGCGTTCGACGGACGCCGTGCCGGCGGGGACGTCGGGCAAGGCCGACGTCGGCGCCGCCGCCGAGCCGGCCGGCAGCGTATGCAGCAGCCGCACGTTGCCCGGCGCGACGCCGAGCACGAGCCAGGTATCGCCGATCTCGACGATCGTCGCGCTTTCCTTCGCACCGAGCCCGACGCTCGACACGACCTTCAGCGGGCCGCCGCGCCGCGCGGGCTGGAACCCGAAGCGGCGCGCGAGCCATGCGCAGCCGAACACGAGACCGATCACGACCGCGAGCCCGACGAGCGTCTGCAGCACCGCGCCGACGCCGAGCGACGGCGCGGCCGAGCCGACGATCACGCCCGACGCGATCGCGCCGGCGTTGTTCACCGCGTTCATGTCGGCGGCGCCGGCCGGCGCGCATGCGAGCGACGCGGCAACGGCCAGCGCCGCCGCGATCGGGAGAAGGCGCACGCGGCGGCCGGACTTCACGACGTTCATCGATTCAGCTTCCGGATGCGTTCGGCCGGCGTGATGATGTCGGTCAACCGGATGCCGAACTTGTCGTTGACGACCACGACTTCGCCCTGCGCGATCAGGCAGCCGTTCACGAGCACGTCCATCGGCTCGCCGGCGAGGCCGTCGAGCTCGACGACCGAACCCTGCGCGAGCTGCAGCAGGTTGCGGATCGCGATCTTCGTGCGACCGAGCTCCACGGTCATCTTGACCGGGATGTCGAGAATCATCTCGATGTCGTTGTGCGTCGAACTGGCCGCGGCCTTCGACAGCGGCTGGAACACGCCGGCGCCGGTTGCGCCGGCGTGCACCGGCTGCTGGTTCTGCTCGGCGAGCGCGGCGGCCCAGTCGTCCATGCCCGGATCTGCTTGCGCGGCGGCAGCCGATTCCGCGAGTGCCGCGTCGGCGAGTGCCTGCGGGTCGAGATCGTGCGTCTGGTTCAGCTCACTCATATCCACCTTCCTTCATCGTGTCGCCCGCGCTGATCATCTTCTGCACGCGCAACGCATATTGACCATTGAAAATGCCGTAGCCGCATTCCATCACCGGCACGCCGTCGACCTTCGCGATGATCGTGTCGGAGATCTCGAGCGGCAGCACGTCGCCCGTACGCAGGTTCAGGAGCTTCTCGAAGTTCGTCGAGATCTCGGCGAGATCCGCGGTCAACTCGACCTCGGCAGCCTGCACCTGCTGCGACAGCACGCGCACCCAGCGGCGATCGACTTCCAGCGCCTCGCCCTGGATCGGCGAGCTCAGCACGTCGCGGATCGGCTCGATCATCGAGTACGGCATGCAGATGTGCAGCGTGCCGCCCGTCGGCCCGAACTCGATCGAGAACTGCGTGACGATCACGATCTCGTTCGGTGTCGCGACGTTCGCGAACTGCGTGTGCATCTCCGAGCGCACGAATTCGAACTGCAGCGGCCGCACGCTCTTCCACGCGGTCGTGTAGTGCTCGAACACGAGGTTCAGCAGCTTGCCGATGATCCGCTGCTCGGTGGCCGTGAAGTCGCGGCCCTCGACGCGCGTGTGAAAACGCCCGTCGCCGCCGAACAGGTTGTCCACGACGAAGAACACGAGGTTCGGGTCGAACACGAACAGCGACGTGCCGCGCAGCGGCTTCACGTGCACGAGGTTCAGGTTCGTCGGGATCGGCAGGTTGCGGGTGAACTCGCTGTACTTCTGCACCTTCACCTGGCTCACGGAGATTTCCGCCGTGCGCCGCATGAAGTTGAAGATGCCGATCCGCAGCAGGCGCGCGAAGCGGTCGTTGATGATCTCGAGGCCTGGCATCCGGCCGCGGACGATCCGCTCCTGCGTCGCGATGTTGTAGGGGCGGACGCCCGACGTGTCGCGCTGCTCGTCGACCGTGTCGGTTTCGCCCGTGACGCCCTTGAGGAGGGCGTCGACCTCCTCCTGGGACATGAACTCCTGGTGGCCCATGCGCGCTCCTTTTCCGGCCGCGTTACTGGACGACGAATTCGGTGAACAGCACGTCGTCGACCTTCGCGCGCTGGTTGCCCGGCTGCGTCGGCTGCTCGATCAGGTCCCGCAGCTCCTTCGCGAGCGAACGCTTGCCGTCCGGCGTCGCGAGATCCTCGGGATGCTTGTTCGACAGCGCGAGCAGGATCCGGCTGCGGATCTCCGGCATGCGCGCGGTCAGCTGCTCCTGCGCCTTCGGGTCGGTGAGCTTCAGCGACAGGCCGACGCGCAGGTAGTGCTGCACGCCGTCGTCCGACTGCAGGTTCACGGTCAGCGGGTCGAGCGGGAAGAACACCGGCGCGGCAAGCGGCGCCGGCTCGGCGGGCGCGCTCGCATGGCCGACGCCTGCCTTGCTCAGGAACACGTACATGCCGCCCGCGGCAGCGGCGGCCGCGCCCAGCGCGATGACGGCGATGAGCGCGATGCGCTTGAACTTGCCGGGCGAAGCCGGCTTGTCGGCGGTCGGGTTTGCGGTCGTGGAGGCCATGTGAATGCGTGCGTGATGTCTCGTAGCATGCATTGTTCGGCATCCGGGCCGGGCTCGATGGGTGGAAAAGAGGGGGGAATTGCGGTTATCTCAGCCGATTGTCGGCCGGGTGTCGGCTCGACGCAGAGCAGGAGCGACGGCGGGGCGGCCGGCGGGATTCCGGGCCGCCGGACGGAAACGACGGCGCGTGCGGGCGGCAGCGCCCGCACGCGCATTGTCAGATCGGCAACAGCGACAGCAGCGGCGCGATCAGCACCATCGCGACGCCCGCGATCATCATCGTGAGGCTCGACACGACGCCTTCCTCGCTGCCGATCTCGCGCGCCTTCGCGGTGCCCACGCCGTGGGCGGCCGCGCCGAACAGCGCGCCGCGCGCGAGCCGCGTGCGCATCGGCACCAGCGCAAGCACGATCTCGCCGAGCAGCATCCCGCAGATGCCGGTCGCGATCACGAAGAGGGCGGTGAGGTCCTTCGGCGCATGGATCTTGTCGGACACGGCAAGCGCGAACGGGGTCGATACCGAGCGCGTCATCAGCGAGCGCTGCAGCTCGGGCGACAGGTGCAGCAGCTTCGCGAGCAGCAGCGACCCGCACACGCCCGCGCAGATACCGACCGCGACGCCGACCGACAGCGACAGCCAGTGGCGGCGGATCAGCTCGCGATAGTCGTAGATCGGCACCGCGAACGCGATCGTCGCCGGGCCGAGCAGCCACATCAGCCAGCGCGTGTCGCGGAAGTAGACCGAATACGGGATGCCGGTCAGCACGACGAGCAGCACCAGCACGCCCGGCACGAACACGAGCGGCGAAAACAGCAGCGTCTTCTTGTACGCATACAGCCGCTTCGACGCGAAATACAGCGCGACCGTCAGCACGAAGCAGCCGACGGAGATCGCGGTATTCACCTGATCGGCGGACAAGTTCGACAGCAGCGCAGGCATCGCAGGCTCCGGCTCAGTGGACGGACACGGTGGCGAGGCGCGCGCGGCGGCGTTCGGCGAACACGCGCTGCGCGGCGAGCCGGCGTTCGAGCTTCGCGGCGAGATCGACCGCGACGGCCACCGCGACCATCACGAACGCGGTGCCGGCGAGCATGACCAGCGCGATGCGCCAGCCGTCCTCGCGGAACAGCCCGCCGTACTGGACCGCCGCGACGGCGGCCGGCACGAAGAACAGCAGCATGTCGGACAGCAGCCAGTTCGCGCCGTCCTTCACCCACGCGGGCGCGACGCGGCCCGAGAACAGCAGGACGAGCAGCACCGCCAGGCCGATCACGCCGGACGGCACCGGCAGCCCGATCTTGCGCACGGCCCAGTCGACCGCCATCCACAGCACGCCGAGCGCGGCCGACTGCAGCACGATCCGGCCCGTGCGCACAACGTTGCCCGAACCGGCGGGGCGGGCGGCGGCAGGGGTGGTCGGCTTGTTCATGGCGTGCTCCATACAGATATTGCGTTGATGGTGTGAGTATAGGGTTTCCCCTAACCATAAATAAAATGACTTGTCTCTATCCTTATCATTCCAATTCGGAATTCGCTTTGTGTCTGCCGCACCAATATGGGGAGTGATCGATGGAATTGCGCGCGCTGCGGTACTTCGTCGAGGTGGTCCGTCAGCAGAGCTTCACGGCGGCGGCCGACCGGCTGTTCGTCACGCAGCCGACCATCAGCAAGATGGTGAAGGCGCTCGAGGACGAGATCGGCTCGCCGCTGCTGCTGCGCGACGGCCGGCAGATGGTGCTGACCGACGCGGGGCGAATCGTGTTCCAGCGCGGCCAGGACGTGCTCGCCGCGCAGGCGCAGCTGCAGTCGGAGCTGAACGATCTGGGCACGCTCGGGCGCGGCGAGCTGACGATCGGCATCCCGCCGCTTGGCGGGTCACTGTTCACGCCGATCATCGCCGCGTACAAGCAGCGCTATCCGAACATCGAGCTGAAGCTGTTCGAGCAGGGTGCGCGGATGATCGAGGCTGCGCTGATGTCGGGCGAGCTGGAGCTCGGCGGGCTGCTGGAGCCGGTCGATCCCGGCACGTTCGACCGGCTGCCGATGGTGCGCGCGCCGCTGTGGCTCGTCGCGCCGCGCGAGTCGCGCTGGGAAGACCACGCGGCCGTGCCGCTCGCCGATCTCGCGCGCGAGTCGTTCGTGTTCTATGCGGAAAGCCTCGCGCTGCACGATGCGGTGCTCGACGCGTGCCGGCAGGTCGGGTTCACGCCGTCGATCGTGAGCCGCAGCGGTCATTGGGACTTCATGGCCGCGCTGGTGCACGCGGGCGTCGGCATCGCGCTGCTGCCGGAGCCATACTGCCGGCGGCTCGATGCGCGGCAGTTCACGTGCCGGCCGATCGTCGAGCCGGAGATCACCTGGGCAATCGCGCTCGGCTGGTTGAAGAAGGGCTACCTGTCGCACGCGGCGCGTGCATGGCTTGATGTCGCGCGGGCGACGCTTCCAATTGCGTCGGGCGACGATCTGGCCTTTGGCGGGTTGCGGGCGAGGGAGTGACGCCCGCGACGCGGGCGGCGCAACAGCCCGGGAAACGAGCGGGAGCACGCGCCAGCGCGGCCCGCCGCGCGGTCAGTGCCCCATCGCCGGCCCCGCGCCCTTCTTCGGCTTGGTGATCCACACGAGCGCCGCGAGCGCGATGAACACGCCCGCCGACAGGTGGAAGAAGTCGTTGGTCGCCATCATGAAGCCCTGCTGCGTGACGAGCTGGTTGAGCTGCGCGTTGGCCGTCTGCCCGACGATCCCGAGCTGCGCGAGCGCGCCCTGGTAGTCGGTGGTGTTCTGTGCGTAGACGCTCACCGATTCCGACAGCCGTGCGTGGTGGTAGATCGCATCGTTTTCCCAGAACGTCGAGCTGGCCGCGGTGCCGATCGCACCGGACAGCGTGCGCAGGAAGTTCGACAGCCCCGACGCGCTCGCAAGCCGCTCGTCGGAGATGCTCGACAGCGTGATCGTCGTCATCGGCACGAAGAAGCACGCGACGCCGATCCCCTGCACGAGCCGCGGCAGGATCACGTGGTTGAACGGCACGTCGAGCGTGAACGTCGAATTCCAGACCGACACGCCCGCGAACACGATAAACGCGAAGCTCGCGACCATCCTCAGGTCGAGCCGGTGCATGTTGCGCCCGATCAGCGGCGACAGCACGAGCGCGAGCAACCCGACCGGCGCGGTCGCGAGGCCCGCCTTGCCGGCCGTGTAGCCCATCACCGTCTGCAGCCACAACGGGAAGATCACGACCGAGCCGAAGAACGCCATGAAGCCGAACGAGATGATCAGCGCGCCGAGTGCGAAGTTGCGGTCCTTGAAGAGCGAGAGGTCGACCACCGGCTCCTTCTCGGTCGCCTCCCACACGAGCATGAACGCGAGCGACGCGACCGCGATCAGCGCAAGCGCGACGATGAAGGTCGAGTTGAACCAGTCGCGATCCTTGCCGAGGTCGAGCATCATCTGCAGGCACGACACGCCGATCACGAGCAGCGCGAGGCCGATCGCGTCGATTCGCTGCTTGGTCGTCTTCGTCTCGCGGCCGCGCAGCAGGAAGTACGCGCAGGTCGCCGAGAACACGCCGATCGGCAGATTGATGTAGAAGATCCACGGCCACGTGTAGTTGTCGCTGATCCAGCCGCCCAGCAACGGGCCGAAGATCGGCGCGACGATCACCGTCATCGCCCATAGTCCGAGCGCGAGCCCGCGCTTCGCGGGTGGGTAGCTGCGCATCAGGATCGTCTGCGACAGCGGCACCATCGGGCCCGACACGAGGCCCTGCAGCAACCGGAACGCGATCAGCGTCTCGAAGTTCGACGCGAGGCCGCATAGCGCCGACGCGATCGTGAACGCGAGCACCGACAGCGTGAACAGGCGCACCTCACCAACCCGCCGCGCGAGCCAGCCGGTCAGCGGCACCGCGATCGCGGACGCGACCGAATACGACGAGATCACCCACGTGCCTTCGCTGGTCGCGACGCCGAGGCTGCCCGAGATGGTCGGCACAGCGACGTTCGCGATCGACGTGTCGAGCACTTCCATGAAAGTGCCGAGCGCGAGCCCGACGGTGAGGAGCGCGAGCGCGCCGCCGGTGAGCGGCGCGGGTGCGGCGGCAGGCGGTGCGGCGGATGCCGTGGTGGCGGACATCGGAATCTCCTAGACGCGGCGCGCGCGACGCGCCGATACGGCGCACGGGCGCGCGCTACCGCGCGGCCCGGCCGGGTGGAACGGATAGGGGGAGAGACGGAGCATGTGTCTTGTCATCTTCTGCCCAGACAGAGAAATAAGCGAATGCTTAACCTAGACATCGGGCCTTCCGCGTTCAGCAGTCCGGTTCGTCGGGTTTCGGGCAGCCGGCGTCGCCGGGCCCGTTGGCGATGAATCGCTGCAGCAGGCCGGTGAGTGTCGCGAGTTCGTCGGCCGAGAAGCCGGCGAGCTGCGCGTTCAGCGCGGTCGCAATCAGCGACGGCAGTGCGCGGGCCGCCTCGGCGCCGCGTTCGGTCAGCGTCAGCTCGATCACCCGGCGATCCTGTTCGCTGCGCGAGCGCGCGATGAGGCCCTTGCGCTCGAGGCGGTCGAGCATCCGCGTCATCGAGCCGCTGTCGTACGACATCTTGCGCGACAGCTCGAACGGCGTGCGCGCATAGCCGCGAGACAACAGCAGGATCACGCCGATTTGCTGCGCGGTGAGGTCGTACGGCTCGAGCGCGCGATCCATCCGCTCGACGAGCGCCTGCCGCGCCTTGGTCAGGTAATAACCGAGGCTCGTTTCCAGTGCGATGGTATCGGGATCGTAGAGGCCGCCGTTCATTGCGATTGCGCGCGCAGCAACAGTGCATTTCAGGTCAGAACGCGCCCAGTATCTTGAAAAATGATTGCTTGGTCAATATTATTTCAGTCAACCAGTTACGACGTGCGTGTTGCACTGCCGGAGACTATGTTCTGACCGCTTAGCCCGCGCTGCCGGGCCCCCAGAGGATGTTCGCGATGCTGTTCCTGAAAAATGCCGCCGGCGCGCTGCGCCGCAACCTGACCGATACCGCTCATCATGTGTTCTCCGGGCCGCACCGCGGCTGGAAGATCGCGCTGTACGTGACGATGCTGGTGGTACCGGGCGGATCGCTCGCGGCGCTCGGGTTCGCATGGTTCGATCATCGCCGGCAGCGCAACGCGAAGGGCGGCACTCGCCGCACGGGCCGGCCGGCGGTAACGGAGCCGTCGACATGGCGGCCCGCCGCCGATCCCGTTCCGGTGCCCGTGTGCTGCCACTGAAGCCGCGCCGCGCCGGCCATCCCGACTGAACGCCCGGTCACGCCCCGTGGCCCGGCGTCGTCTGCGCCGCATTCCCTTCCCGTCACGCGCGCAAGCGATCCGTAATGGCCGGTAAACCGGCCGACCGCGCCGGTAACACATTCGTGCCGCCGCGCACCGTACCCTTAGGGCTGCGCAGCTTCCCCGCCGTCAGTTACCATTTGTCCGCCAGCGGCAGAACGACCGCATGCGCGACCGCACCGCGCGACACCGTTCGCCGGCCATCGCGCCCAGACAGGAAAACCACGATGCCGTACGCCCCCCTCCCGCGCGCCTTTCGCCCGCTGAGCGCCGCCGTCGCCGTTGCGACGGCCGTGCTGCTCGCCGGCTGCGCCGTCGGGCCCGACTATCACCGGCCCGACACGTCGATCCCGGCGGCCTTCAAGGAAGCGCCGGCCGGCTGGAAGGTCGCGCAGCCCGCCGACCGGACCGACCGCGGTCCGTGGTGGAGCGTCTACGACGATCCGCAGCTCGATGCACTGATCGGCAAGCTCAACGCGTCGAACCAGACCATCGCGCAATCGGCCGCCGCGTACCGGCAGGCCCGCGCGCTCGTCACCGAGGCGCGCGCCGCGTATTTCCCGACCGTCGGGCTGACCGCGTCGGGCTCGCGCTCACGCACGGGGCGCGTGTCCACGTCGTCGAGCGCGTCGAGTTTCAGCAGCAGTTCGTCGATCAGCAACAGCTATAGCGTCGGCCTCGATGCGAGCTGGGAGCCCGACCTTTGGGGCAAGGTGAGCCGCAGCGTCAGCGCGCAGCGCGCCGGCGAAGCGGCCGCCGCGGCCGATCTCGCGAACGCGCGGCTGTCGCAGCAGGCGCTGCTCGCGCAGACCTACTTCCAGCTGCGCACGTCCGATGCGCTGCAGAAGCTGCTCGACGACACCGTGAAGTCGTACGGCGAATCGCTGAAGCTCACGCAGAACCAGTATGCGCAGGGTGTCGCCGCGCGCGCGGACGTGATCCAGGCGCAGACGCAGCTGCAGAGCGCGCAGGCCGCATCGATCGACAACGGCGTCGCGCGCGCGCAGTACGAGCATGCGATCGCGACGCTGATCGGCGAACCGGCGTCAACGTTCTCGCTGCCGCCGAACCCGCTCGCGGCGCAACCGCCGATCACGCCGGTCGACGTGCCGTCCGCGCTGCTCGAGCGCCGGCCCGACATCGCAGCGGCCGAGCGCCGCGCGGCGGCCGCGAACGAGCAGATCGGCGTCGCGATCGCCGCGTTCTTCCCGACACTCACGCTGTCGGCCACCGGCGGCTTCCAGAGCTCGGTGTGGTCGCAACTGTTCACGCTGCCCGCGCGGTTCTGGACGGTCGGCCCGCAGTTGGCGGCGACGCTGTTCGACGCCGGGCTGCGCGCCGCGCAGACCGATGCCGCGCGCGCGACCTACGATCAGGACGTCGCCGCGTATCGCCTCGCGGTGCTGACCGCGTTCCAGGACGTCGAGGACAACCTCGCGTCGCAGCGCATCCTCGCGCAGGAGGTCGACGTGCAGCGGCAAGCCGTCGACAGCGCCGAGCACGCGCTCGCGATCGTTACGAACCAGTACAAGGCCGGCACGGTCGCCTACCTGAACGTACTGACCGCGCAGACCACCGCGTTCACCGCGCAGCAGAAGCTTGCGACGATCGCCGGGCAGCGGATGGTGTCGTCGGTCGGGCTCGTGAAGGCGCTCGGCGGCGGCTGGGATGCATCGGACATGGCGCGCGAAACGGGCGACATGGCTGCGCCGGCACCGGTGCCGGCGTCCGGTGCGGCGGCGCCGGCCGCGACCGCACCGTCGGCCGCCGCACCGCTCGCTCAGAAGTAACGGGGAAAAGGAGAGGCCGGTGCGCGTTTAGCGCGTCGCGTCGCCGAAGATCAGCGACACCTGGTTGTTGCCGATCGGATGGCCGAGCAGGTTCAGCAGCCCCGCGAGATTCGCCTGCTGCTCGGGCGCCGCATGCGCGGTGCCACGAAACGATCCCTGGCCGGGGCCGAAGCTGCCGTGCCCGTCGAGGAACAGCGGGCCCTGCGTCGTCGACAGGTCGAGATCGGCGTCAGCCCCCTTCGCCTGCAGCACCGCGCGGTACGACCCGAGCGGTTTCACGCGCGACACGCGCGAACTCATCGAATCGATCGTCACCGTCAGCTGGCCGAACGCGTTGTTGCCGATCATCCGCCAGTCGGTCCAGCCGAGCCGCACGTCGCCCTGCAGGTCGAGCGTGTTGAACGGCGTGCCGAGCCCCGCGAGCAGCGATGCGGGCACGGCCATCGAGCCCGCCGACAGCACCGCGCCACGCCACGTCGCGTCGAGCGTGACGGCGTCGGGCATCGCCTCGGTCTGCCGCATGCGCACCTGCACGCGTCCGGTCAGCAGCGGCCAGAAGCGCGTGGTCCATTGGACCCGGCCGGGCAGCAGCGTCGCTGCGCTCTGGTCCGCGCCCGGCGCGAGCATCAGCGTGCCCGAACCGTGCCACAGCGATCCGTCCGGATCGACGAGGTTCACGTGAGCGCCGGTCGCGCGCGCGAACTGCGGCGCGATCCACGCGGCCGGCGCGAGCGCGACGAGCGTCAGCGCCGTCGCGAGCCCGCCTGCCACGACCCACGGCACTGCGGCGGCGAGCCGCCTGATCCCCGGCCTCATCGGCCGACCGTCGCTGGCTTCATCCACCGCGTCATTTCTGTGTCGAGGGTTGCATCACGGCCGTCAGGTCGACCTGGCCGTCTTCCTTCAGCCCGGTCACGTGCGCTTCGCCGACCTGCACCTTGAACTGCCGGCGCGCGTCGTCGAGCCACTGCGTCCACACCGGGAACGGCACATTCTTCATCTGGACCTGCACGCCGTTGCCGACGACCTGCACCTGCGCGCCCTGCAGCCCGTGATCGGACAGCGACGCGGTGAGCGCGTCCTTCAGCGCGAGGCCGGTCGGCGCGACGCCTTGCGCGGCGGCCGTCAGCGATTTCGCCTCGTTGGCCTGTGCGGTCATCTGCGCGAGTTCGCGGCGCATCGTCGGCAGCGCGTGCCGAATGCGCGAGCGGCCTTCCTGCGCGGGTGACCACAGCACCGAATACGCGATCGCGACGGCCAGCACGGCGCCGCCCCAGCCGAGCAGCGTGCGCTCGCGCGGCGTGCGCTCGCCCCAGAACTGGGCCAGCATCTGGTTCAGTTGTTCCGTCTTCATGAGCGGCTCCGGATCGTCCATTTGCCGGTGCTGCTGTCGACTTCGCCGGCCAGCCCGTTACGCGCGAGACGCTGCGGGAAATCGGGGTCGACCTTGACCTCCGGCTTGAAGCCGACGTCGAGCCGCCGGTCGTGATAATCGAGCGACGCGATTCCGTTCAGCGGCAGCGCGCCCATCGAACGCGACAACCCGCTCGCCAGCGCGAGGAAATCGTTCGGTGACAGCTCGCCTGCGGCCAGGCGCAGCTGGTCGAGCTGGCGCTGCATCTGCGCGGGCGGATCGAGCACCGTCGTCGTCTTCGGGAATGCGGACAGGAGCGTCTCGGTGATCTGCGCGGACAGTGCATCGCGCTCGCGCGCGAGCTTCCACCAGTGCAGGTTCATCCCGATCACCGCGACGCCGAGCGTGACCGCGGCCAGCGCGATCGGCACGCGCAGGCGCTTCACCGTCGCGCGATCGAAGCGCCACGGCTGCGATTCGAATTCGAACTGGCACAGATCGAAGCGCTCGGCGAGCGCACGCCGCGCGAACGCGTCGAACGACAGCGGTTGCGCGCCCGGCAGCAGCGGGCCGTCGGCGCGCCCGACCGATGCGAGGCGCGGCTCCGCGCCCGGCTCGCCGAGTTCGTACAGTTCGACGTCGCCGCCGCCCGCGAGCGCGGCCAGCGTGCCGCCGGCGCGCGACGCGGGTGCCGCGAAACCTTCGCCGAGCGCGCCGCGCGCAATCGCAAGTTCGAGACGCGGCGCACCGGCCGCGGTCGGCTGCGCGCCGGCTTCGACGAGTGCCGGTTCGACCGTCGTCGCGAGGCCCAGCACCGCGGCCACCGCCGTCGGGCGAGTGAGGGGCTCGGCCGCATTCGGGACCGCGTCGGCTTGCGAGGCCTCACCGTCGGCGAGCGTCTGCGACGCAGCGTCCGCCGCCGCCGCGCGCGGCGCGGGCAGGCAGCGCGTCGCGGGCACCGCGCTCAGGTGCCGGTGGCCGGCCGCGCTGAACGCGTCGCAGATCGTGCGGAACCATGCGCGGTCGACGACGGCCAGCACGCGGCGGCCGTCGGGCAACGCGACCGGATCGAGCGCGATATGGCAGCCGAGCGGATCCTGGATCAGCTGATCCTCGACAATGTTGGGCAGCGCCTGGCGCAGCTTCGGTCCCTTGAGCGGCGGCACGGTCGCGGCCAGCAGCAGCACGTCGCGCGCGGCGACGATCAGCAGCGTCGCGTTCGCGCGCGGCAGCAGCGAGAGCGCGGCACGGCCCGCGCGCTGCACCTGGCCGGCCTTGTCCACGAGCGTGAACGGCAGCTCGGGCCACTGCCATTCCTGCAACGGCACGGCCGGCTCGCGCGGCGGCAAAGAAACAATCAGCGTGCTCAAGAGCTCCTCTCCCGAATGGCGTCGTTATAGCTGGTCGCGGATGCGCACGACCCGCGTCGAGTGCGTGGTCGGATCACGATACACGAGCGAGGTGCGATCGACCTCCGCCCGATCGTGCTGGATCCGGCCATGCACGATGAAATAGCTGGAATTGACGTCGACGAGGCTTGAGTCGATCGTCACGTTCGGCGCGCCGGCGCCGCGCAGCGCGAGCTGCACGTCGCCGACGTTGCGGAAAAACACGGTCTCGCGGCGCGACACGAGCGCCTGCGCGGACGACACGCTCATCCCCGGCACCAGCGCCGCGATCACCTCGGCCGGCGCGGTGTTCATGTTCACCGGCGTCGTGGTTGGCAGCACGGTGACGAACGGGCGCAGCCGCGCGACCATCTCGGGCGTCACGCCATCGACGTCGAGCAGGCTGTCGATGCCCGTCATCACGAGCGGCGCGGGCCCGCGGTCGCCGTCGGACATCCCGGGTTCGTCGGTGAAGTTGCCGGCCTGCATGTCGCCGCCCGCCACCGGCGCGGTCGCGGCCGTACCGGCGCCGGGCAGCGTCGGCGTCTGGAAGCGCGTCGCCGAATGCATCAAACCCGCGCGCATCTGCAGCGCGATCCGCTTCGCGAATACGCCGTCGTAGCCGAGCGTCGCCAGCAGCCGCTGGAACGCCTTGAGCTGCATCACGTTGAGCTGCAGCACGCCGGGCGCCGGCGACGACACGAGGTTGCGCAGGTTGTACTTCGCCTGCGCGTCCTCGATCGATCCGGAGATATAGGTATCCTGGCCGCCGTTGTCGTTCGGCGCGCCAATCCGGCCAAGGAAGTCCGACAGCTTGGTCTTCGCGATCGGCACGGCCCAGATCCCGCCGAGATAGGTGATGCCGGGCGCCGTGTCGCCTTCGGAGCGCAGGATCATGCGCGTCCAGTCGAGCGCGCCGCGCGCGACCCACTGCGCCTGCGCGATCACGCGCTGGTTCTCGATGCGGCGAATCTGCACCTGCTGGCGCCACAGCATCCCCGACACGAGGATCGCCGACAGCGCGACGACGAGCAGCGCGGTGATGATCGCCGCGCCGCGCTCGCGGCGTGCATGCGCGCGCGCGGCGAAGCGGAAACGGTGAGGGCGCGTGCGCATCGTCATTCCCCGACGAGGAAGATGCGCGTGACGGGCACGCGCAGCGACGTCGCGCCAATGCTGACCTGCAGCCCGGTCACCGCGCGCGTCGGCGGCGCGTTGCCGATCTGCGGCACCTTCAGCGCATCGTTGTTCTGCGACAGCGCGTCGCTGGCCGCCTGCAGGTTGGTGGTCCAGCCGACGCGCGGCACGTACAGCTTCGCGTCGATCGCACCGACGCCGCCCATCAGCGCGACCCAGCTCCAGCCGTCGACGCTGCTGTCCTTCAGCACGTCGCGCAGGCGGTTCGCATCGTCGAGCGGCGGCGACGCATAGCGCACGACACGCCCGCCGGCGATCCGGTAGCGGACCACCTGCAGCCGCGGCGCGGCGCCCGGCACGTCGAGTTCGCGGACGATCTGCAGCGTGTTGCCGGCAACGCCGATCGCCGGCTGGCCGGCTTCGTCGTCGGTCGCGGCGAGCCGCGCGTCGATGCGCATCTGGTCAAACATCTGCGCGAATACGCGCTCGTCCTCCATCGCGGACGCGACCTTGTCGCGACCGCGCATGATCTGGTCGAGCCCGCGCCACGACAGGATCGCGACCACCGCGAGGATCGCGATCGCGATCATCAGTTCGATCAGCGTGAAGCCGCGCACGCGGCGCGAGCCGACGGAACGCACGGGCCGGCGCCGCATCGGCGCGTCAGAGCGGACGGCTGGTTTCATTCGCGACCACCGTCACCATTTGCGCGAGCACGCCGGCGCGCCCCGGCATGCTCACCGACACCTGCACGCGCCGGAACACCGGGTTCGGCGTCGTGCTCACGCGCTGCGTGCAGACCAGCTGCACGTTGCCCTGCGAGCAATCGAAGCTCTGTTCGCCGACCTCCGGCCACGCATGCGTGAGGCGCAGCTGCGCGAGCGCGTTGTCGGCGCTCCAGCCGGCGAGCAGCCGGCGATGAAGATCGGATGCATTGGTCGCCATCGTACCGACCGCGCGGATCGACGCGGCGAGCGCGACCGCGATGATCGCGAGCGCGACCAGCACCTCGATCATCGTGAAGCCTCGGGAAGAAGAAGCCGGGAAGGGCAGGCGACGACGCATCGTCATTGCACCTCGTAGCGGCCGTTGCCGGTGCCGACGATCGTCGCGCTGCCGACCGCCGAATGCAGCGTCACGCGCACCGGCGTGTCGATGCTTTCGGTGCCGAACACGACGCGGCTCGCGCGCGTGTCCGACCCCGGATAGTCGATGTCGGCGCCCGTGACGCCGCCGTCCCAGTCGCGCGGGCGCAGCAGGTCGTCGCGCAGCGTGCGCCAGCCATCGGGCGAGCTCACGTCGAAACGGAAGCCGTGCGCGGTCGGCTGCCATGCGATCGGGCGGGCGCGCACCTGCGCTTCGTCGCCGGCCGTCTCGAACAGCAACGCGATGCGCTGCGCTTCCTCGCGCAGGTCGGTGCGCGGGTTGCGCGTCAGCGACAGCGACGCGAGCGACACCAGCAGGCCCGCGATCACGAGCACGACCAGCATCTCGAGCAGCGTGAAGCCGCGTGCACGCGCGTGCGCCGCGCTCACGGGCACGCCGCGACGCACACGGCTGTCGCGGGCATCGCGGCGAGCGCGAGCGGAGCGCAAGGGCGTGCGAAGGGCAGGCATGAATGAAGAACGGGACGAACGTCGGATCGGTCAGCGCGGGCTTACTGCCACGAGCCGATGTCGGAATCGTTGCTCTCGCCGCCTTCCTTGCCGTCGGCGCCGTAGCTGAACACGTCGATCTCGCCGTGCACGCCCGGGTTCAGGTACTTGTACCCGTTGCCCCACGGATCGTTCGGCAGGCGCTCGAGATAGCCGCCGTCCTTCCAGTTGTTCGGGATCGGATCGGTGGACGGCTTCTGGGTCAGCGCGTTCAGACCCTGTTCCTGGGTCGGATAGCGGCCGTTGTCGAGACGGTACAGCTTGAGCGCCTGCATGATCGTGCCGATGTCCTGCTTCGCGGCGATACGGCGCGCTTCGTCGGGACGGCTCATGATCTTCGGCACGATCAGTGCCGCCAGGATCCCGAGGATCGCGACCACCACCATGATCTCGATCAGCGTGAAACCGCGCTGACGGCGCACGGCCGCATTACGGCGAGTGATCCACGTTTGCATGACTGACTACCTCTTTCCAAAAAATATCGTCGATTGAGTGACGCACCCGGCGCATTGCGGACGTTTGCCTGACGGCAAGCTTCCGTTTCCCCCGGGCGCGGAGCACGCATTGTAAGGCGCGCATCGCCGAGGGCTTTCACCCAACGCAAATTTCACATAGATCCGTACAATAGCGCGCATGAACGCGCTCTCGATCCGGATCCTCTCCCTAGCCCTCTTCGCGGGTTTGTGCGCGACGGCCACCTACTGGGTCGTCACGCTGTCGGCCCGCGAAGCGCCGCTGCCCGCCGCCGCCGCGCGGCTGCCGATCCGCACCGAGGACGCCGCCACGCTCTTCGGCGGTCAGCTCGACAAGAATCCCGTGCAGGACATCCACCTGTTCGGCATTCTCGCGCTCGATCATGGCGGCGCCGCGATCGTCGGCATCGGCGGCGAACCGCCGCGTGCCGTGTCGCTCGGCGCCGAGGTCACGCCCGGCGCGAAGCTCGCCGAAGTCCGCAGCCGCTCGATCATCGTCGACCGCAACGGCGCCCGCGCCGAAATCCAGCTCCCCGCCAACACACCGTCCCCCGCGATCTACGTGCGTTGAACGATGGCGGCCTGACCGCCGGTCAGGCTGTCACTGCACCATATTGTTCAGCTCGATGATCGGCAGCATCACGGCCAGCACGATCACGAGCACGATGCCGCCCATCGCCAGGATCAGGAGCGGCTCGAGCAGGCTCGTCAGGAACATCGTGCGCCGCTCGAGCTCGCGCGCCTCGCCTTCCGCCGCGCGGTCGAGCATCGTCGTCACGTCGCCCGTCGCTTCGCCGGAACGGATCAGGTGCACGAGCACCGGCGGAAACGTCTTCACGTTGTTCAGCGCGCGCGACAGCGCGGAGCCTTCGCGCACGCGCACGATCGCATCGTCGATGTTCGCGCGCATCGCGCGGTTCGACAGCGTCTCGCCGGCCGCCTGCAACGCGCGCAGGATCGGCACGCCGGCCGCGGTCAGGATCCCGAGCGTGCTCGCGAAGCGCACCGTGTTGTAGCCGCGCACGAGCTTGCCCGCGAGCGGCGCGGTCAGCACCCAGCGGTCGAACGCGAGCCGCGGCCCGTCGCGCGACAGCGTCGCCTTCACGAACCACACGACGAGCGGGACCGCGATCAGGATCGCCCACCACCAGTGCCGCACGAAATCCGACAGCGCCATCATCACGATCGTCAGCAGCGGCAACTGCTGCTTGGTGCTCGCGAACACGTTGACGACCTGCGGCACGACGTAGCTCAGCAGGAACGTGACGATGCCGAACGCGATCAGCGTGACGATCCCTGGATACGTGAACGCGAGCAGGATCTTCTGCTTCAGCGCGTTGCTCTGTTCGATGTAGTCGGCCAGACGCGACAGCACGATGCCGAGCTTGCCGGTGTGCTCGCCCGCCGCGACGAGCGCGCGGTAGATTTCCGGGAAGTCGCGCGGATGCTGGCCCAGCGCATTCGCGAGCGAATGGCCGCCGAGCACCTCGGCGCGGATCGCGGCCATCAGCTCGCGGATGTAGTCGCGCTCGGCCTGCTCGGTGAGCACGCCGAGCGCCTCGTCCAGCGGCAGCCCCGCGATCAGGAGGCTCGCGAGCTGGCGCGTGAGGATCGCCTGCTCGCGCTGCGACAGCTTGCGGCCGAATGCGAGGCGCTGCGAACGCGCGCCGCGGGTCGCGCTGGCGGCCGGTTCGACCACCAGCGGCGTGAGCCCCTGCGTGCGCAGCTGGCTGCGTGCGCCGCGCGCGCTGTCGGCATCGATCACGCCTTTCTGCGCGTGCCCCGCCGAATCGATTGCTTCGAAACGGAATGCCGGCATCGCGCTATGCGCCTCCCGTCACGCGCAGCACTTCCTCGAGCGACGTCGCGCCGGCCGCGAGCCAGCGCTCGGCGTCGTCGCGCAGCGTGCGCATCCCTTCCGCGCGGCCCGCGGCGAGAATCTCCGCATCGGCCGCGTTGCGATGGATCAGCGTGCGGATCGAGTCGTCGATCACCAGCAACTCATACACGCCACGCCGGCCCGCATAGCCCGAATGCCCGCACTTGGCGCAGCCGACCGGATGCCACACGGTGCGGCCTTCCTCTTGCCGCTCTTCCTTGCAGACCGGGCAGAGCTGGCGCACCAGGCGCTGCGCGAGCACGCCGAGCAGCGACGACGCGAGCAGGTACGGCTCGACGCCCATGTCGGTCAGGCGCGTGACGGCCGATGCCGCATCGTTGGTGTGCAGCGTCGCGAGCACGAGGTGGCCCGTCAGCGATGCCTGCACCGCGATCTGCGCAGTTTCGAGGTCGCGGATTTCGCCGATCATGATCACGTCCGGGTCCTGGCGCAGGATCGAACGCAGCGCACGGGCAAAGGTCATCCCGATCCGCTCGTTCACCTGCGTCTGGCCGATGCCGGACAGGTCGTATTCGATCGGATCCTCGACGGTCATGATGTTGGTCGTCGCCGTTTCGAGCCGCGACATCGACGCGTACAGCGTCGTCGTCTTGCCCGAGCCGGTCGGGCCCGTCACCAGCACGATCCCGTGCGGGCGGCCGATCAGCTTGTCGAACTGGACGAGCGTGTCGCGGCCCATCCCGAGCGCTTCGAGGTTCAGGCGCTGCGCATCCTTTTCCAGCAGACGCAGCACCGCGCGCTCGCCGTGCCCGGTCGGCAGCGTCGACACGCGCACGTCGACCGGCCGGCCGCCGACGCGCAGCGTGATGCGGCCGTCCTGCGGCAGGCGTTTCTCGGCGATGTCGAGTTGCGCCATGATCTTGATCCGCGAGATCAGCGCGCCGTGCAGCGCCTTCTTCGGACGCACGACGTCGCGCAGCGTGCCGTCGACGCGAAACCGCACGACCGACGCATTCTCGAACGGCTCGATGTGAATGTCCGACGCCTGTTCGCGCGCCGCTTGCGTGAGCAGCGCGTTGATCATCCGGATGATCGGCGCGTCGTCTTCCGACTCGAGCAGATCCTCGACTTCGGGGATGTCCTGCATCAGCCGCGACAGGTCGACTTCGCCTTCGACCTCGCCGACGATCTGCGCCGCGCTGCCGTCCTGGCGCGCGTAGGCCTGGTTGATCGCCTGCGCGAGCTCGTCGGCCGGCACGCGGTGCACGGAGATCGAGCCGAAGTTGCGTGCGATTTCGGCGAGCGCCGCATCGTTCGTGCGTTCGCTGATCCACACCTCGAGCGTGTCGTCGAGCTGGTGCGCGATCAGCACCTGGCCGCTCTTCGCGAAGCCGTACGGCAACAGACGCGCGGCGAGCGGCGACGGCGGCTGCCGGTCGCCCGGCTCGCCGTCTTGGGGCGAGGACGCGAGCACGTCGCTCACTGCGAGGCTCCCGGCGTGGCGGTCAGCGGTTGTTGCGGCATCGACTGCTGCGGCACGCTTTGCGGCTGCGCGGGCGTCGCCTCCGGCAACGGCTGGGCCGGCACCGGCGCCACCTGGCGCTGCACCTGCTGGCGACGCATCTTGTCGAGATCGAACAGGTTGCCCGCGGCCGTGCCGCCCTGGCTCGGACCGATCGGCATCGGCGGGACGACCGGATCGTCCTTGTCGCGGATCACGTTGTTGTCCGACTTGTACGCGCCCGTCACGCCCTGGATGTAGTCGTAACGGTTCGCCGTGACTTCCTGAGCGGTGCTGCGGTCGGAGATGATCACCGGGCGCAGGAACACCATCAGGTTGGTCTTCTGCCGTTGCTTCGATTCCGAGCGGAACAACTGGCCGATCCACGGAATGTCGCCGAGCAGCGGCACCTTGCTGTTCGATACCTGGTAGTTGTCCTGCATCAAGCCGCCGAGCACGATGATCTCGCCGTTGTCCGCAAGGATCGTCGACTGGATCGAACGCTTCGTGAAGGTCGGGCCGGTCTGCGCGTTGGTGGTGCCGCTGACGACCGCCGAATCCTCAGTGTAGAGCTGCAGCTTCAGGATCCCGCCGTCGGTGATCTGCGGCTTCACGTGCAGCGTCAGGCCGACGTCGCGACGGTCGTACGTATTGAACGCGTTGCTCGTCGTACCGCTCGTCAGGTTCGAATACGAACCGGTCGCAATCGGCACGTTCTGGCCGACGACGATCTTCGCTTCCTCGTTGTCGAGCGTGATCAGGTTCGGCGTCGACAGCACGTTCGCGTCGCTCACGCCCGCGAAATACTGCAGCAGTGCGCCGAGCCCCTGCACGCCGAACATGTTGTGCAGCCAGCCGATGTTGAGGCCCTGGTTCAGGTTGGCGAGATTGGCGGCCAGTCCGGTGGTGGCCGCCGTGCCGCCCGTGGTCAGGTTGATGATGCTGTTGCCCGCCACGTTGCCGGCCGCTGCCGCCAGGTTCGTGCCGCCGAGGAACTGGCCGCTCGCGACCTGCCACTGGATGCCGAGGTTGCCCTGCGTCGTCGAGTTCAGCTCGACGATCAGCGCTTCGATATAGACCTGCGCACGGCGCGCGTCGAGCTGGTCGATCACCGAGCGCAGGTTCCGGTAGACCGGGTCCGACGCGGTGATGATCAGCGAGTTGGTTGCCGCGTCGGCCTGGATCATCCCGCCCGGCTGGTTGTCGTCGTTCTTTTCCTTGTCGCCGCCGAGCAGGCCGCCGCTGCCGATGCCGCCGCTACCCGACGCACCGCTGCCGTAGGACGACGACGAAGACGAGCCGCCGAGGCCGCCGGACGGCAGCGGCGGGGTGCCGGACGTGCCGGTCGAGAAGTTGCCGCTCGACGACGAGCCGCCGTTCTGGTTGAAGCTGTTCGCATCGTTGGACGACGCGGACGAGCCGCTGTCGTTGCCGCCCTTGCCGAGCATCCCGCGCAGCGTCTTCGCGAGCTTCACCGCATCGGCGTTGCGCAGCGGCACGACGTGCATGTTGCCAGGCACCGCACTCGGTGCGTCGAGCTGCTGCGCGAGGCGCTTCGCGGCGGCAAGGCGCGCGCCGTTCGATGCGCGCAGCATCAGCGAGTTGGTGCGCGGATCGGCCGTGACCGACACCTTCAGCGTCGCATCGCTGTTGCCGATCGCGCCCGGGTCGAGCATCTTCTGCATCTGCGCGGCAAGGTCGATCGCGTTCGCGTTGCGCAGCGGCACGACCTGAACCTGCGTGCCCGCGGCGCTGTCGATACCCGCGATGATCCGCGCGATGCGGCGCACGTTGTCCGCATAATCGGTGACGACGATCGTATTGTTCGCGGGGTACGCGGCGACCGTGTTGTTCGGCGAGATCAGCGGCCGCAGAACCGGCAGCAGGTTGTTTGCCGATTCGTTGTGCAGCTCGAACACCTGCGTGATCACCTGGTCGCCGCGCGCCTGCGGCGCATTGCCGACATAGGTCGGCACGCCCTGCAGCTTCGCATCGGCCTCGGGCACGACCTTCAGCACCCCGTGATCCTGCACGAGCGCGAAGCCCTGCATGCGCAGCGCCGATTGCAGCGTCTTGAGTGCCTGCTCTTCCGGCACCGGCCGTTCGGCCACGAGATTGAGCTGCCCCTTCACGCGGGGGTCGACGATGATGGTCTTGCCGGTTGCGGCGCCGATCGCCTTGGCGACCTGGTCGATATCCGCATTCACGAAATTGAGCGTGACCTGAGCGTAGGCGGCCTGCGAGACGATGATGCCGGCGACCATCAGGGTCGTGGCGATGCGCCGCATAACGAAGCGATTTCTTGTCATGGATAAATGGGTCGATGCCGGCTCAGGCCACTTCCGGCGGTAGTGCTGGGATCCAAGTCCTAAAGAGGCGACATTAGCAGTTTTTCATGTCCGAAATATCACATTGATCCGAGGACTGTCTCACATACGACATGTATTCGGCATGGCGTATGCAATCTGTAAGTTTTCTGCGCCGCCTCGGCATTTCGGCCAGCACCGTCGTTTTGCGACGAATCGACACGGAAATGCGGTATAAACGGGCTGCGTCTTTCGCCTGTCGGCACGGGACGGACTGTCTGTATGATACGGGCGGCGCGTTTCCAGTCGTACGTACAACAGACACGGGTTTTCCCGACTTTTTGCGTCATTTCCTTTTCGTTTCCGCCCCATGAACAGACGGTTCGCTTCGATCGCGTTGATCGCCGCCGGCGTGTGGTTCGCCTGCGGAAACGCTCGCGCGGACTGTTTCGACGAGGCCGCCCGGTACCAGAAAGTCAATCCGTTGATCCTGCGTGCGATCGCGTGGCAGGAATCGCGCAACCGGCCCGACGCGCTGAACAAGAATACGAACGGCTCGGTCGACTACGGCCTGATGCAGATCAATTCGATCCACCTGTCGGCGCTGTCGCGCTACGGCATCGGCCGCGACACGCTGATGGAGCCGTGCAAGAGCGTCTACATCGCCGCGTGGCACCTGCGCCAGAAGATGAATCGCTACGGCAACACATGGCAGGCGGTCGGTGCCTATCATTCCGAAACACCGTCGCTGCGCGACAAGTACGCGCGACAGATCGCCGGAATCCTCGCGCAGTGGAAGCTTTTGCCGCCCGTACAGTGACGCCGCGCGGCAGCACGGGCTGATGTCGTGCCGCTCGGCCGGCGCGCGTTTGATGCACAATGCGGATCTCACGCTGCGGTTTCGACCGGCTTCGGGCGACCGGCTCCGAGCCGATCGCGCCCCGTCAGGGCGCCGCGGCCGCTTTTTCATCTTTTCCGTTGGTGCAAATCGTTATGAATCCGGCAATGACCCAGCCGTTGCCCGTTACCGTGCTGTCCGGTTTCCTCGGCGCCGGCAAGACCACGCTGCTCAATCACATCCTCGCGAACCGCGCGGGCCTGAAAGTCGCCGTGATCGTCAACGATCTCGCGGCGGTCAACATCGACGCGTCGCTCGTGCGCGATGCGCAGGCGCTGTCGCACGTCGAAGAACGCCTCGTCGAGATGTCGAACGGCTGCATCTGCTGCACGTTGCGCGACGACCTGCTCGTCGAGATCCGCACGCTCGCGGCGGACGGTCGCTTCGACGCGATCGTGATCGAATCGACCGGCATCGCGGAGCCGATGCCGATCGCCGAAACCTTCACCTTCGTCGACGACGATGGTGAATCGCTGTCGAACGTCGCGCGGCTCGACACACTCGTCACCGTGGTCGACGCCTACAATTTCCTGCGCGACTACGGTTCCGACGACGCGCTCGCGACGCGCGGCATCGCCGCATCGGACGAAGACGATCGCACGCTCGTCGAACTGCTGATCGAGCAGATCGAATTCTGCGACGTGCTGGTGATCAACAAGGCCGACCTCGTCGGCGCGGACGAACTCGCGCGCCTGCAGCACATCCTCGCGCGACTCAACCCGCGTGCGCACCAGGTCGTGTCGACGTTCGGCAACGTGCCGCTCGACGAAGTGCTGAACACCGGCCGCTTCGATTTCGACGAAGCCGCGAACGCACCGGGCTGGCTCGCGTCACTCGATCACGATCACACGCATTGCGACGATCCCGAGTGCCACGATCCGCATCATGCGCATGTGCATGGCGAAGCGGACGAATTCGGCATCGGCAATTTCGTTTACCGCGCGCGCCGGCCGTTTCATCCGGCACGGCTCTGGACGCTGCTGCATCAGGAGTGGCCGGGCGTGCTGCGCAGCAAGGGCTTCTTCTGGCTTGCGACGCGCAACGACATCGCCGGTTCGCTGTCGCAGGCGGGCGGTGTGTGCCGGCATGGCCCGGCGGGTCTCTGGTGGGCCGCGCAGGATCGCGCGGAATGGCCGGACGACGACGAGCTGCTCGCTGAAATTCGCACGGAGTGGCAGGGCGATCTCGACGACCGCTCGGTTGGCGATCGCCGTCAGGAACTCGTGCTGATCGGCATCGGGCTCGATGCCGGCGCATGGCGCGCGAAGCTCGACGCATGCCTGCTCACCGATGCGGAATTCGCGCTCGGTGCGACGCAATGGACTGCGTTCGACGATCCGTTCCCGACGTGGGATATCGATGAGCACGACGACGAGGATCCCGACGCGCAGATCGTGCACGCGTAATACGCGGTAAAAAGCGACACGCGAGAAGTAACCGTTAAATCTTGCAAGAGTGGGGCGGACTGTGGCGAAAATGCTGCGCGCACCCAACAAAAAACCCGCCGAACGGCGGGTTTTTTCCTGGAACAGGCGCTGAATTAACGCTTGTTGACGGCGTCCTTGAACGCCTTGCCAGCCGTGAACTTGACCGTCTTGGCTGCCGGGATCTTGATGGTTTCGCCCGTCTTCGGGTTGCGGCCCGTACGTGCTGCGCGCTTGCCCGAACCGAAGCTGCCGAAGCCGATCAGCTGAACCGCATCACCCTTCGACACGGCCTTCTTGATGACTTCGAGCAGCGTGTCCAGCGTTTCGCCGGTTTGAGCCTTGCTGGCGCCCGTTTGGGCGGCGACGGCGTCGATCAGTTCCTGTTTGTTCATTAAGGTTCCTTTTTCAGGTTAGGTTTGACACGAACAGCGCGAACGCGCCGATTATACGTGCGCGAACCGTGCCGTCGAGAGTCAGACTCCGACAGCACAGCGCCGAATCCTGGCCCGCGCGACGTGCCGTCCGGCTTGCCGGCGGCCACCCCGCGGTACGGCGTTGCTATGATAGCGCAGCGCAAACCCAATAACGACAAGGGTTTCAAAGATTTTCATCGGTATTTCGCCGAATGAATCGTCGATTGCCCGTTTTTTGACCTGCGCCAACCGGACAGGATATGCAGCCGGGTCCAGCCGTGCGCCGCGCCGTTGGTTTTTGCCAACGACCCGCCGGACACCTCCGCGCAATCCCTTTCCAGGCTTGGCTGCCACGTTTTTTGTTTCGCATGCCAGACCGACTCGTACCCACCACGCTCGCGTTTCGCGACGACGGCGCCCTCATCTCGCCCGAGTACGGCGACATCTATCACAACGTCGCGGGCGCGCTCGCGCAGGCGAGCGACGTGTTCATCTCGGGCAACGGGCTGCCGGCGCGCTGGCAGGGCCGCCGCACGTTCACGATCGTCGAGATGGGGTTCGGCGCGGGCGCCAACTTCCTCGCGACCTGGGCCGCCTGGCGCGACGATCCCGCGCGCTGCGAGCGGCTGCATTTCGTGTCGTTCGAGAAGCATCCGTTTTCGCGCGACGACCTGCGCCGGGTGCTTTCCCATATCGTTGCCAACACAACCATATCGGCAGAGGCGGAGATGCTTGCCGATGCATGGCCGATGCTCGTTCCGGGTTTTCATCGCCTCGAATTCGACGCTGGCCGAGTCGTGCTGACGCTCGCGCTGGGCGACGCGAGCGAGATGCTGCCGAAGCTGGTCGCACGCGCCGATGCGTTCTATCTCGACGGTTTCGCGCCTGCGAAAAGCCCGGATCTATGGTCGGCCGATCTGCTTCGCGCACTCGCACGCGTGGCCGCCGAAGACGCGACCTTCGCCGCGGATTCGAGCGCGGACGTGGTGAAAAAAGCGCTCGACGAAACGGGTTTCACCTATCGAGAGAGTGCGGGACTGGCCGGCAAGTACGCGATGCTCGCCGGCGAATATGCACCGCGCTGGCGGATGCGCCGACACGAACCGCCGCGCGCATTGCCGGTTGCCGCACGCGAAGCGATCGTGATCGGTGCGGGCCTGGCAGGCTGCGCGGTGGTCGAACGGCTCGCCGCTCGCGGCTGGAACGTCACGCTGATCGAGCGGCACGAGCGGATCGCGAGCGAGGCATCGGGCAATCCGGCTGGTGTATTCCATCCGCTGATGACGCGCGACGACAACGTCGCGAGCCGTCTCACGCGCGGCGGTTTCCTGCATGCGCTCGCACGCTGGCGTGCGCTCGAAAATGCCGGCCATGCGTTCGCGCGCAGCACGCGCGGGATGATCCATCTCGCGGAATCGGCTGATGATTTCGCGCGGATGCGCGATGCGTTCGACGCGCTCGGCGCACCGTCCGACTACGTGTCGCTGCTCGACACCGATGCGGCCCGCGCGCATCTGAACCTGCCGGTCGCACACGGCGGCCTGCTGTTTCCGCACGGCGGTGCCGTATGGCCGGCCGGGGTATGCGCAGCACAATTGGCGGCAGCCGGCGAGCGCGTGAAACTGCTGCCCGGCACCGAAGTCGCGCGACTCGAGCGTGATGGCGACACGTGGCGCGCCGTCGATTCGGCAGGCGCGACACTCGCCGAAGCACCGGTCGTCGTGCTCGCGAACGCGGGTGATGCGGTGCGTCTCGCGGCGCTGCGGCATGTCGCGCTGCAACCGGTGCGCGGCCAGCTCACGCTGCTGCCGGCCGGCAGCACGGCGTCGCTGCCGTGCCCCGCGATCGGCGATGGCTATGCGGTGCCGCTCGACGACGGCACGCTGCTGATCGGCGCGACGTTCGAACCCGACGACGTCGATCCGGCGATGCGCACCGCCGGACATATCGAGAATATCGAGCGCGTCCGGCATCTGCTGCCCGGCCTGATCGGCGAACTTCCGGACGTCGATACGCTGCGCGGGCGTGTCGCGTTTCGTTGGGTCGTCGCCGATCGCGTACCGGTGATTGGCCCGCTCGCCGACGAAGCGCAGACCCTCGCGAATGCACGCGCACTGAGCGGCGCGAAAGCGCGCGACCTGCCCCGTACCGCAGGCCTCTATGGGGCATTCGGCTATGGCTCCCGCGGCCTCGTGTGGGCGGCGCTCGGCGCGGAACTGATCGCGTCGCAACTCGAAGGCGAGCCGCTGCCGCTCGAGCGCGAACTCGCCGATGCCGTCGACCCGGCCCGGTTCCTGATCCGCGCACTGCGCGGCCGCCAGATCGGCTGATCTCGTCAGCCGAAATCGCACAGTTCCTTGATTTTTCTGTGCAAGGTTATCCACGCGGTGCTGTGGATAACCGCGCGAAATCCGCACGCACTTCGTGTGCAATCACAGTGGACGTAAACTGGGCAACTCCGCACAGCTGTGAAACGGCCCGAAAGTTGCTCAACTCGAACCCCTGTGAGCAAACAGCCTGTTCAACCGGTTATGGCGGCGCCAACACCTTGATCTTGTTGCGTAAACCGAGGTTATCCACAGAACTGTGCGTGCTTTGTTAACTTCTACTATGTATATATACAAGTAAACCTTTGAAACCAAAGACCTGCGGGGCCTCACAGCGACGCGAGTCGATTCAATCGGTTCCAGAGCGAAAAAGCTGTGGCACAATCGGTTTCCTTCGCGTTCGTTCGGCCAAGCGCCGGACATGCTTCAATGGAACGGTCGGCACGATTTCGAATCTGAATCTTCGAGACTGCGCAGTCCGTTCACACACCAGGCCGACAATCCAGATCGGCAGCCTGAACGACAGTTCCGCCGGATGGCGGAAAGAGGCGGATCCCATGTCCCGCCGTCGTCGACCACAACTATCACACTCGGGGCGATACCCAGCCGGCGCGCATCTCATTTCTGACGCTTGACCCCGCGCCGCTGGCGATTGCTTCCAAAGGAGAAGTCACCACGATGAAGTCGGCGTTCTCATTCCTGCCCAACTGGCCGCTCGCGCCAGATGCCGTGTTCTGGGCCGGGCTCGCGTTGTTCGCGGCGGGCCTGTGCGGCGAGTTGTGCTATCGCGCATGGCGGTTGCCGCGCATCACCGGCTACGCGGTGATCGGCCTGATTGCCGGATCGTTCGGATTCGGCGTGATCGACGCAAGCACCGACGAAACCTCGCGGCTCCTGATCGACGTCGCGCTCGGCCTGTTGCTGTTCGAGCTCGGCAGCCGTCTCGACCTGAAATGGATACGCCGCAATCCGTGGCTCATTGCATCGAGCCTCGGGGAAGCGACGCTGACGTTCGTGCTCGTGCTGTTCGTGATGCTCGCGCTCGGCGTGTCGGGCATGGTCGCGCTCGTGCTGTCCGCGATCGCGATCGCGACGTCGCCGTCGATGGTGATCCAGCTCAAGACCGAACTGCGCGCGGAAGGGCAGGTGTCGCAGCGACTCATCACGCTGACCGCGCTGAACAGCGTGTACGCGATCGTGCTGACCAAGCTCGTGACGAGCTGGCTCCACCAGGAAGCATACGGGAACGTTTTCGCGACGATCCTGCAACCCGTCTACCTGATCGCCGGTTCGTTCATCGTCGCGTATCTGGTCGCGCGTGCGTGCAATTACCTGTTCCGCCACATGACCGCGACGATGCGCGACGAGCATTCGTTCGTCGCGCTGTTCGGGCTCGTGATGCTCGCGATCGCGGTCGCGCAGGCGCTGAAGCTGTCGACGCTGCTCACGCTGCTGCTCGCCGGCATCATCGTGAAGAACCTCGAGGCGCGTCCGCAGCTGTGGCCGGAGCATTTCGGCACGGCCGGCTGGCTGCTGACGGTGATCCTGTTCGTGCTGACGCTCACGTCGTTCACGTGGGGCGACATCGCGCTCGGCGGCCTGCTTGCGATCGCGCTGATCGTCACGCGACTCGTCGCGAAGCTGGCCGGCGTCGTCGTGTTCGCGAAGCCGAGCGGGCTCGGGATGAAGCAGGGCGTCGCGCTTGGCATTGCGCTGACACCGATGTCCGCGCTGTCGTATCTGCTCGTCGACGACACCTACCAGCTCTATCCGAATTTCGACCCGCACCTGCGCGCGATCGTGATGTGCACGATCGTGATCCTGCAGCTCATCAGCCCGTTCGTCGTGTACCGCTGCCTGTCGGCGGTCAGCGAGCGCAGCGACAGAAACTGATTCCGGAACCTGCCATGGCACTCGAAACCTTCGTCAATTCCGAGCCGTTCACGTTCGGCGTCGAACTGGAGATCCAGGTCGTCAACACGCACAACTACGACCTGACCAAGGCGGCATCCGACCTGATGCGGCTGATCCAGGGGGAGACCTTCCCTGGCAACATCACGCCGGAAATCACCGAGAGCATGATCGAGCTGTCGACCGGCATCTGCCACTCGCACGAGCAGGCAGTCTCCGAGCTGCATGCGATCCGCGACGTGCTCGTGAAGGCGGCCGACCAGCTCAATGTCGGGCTGGCCGGCGGCGGCACGCACGCGTTCCAGCAGTGGAGCGACCGGCAGATCTACGACGCGCCGCGCTTCCAGTACATCTCCGAGCTGTACGGCTATCTCGCCAAGCAGTTCACCGTGTTCGGCCAGCACGTGCACATCGGCTGTCCCGATCCGGACAGCGCGCTGTTCCTGCTGCACTCGATGTCGCGCTTCATTCCGCACTTCATCGCGCTATCCGCGTCGTCGCCGTTCGTGCAGAACGTCGACACCGGCTTCCATTCGGCGCGCCTGAATTCGGTATTCGCGTTCCCGCTGTCGGGCCGCGCGCCGTTCGTGCTGACCTGGGACAGCTTCGAGGAGTACTTCACGAAGATGGTCAACACGGGCGTCGTCAACTCGATGA
Source organism: Burkholderia sp. Bp9031 (assembly GCF_003857965.1). Taxonomy (NCBI): domain Bacteria; kingdom Pseudomonadati; phylum Pseudomonadota; class Betaproteobacteria; order Burkholderiales; family Burkholderiaceae; genus Burkholderia; species Burkholderia sp. Bp9031. The sequence continues at coordinate 62,711 of NZ_QTPW01000025.1, forward strand.
AGGACTTCTACTGGGACATCCGGCCGAAGCCCGGCTACGGGACGATCGAGGTGCGGGTGATGGACACGCCGCTGTCGGTCGACCGCGCGGCCGCGATCGCGTGCTACATCCAGACGCTCGCGCGCTACCTGCTGACCGACCGGCCGCTGAAGCTGTCGGAGGACGACTATCTCGTCTACACATTCAACCGTTTCGAAGCGTGCCGCTTCGGGCTCGAGGGCACCTGCGTCAATCCTCAGACAGGTGAGCGCCGCACGATCGCGGAAGACATCCTCGACACGCTCGACCGGATCGCGCCGCATGCGGCCGCGCTCGGCTCGCGCGCGGCGCTCGACGAGATCGGCGCGCTTGCGAAGGCGCGCGTGAATGACGCATCGTGGTTGAGAACCGTTTTCAAACAGGAAAAATCGCTGAACGAGACGGTTCGCCAGCAGTGCCTGCGCTGGCGCGAATGAAAAAATGTTTTGCAGATTACAGGCTCGACCGCGCGGCGATTCGCTGAACGCCGGTCGGCGCCGATTCGCGGGCGGCGCGTCGCCAGTCGTCCTGAAAATCTGTGGATAACCCGATATTCTGCTTCAAAGTCAACGCTCTGCGGGATGGATAACCCGGTGGACTCGGGCCACCGCCACGATGGCCGATCCGAACAGGAAAATGCTTGCACGTGGTGCCGTGGGGCCGGCAGAGATTGCCGGCACAACGAAAAAATCGGGTTATCCAGCGATTTTCCACAGAATGAAGGGGATAACTTAGCTGTGCGATTTTCCGCTCTCGCTTAGAATGTCGGCTTTGCGGACACCGGAACGACGTGTGTCTCACCGGTCGCCGCGAACGCGACCGCCGCGTGTGCCTCGCGACGGCCGTGTCGACGCTCTTCAACGAGCGTCTGTTTTGAGATAGACATTCGATCTCCACACTACGGCTGCTCGGCAATCCGGGCGGCGGCAAAGCGAAAAGACTATGAGCGAAGGCGTTTACGGGAATCAGGCTTCGGGACGTGTGACCCACAGCTTGCTGCGGTTGAGTACGGCCATGCGGAGCCAGGCATGGGATTGGGCGGAAGGCGCTGGCCTCACGCCGACGCAGGGCGAGATCCTCGTGTTGCTGCTGCAACGCAAGGGTCCGATGCGGCTCGGCGAGATCGCGCGCGAGACGCAGCTCACCGCTGCGACCACCAGCGATGCGGTCAGCACGCTCGAAACGAAGGGGCTCGTCGAGAAGCGTCGCGCACTGGACGACGGCCGTGCGCTCGCCGTGCGCCTGTCGGCCCGCGGCCGTACCGCGGCGAAGAAGGCGCTGCAATGGCCGGAATTCCTGACGAAAGCGGTCGGCAAACTCGGCGCGGACGAGCAGGGCACGCTGTACCGCGCGCTGCTGAAGACGCTGCGCGAACTGCAGGTGGCCGGTGTGACGCCGCCGCAGCGCATGTGCCTGACGTGCGCCCATTTCCAGCCGGGCAAGCAGTCGAAGAAGACCATGCATTACTGCGCGGCGCTCGACCTGTCGATGGCCGACAGCGATCTGCGTCTCGACTGTTCGGTGCAGGAAGAAGCCGACGCGGCGACGCAAAAGAAGACCTGGAAGGTGTTCGCCGGCTGACGTCCGTCGATCGACCGGGAGGCCGATGATGAACGCTGAAGTGGTGGCGATCCGCCACGTGCATTTCGAGGACCTCGGCAGTTTCGAGCAGGTGCTCGGGGAGCGCGGGCGGCGGGTGCGCTATGTCGACGTCGGATCGTCGCGCGTCGAAGTGCTCGACGCGCTCCAGCCGTCGCTGCTCGTGGTGCTCGGCGGGCCGCTCAGCGTGTACGACGACGCGCAGTATCCGTCGATCGCACCGCTCGCGGCGCTCGTGCGCCAGCGCATCGACGCAGGGCTGCCGATCCTCGGCATCTGCCTGGGTGCGCAGTTCATCGCCCGCGCGCTCGGTGCGCGCGTCTATCCGGCCGCACAGAAGGAGCTCGGCTGGGCGCCGCTGACGCTCACCGACGCGGGCCGCGCGTCGCCGCTGCGCCATCTCGACGGTGCGGCGACCTCGGTGCTGCACTGGCACGGCGATACGTTCGACCTGCCGGGCGGCGCGATCCATCTCGCGTCGACACCGGTATGTCGCCACCAGGCGTTCGCGTGGGGGCAGCACGTGCTGGCGCTGCAATGCCATCCGGAAATCCGCACCGACCGCTTCGAACCCTGGCTGATCGGCAACGCCGGCGAAATCGCGTCGACGCCCGGCATCGACGCGTGCCGGCTGCGTGCGGACACCGTGCAGCACGGCCCCGTGCTGGAGACGGCCGCGCGACGCATGTTCGCGGAGTGGCTCGACAGCGTCGGGCTTTGATCCCGGGCGTGCGGCCCCGCGCGTGACCGGTCCGCAGGCAAGGCCGGCTGGTGCGCCGCTGCCTGCCGCGCGCGCTGCATCGCCATCGCAGCCGACTTCACGCCGGCGCTACCTGACCATCCGCTTACTGCCAGACCGGCTGCCAGCAGGCTTCGGGCGTGCATGCTACGCTCGTCCGCTCTTTCCCTTTCCTGGCGAGCGGCACCCATGACTGCGCTGTTTTCTCCGTTCACGCTGCGCGGCGTGACCCTTCCGAACCGGATCGTGATCTCCCCGATGTGCCAGTACTCGGCCGAGCGCGGCGAGGCGACCGACTGGCACACGATTCACCTCGGCCATCTCGCGCTGTCCGGCGCGGGCCTGCTCTGCATCGAAGCGACCGCCGTCGAACCCGACGGGCGCATCACGGCCGGCGACCTCGGCCTGTGGGACGACGTGACCGAAGCGGCGCTCAAGCCCGTGCTGGCGTCGATTAGTAAGCATTCGCCGGTCCGCATCGCGATGCAGCTATCGCATGCGGGGCGCAAGGCATCGAGCGAGGTGCCCTGGAAGGGCGGTCAGCTCGTATCCGTCGCCGATGGCGGCTGGCTGCCGCATGCGCCGTCGGCGTTGCCGCACAAGGACGGCGAGACGCCGCCGCTCGCGCTCGATGCGGCCGGCCTGAACCGGATCCGCGAAGCGTTCGCGGCCGCCGCGAAGCGTGCCGCGCGCCTCGGCATCGATGCGATCGAGGTGCATGCGGCGCACGGCTACCTGCTGCACCAGTTCCTGTCGCCGATCGCGAACCAGCGCACCGACGAATACGGCGGCTCGCGCGAGAACCGGATGCGCTTTCCGCTCGAGATCTTCGAGATCGTGCGCGCGGCGTTTCCGGAGGACCGGCCGGTCGGCGTGCGTGTGTCGGCGACCGACTGGGTCGAGGGCGGCTGGGAACTCGACGACACGATCGCGTTCGCGCACGAACTGAAGCAACGCGGCTGCGACTGGATCGACGTGTCGTCCGGCGGCGTGTCGCCGCTGCAGAAGATTCCGCTATCGCCCGGCTACCAGGTGCCGTTCGCGCAGGCTGTGAAGCGCGCGGTCGGGATGCCGACGATCGCGGTCGGCCTCATTAACGAGCCCGCGCATGCGAACCGGCTGATCGAGGCTGGCGATGCCGATTTCGTCGCGATGGCGCGTGCGATGCTGTACGACCCGCGCTGGCCGTGGCATGCGGCCGCCGAGCTCGGCGCGCGGGTGTCGGCGCCGCCGCAGTACTGGCGTTCGCAGCCGCGCGAACACAAGGCGTTGTTCGGCGACATCGCATTCGGCCAGCGTTGAGCGTCATGCGCGCGATATTGCGTGCGATGTTGAACGAAGCAATCGCGAACATGTAGGATGCGGGTGATTCGCCGCATGCCCCGATGCGGCACCGACCGGTGCCGCGTTTTCGTTTTGCGCGACGCAGGGCCGTGACCGCGGCCGTCTTCCATTCAAGTCGTCTTCACAAGGATTCGTTCGATGAGTTCACGCAGGATCGCGGTGCGCCGCTCGGGAGTACACGGCAAGGGCGTGTTCGCGGTGGAGCCGATCAAGGCCGGCGAGCGCGTAGTGGAATACAAGGGCGAGCGAATTTCGTGGAAGGAAGCGCTGCGTCGCCACCCGCACGACCCGAACGAGCCGAACCATACGTTCTACTTCGCACTGGAAGAGGGCGGCGTGATCGACGGCAAGGTCGACGGCAACAGCGCGCGCTGGATCAACCATTCGTGCGCGCCGAACTGCGAGGCCGAGGAGATCAAGGGCCGCGTGTTCATCCACGCGCTGCGCGACATCGGACCGGAAGAAGAGCTGTTCTACGACTATGGCCTCGTGATCGACGAGAAGCTGACGAAGAAGCTCAAGCGCGAATACGCGTGCCATTGCGGCGCCGCTGCGTGCCGCGGCACGCTGCTCGCGACGCCGGACGACGACGGCAAGAAGAAAAAGAAGGACAAGAAAAAGAAGAAGTGACCGCAGTGGCCGCGCATCCTGCGCGGCTGCTCCACCGGCCGGCTGCCGCGCGCCAACGTGCCACGCGGCCGGTGTTTACTCCTTTCCGATGTGCGCGCCGCGCGCGACTCAGTGCGTCGGCGCGGCGGCCGGCGTTTCGCTCGCCGGCTTCTCGGTGCGTTTGGCGAGCGGTACCCGCACCACGAAGCGCGAGCCGCCTTCCGCTGCATCCTCATACGACACCGTGCCACCATGCATCGCGATGATGTCGTGCACGATGGCAAGCCCGAGCCCGGCACCCGTCTCGACGCCGTTGCCGTTTTGCGCATCGCCGCGGAAGAAACGCTTGAACAGGTCGGCCTGCTGATTGGCCGGCACGCCGGGGCCGTTGTCCTCGACGACGATCTCGGCGGCCAGCTGGCCGTCCTCGAGCGCGCCGCGCGCGACGTTTACCGTGATCCGCGCCCCGTCCGGGCGGGCGAGCGGCACGTATTTCAGCGCGTTGTCGAGCAGGTTCGCGATCACTTCGCGCAGCAGAACAGGATTGCCGCGAACGTTCAGCGTTTCGTCTTCACCGGGATCGTCGCTGCGCTGGAAGCCGAGGTCGACATGCGACGCGAGTGCGCGCGGCACCCACTCGGCACCCGTCTCGAACGCCATCGCGGCGAGGTCGACGTCGACGAAACGCGCGGCCTGTTCGCCCGGCTCCGCCCGTGCGAGCGACAGCAGCTGGTTCGACAGCCGCACCGCTCGGTCGGCGGCCGCGCGCAGTTCGCGCACCGCGGCGTAGGTCTGCTGCGGGTCGCGCGCGACGGCGGCCTGCTCGGCATGCAGCTTCACGGCCGTGAGCGGCGTGCGCAACTGGTGCGCCGCATCGGCGATGAACTTGCGCTGCGCGTCGAGCGCGGTCTTCAGGCGGCCGAGCAGCGCATTCATCGCGCTCGTCAGCGGCCGGATCTCGAGCGGCACGTCGGTTTCGTCGACCGGCTCCAGCGACGTGTGGGTCTGGCGGTTCAGCGAATCGGCGAGATGCGTGAGCGGGCCGAGCTGCTGGTTCACGACGCGCCATACGATGCCCCAGCCCGCGAGCAGCAACAGCAGCAGCGGCATCATGATCGCGACGAGGAATTCGGCGGCGATCCGGTAGCGGTGCCGCACCGGCTGCGCGACCTCGACCACCATCGGCCGGCCGCCCTCGACGTTGTCGACGCGCACCTGCGCGACTCGCACCGCGCGGTTGTCGTACTCGGCCTCGAATACATAAGCGTGATGCATGCGGCGCACGTTGATGCCCCGCAGCGGCAGTTTCGGATCGCCGGCGAGCTCCTCCTCGCCGTCGCTGATCCGGTAGATCAGCGCCTCGGCCGGATCGGAGAACATTGCCTGCGCGAGCGGCGGCACCGTGAACGGCGCGTCGGGGCCGGCGATCTGGATCTGTTTGGAGATGGCGGTCGCGAGATCGGCGAGCGAGCGGTCGATCACGTGTTGCGTGTATTGCCACGCGAGCCAGTAGGCGATCAGGCCGCTCATCAGCGCGAGCATCGACAGCGGCGCGGCGAGGCGCCTGAGCAGCGAGCGGCGCAGGCTGGTGGTGACAGCCGGATCAGAAGACATTTCGACGGGCAAATGGATAAGCGCCGCTCACGGGGGAGCGGCGCGGTCGTGCGTCGGATGGCGCGACGCGGGCAGGGCAGCACGCCGGCGGCACGGCACGCGGCAAGCCGGCCGGCGCGCGGCGCCGCTCAGACGCTCGCGGTCTGGCGGATTTCCTGCAGCAGGTAGCCGAAGCCGCGCACCGTGACGATCTCGACACGGCACTGCTCGAGTTTCTTGCGCACCCGGTGCACGTAGACTTCGATCGCGGTGTCGCCGAGATCGCCGCCGAAGTGCGTGAGGTGATCCTGCAGCTGGGCCTTGCTGACGACGCGGCCGTGACGCAGCAGCAGCATTTCGAGCACTGCGAATTCGCGCGGCGACAGTTCCAGCGGCTTGTCGTCGTTGAAGATGCGGCGATCGACGCCCGACAGGCGGACGCCACCGAGCGACACTTCCGGACGCGGCATGTCGCTGTGCGGGCCGCTGCGGCGCATCACCGCGCGAATGCGCGCTTCGAGCTCGGCCGGTTCGAACGGCTTGAGCATGTAGTCGTCGGCGCCGGAGTTCAGGCCCTGGATCCGGTCGTTCAGTTCGTCGCGCGCGGTCAGCACGATGACGGGCGTGTGGCGGTTGGTCTGGCGGAAACGCGTGAGCAGCGTCATCCCGTCGATGCCCGGCAGGCCGAGGTCGAGGATCACGAGTTCGTGGCGGTTTTGCGCCAGCGCCTGTTCGGCAAAGATGCCGTCATGCACCATGTCGACGGTGAAGCCAGCCTGCTCGAGGCTGCTCTGGATACCGCGTGCAATGGGGCGGTCGTCTTCGATCAGAAGGAGTCGCATGAAGTTCGCTCAAGTACAATGGGTTGGCGGTTCAGGCACGCGGACAGCACGACGCCGTTTCCACAGGGGCGCCGCATCGCCTGACATCAAGCATGGCGGCCAGCGAACGATTAAATCCAATCATGTCCGATATTTCGATCCACGACCTCGAAGCCGCGATCAATTTCTGGCGCGCCCGCTCGCCGTCGAGCGGCGACGAACTCAAACTCTGCGAAGAGGCCAGCGCGCTCTCCAAGCCGTATGCGCTGCTGATTGTACAGCGCGGAAGCGCGCTGCAACTGGAAGGTTTGGACCCCAAGGCGCGGAAAGCGTACGAGACTTACGTGCGCCTTAAGGATGGCTTGGAAAGCTGAAGGCTTTCGCTGAGTACATCCTAGAAAACGTTCATCAAAATGAAAAGTTGACGCGCCGCGCATCGAAAGACGCGCGGCGGTAGAGGAAGGTGTCAGGCGGCTGGTTCGGTGTGCGCGCACACCTTGTCGATGAATTGCGCGAGCGTGATGTCGCGCTCGGTCAGGCCGTCCGCGTCGTGGGTCGACAGCGTCACGTCGACGCGGTTGTACACGTTGAACCATTCCGGATGGTGGTTCATTTCCTGCGCCCTGATCGCGACGCGCGTCATGAAGCCGAAGGCCTCGTTGAAATCGGCGAAGCGCAGGCTGCGCTGGATCGCGTCGCGGCCCGGCACGGCCGTCCAGTGCGGCAGGCCTTCGAGCAGGGTCTTGCGTTCTTCCGATGTGAGCTTGTGGATCATGTTGCACCTCGTTCAGTGACGGTGCCCGCGCGCGGGCAAAGGCCGCGGCGAAGCCGGTACCGTTCATTGTTTCATAGTTGAGCGACGGGCATCCGGGGAAGGCTATCCCGAAGGACGGCACCCGAATCATGCCGGCGTGGCTCGCGGCGTCATGCGTCCGCGTCGTCCGGCCAGCCTTCGCCCGTGCCGCGATGCAGCACGAGATCGCGGTCGACCACCGCGCCGGCAGGGAATTCGGGCAGCGTGGCCAGCCGGTCGGCCAGCGCACGGCCGTCGACGTCGGCGAGCGCGAACAGCTGCGCGAAATCGTCGATCACGAAGTAGGTCTTCTGGAACGTGTCGATCCGGTACTTCGTGCGCATCACGCGCTCGAGGTCGAAGCCGAGCCGGTTCGGCGCCGCGCTTTCGAGGCTGTAGAGGCTCTCGCCCTTGCTTGATACGATTCCGGCGCCGTAGATCGACAGCCCGTTCGTGCCGTTCGGATCGCGGATCAGGCCGAATTCCACCGTATACCAATAGAGGCGCGCGAGCCGCGCGAGCGCCGCTTCGTCGTCGGCGACCGCGAGCGCGGTGCGGCCGTACGCCTGCATGTAGTCGGCGAACACCGGCTCGATCAGCAGCGGCACGTGGCCGAACAGGTCGTGGAAGCAGTCGGGTTCCTGCAGGTAGTCGAGCTGGTCCGGACGGCGCATCCACCAGGTGACCGGAAACCGCCGGTTCGCGAGATGCTCGAAGAACACGCGATCGGGCACGAGGCCCGGCACCGCGACGATCTCCCATCCGGTTGCCGGCTGCAGCTGGCGGTTCACGTCGGCGAACGACGGCACGCGGTCGGCCGGCAGGTCGATCTTCCCGAGCCCGGCGATGAACGCGTCGCACGCGCGTCCACGTAGCAGCGCCGACTGGCGCGCATAGAGCTGCTGCCACACCGCGTGATCGACCTGCCCGTAGCGTTCGAGCGGCTGGTCGATAGTGAAATCGGCGCGGGTTTCGAGGCCCGCGTCGAACTGCTCCTGCAGTTTCGCGGTGACGACGGTGGACATGATCAGGCTCTGCACGCTGTGGTTGGGAACCATGCAAGTGTAGAGCGAGTGACGTGCGGAATGGGCGCAAAGATGGCGTGGATTCGCTGTGTGATGCGATAATTGCGCATCAAAACAGGAATGGATGCGGAGAATACTCATGCTGGAACTCGATCACTTCGATCTCGCGCTTCTCGACGTGCTGCAGCGCTTCGGCCGCGCGACGCACCAGCAGCTCGGCGAGGAAGTGCCGCTGTCGCCGTCGCAGATCGGCCGGCGGCTGCAGCGGCTCGAGGCGGCCGGCGTGATCGAAGGCTATCGCGTGATGCTGCGCCCCGAAAAGCTCGGGCTCGGCGTCACCGCGTTCACCAGCTTGAAGCTCAAGCACCACGGCGATTCGATCATCGAGCAGTTCCAGCAGCAGATCGACGTGCTGCCCGAGGTGCTGGAATGCCATGCGGTGGTCGGCGACGCCGACTATCTGCTGCGGATCGTCGCGCCGGATCTCAATGCGCTGTCGCAGTTCGTGATGAAGAAGCTGATGCGCGTGCCGGGTGTCGACAGCGTGCGCTCGAACATCGTGCTGACGACCTTCAAGCGCAACGGCGCGCTGCCGCTCGCGCACCTGGCGCCCGGCGCCGCGTGATGCGGCGGCCGGGCCGGCGGCGGGGCGGCGAAGTCGCGCCGCAGATAGATAGGAGATAGGGCCCGATCAGACCGCTTCGGATTGCGCGTCGGCGTTCAGCAGGTCGACGTACGCGACCGCGACGAGATCGTCCTGCGCCACGCCGAGCTTCGCGAACACGTCATGCGCCTCGGCTTCGCCGCCGGCCTCGTCGTCATCGGGGCCGAGCACCACTTCCAGTTCGATGAAGTCGCCGAGGCCGTCGACGCGGTCGAGGTGGATCCGCGTGCGGCCGACGAGGTACACGTGGCGTTCCTTCGTGACGATCCCGCGCGTGGTCAGCGCGGTCGCGAGCAGCGAATGCATCGCGTCCGGGTTCGTCACCGGGCTGCGCGTGTAGTATGACGCCTTCGGGCCGTCGCGGTCGTCGCGCTGGTAGAAGATCAGTTCGGCCGGCGTGCCGTCCTCGAAGCGGCGCAGCTTCAGCCGGCCGCGCGGCACGTCGTAGAAGAAATCCTGCTGGCGGTAGAAGAGCGGCGCTTCGGTCGCGAGCGTAGCCGCCTGTTCGCGCAGCCGGTCGAATTCGCGTGCGCGGGCTTTGATCTCGATGTTGCGGGCCATGCGGGTCTCCTTCAATCAGGGGTCTCGCGGTGTGCGAACGCACAATCTAGCAAAAAGCCTGCGATGGTGGCGTGACGAGAGCTCGGGACGCGGCGACACGACGCGGGGCGGGCGATTCGGGTGCTGCCGCATGTCGGGCGCAGAAGCCCGGTGCATGACCGGCAGCACCGACATCAGCCGCACTCATACCGCCCACTGGGTCTCGATCAGCCGCAGCGCCGCCGCGATCGCCGGCTCGTCGCGCCGCTCGGCGAGCGTCACGAACGTCAGTTCGGTCGGCACCGTTACGCGTTCGACGATCGTCAGCGCGTGCGCGTGCGCCTCGGCCAGTGCGGTCGAGTCGCGGGCGAGCGTCAACCCGATCCCGGATTTGACGAGGTCGAGCATCGACTGCTCCTGGTCGACCTCGGCCACCTTCACCGGCTGCGCGCCGGCCGCCGCGAACAGCCGCGACAGCAGCCGGTGATGGGCGGACGCGGGCGGCGTCCAGATCCACGGCAGCGCGGCGAGCGCGCGCCAGTCGTGCGCGCGCTGCACACGCTCCTTCCAGCCGGCCGGCGCCAGCACGCGGTACTGGAAACGCGTGAGCGTGACGGTGTGGAACAGCGCGTCGTCGCGCGGATCGTCCTCGCCGGGCCGGCCGATGTAGTAGCCGACGTCGAGCGCCTGTGCGCGCACCTGCTCGAGTACCCAGCCCGACATCCCGTGCCGCAGCGCGGTCTCGATCTGCGGATGGGTTTCGACCAGCGCGCGCAGGAAGCCGCCGAGCCGCAGGAAGCCCGGATCGAGGATCGTGCCGATCCGCAGCCGGCCGCGCACTTCGTGGCGCAGCGCAGCCGCGGCGCGCTGCACGTCGGCAGCCGCGGCGAGCGCGCGTTCCGCGTGCGGCAGCAGCGTCTGGCCGTCACGCGTGAGCGCGAGCCCGCGCGACGTGCGCGTGAACAGCGTGACGCCGAGCGTTTCCTGCAGATGCTTGATCTGCAGGCTGACGGCCGGCTGCGTCAGGTGCAGCTGCACGGCGGCGCGCGTCAGGTTGCCTTCGCGCGCGACCGTCGCGAACGCGCGGAGCAGGGTGAGATCCATCGTCGTGATATGAGCGCAGCTTATAACGCAGTTCAGCATAACTCATTGGATCGGCGGCGGGCGGGCGGAGTACGCTTCATCGATCGCGTGGGCCGCGACGCACTATGCTGGAAATGATGTGCGGGATCGCGCCGCGCGGCGAATAACAAGACGCTTTGCACGGGGTCCGAGCAAGCGCTAAAGCGCCGACTCGGGCCGACCGCGAAGCATGGGTCCCGAGTAAGCGCTGAAGTGCTAACTCGGAGCGACCGCCGTGAGGACGGAGTAAGCGCTGAAGCGCTAACTCCATCCAATCACGCCATGGGACCCGAGTAAGCGCTAAAGCGCTAACTCGGGTCGACAGGAGACACGCAGTGAGTACTCAACGTACGCTCGAGGGCGAATTCGATTACGTGATCGTCGGCGCGGGCACCGCGGGCTGCGTGCTCGCGAACCGCCTGACCGAGGATCCCGAGATCCGCGTGCTGCTGCTCGAAGCGGGCGGCAAGGACGACTATCACTGGATTCACATCCCGGTCGGCTATCTATACTGCATCGGCAATCCACGCACCGACTGGCTGTACAAGACGCAGCCGGAGGCGGCGCTCAACGGCCGCGCGCTGTCGTATCCGCGCGGCCGCGTGCTCGGCGGCTGCTCGTCGATCAACGGAATGATCTACATGCGCGGCCAGCGTGAGGATTACGACAGCTGGGCGCAGGAAACCGGCGACGCCGGCTGGTCGTGGGACAGCGTGCTGCCGATCTTCAAGCGCAGCGAGGACCACCACGCGGGCGCGAGCGACGCGCACGGCGCGGGCGGCTACTGGCGCGTCGAGAAGCAGCGGCTGCGCTGGGAGATCCTCGAATCGTTCGCGCAGGCCGCGCAGCAGACGGGCATCCCCGCGACCGACGATTTCAACCGCGGCGACAACACCGGAGTCGGCTATTTCGAGGTGAACCAGAAGCGCGGCGTGCGCTGGAATACGTCGAAGGCGTTCCTGCGGCCCGCGATGACGCGCCCGAACCTCACCGTGATCACCGGCGCGCACGCGCAGCGCGTGATCTTCGAAGGGCGGCGCGCGGTCGGCGTCGAGTACCGCGGCGGCGGCACCGACTACGTCGCACGTGCGCGCGCCGAAGTGCTGCTGACCTCCGGCGCGGTGAATTCGCCGCAGCTGCTCGAACTGTCGGGCATCGGTGCGGGCGCACGGCTGCAGGCACTTGGTATCGACGTCGTGCAGGATCTGCCCGGCGTCGGCGAGAACCTGCAGGATCACCTGCAGTTGCGGATGGCGTTTCGCGTCGATGGCGTGCGCACGCTCAACACGCTGTCCGCGCACTGGTGGGGCAAGCTGATGATCGGCGCCGAATATGCGCTGCTGCAGCGCGGGCCGATGTCGATGGCGCCGTCGCAGCTCGGTGCATTCGCGAAATCCGACCCGGACGATCCCGCGCTCGCGCGTCCCGATCTCGAATACCACGTGCAGCCGCTGTCGCTCGAGCGCTTCGGCGAGCCGCTGCATCGCTTCAACGCCTTTACGGCGTCCGTCTGCCATCTGCGGCCGAGCTCGCGCGGCAGCGTGCATATCGCGAGCCCGGATGCGGGCGTGGCGCCGTCGATCGCGCCGAACTACCTGTCGACCGACCACGATCGCCATGTCGCCGCAAACGCGCTGCGCCTCACGCGCCGGATCGCGTCCGCGCCGGCGCTCGCGCGCTATCGTCCGGAGGAAATCCTGCCGGGCACGCAGTATCGGACCGAAGCCGAACTGATCGAAGCGGCGGGCGCGGTCGGCACCACGATCTTCCATCCGGTCGGCACGTGCCGGATGGGGCGCGCGGACGACGAGCGTGCCGTCGTCGACAGCCGGCTGCGCGTGCGCGGCATCGCGGGGCTGCGGATCGTCGATGCATCGGTGATGCCGTTCATCACGTCGGGCAACACGAATTCGCCGACGCTGATGATCGCCGAGCGTGCGAGCGACATGATCCGCGCCGATCGACGCGCGGCGCACGAAGCGACGCAAGTGCGCACGGAAGCGGCGATGACGGCTGCGTGACACCACGCTGACATCCACGACAGCGGGCCGTCATCCTGGTGCCCGCTGATTCGCTATGCGAAGCATAGCTGACGCGTGCGGATCGCAACGATTCAATGAAATGCACGGCGATTGCGCCGCAAGTCACGCATTTCACATGCCTTTTTGTTGCACGACGACATGACGCGCTGCGTAACATGCCGCGTTGGAGCGGGCACGGGTCATGCGAATGCGCGACTGACGATGATGCGCGTGTCAAAAAAGCGCGTCGAAAATTCGCGCACAGCCGCGTCCGATATGGCGGCCAGCCCTATAAGTGCAAATCCCGATGATTGCACTGCACCAACGGGGCGACAATGTTGCGCAGTGTGCATACGCGTCGGCGCGGGAGACCACCCTCGATGCGTAATACGGCGTCCGGGGACAGCCCGCTCATCCGCAGACCTGTCGCGGTCGCTTGCGCGAATCTTCCCGGTGCATTGCCTGACTTCGTACGGAAGGGAACATGATTCTCGGCGACACGATTCTGGAAACACGCGGACTGACGAAGGAGTTCAGGGGCTTCACCGCCGTGAACGGCGTCAACCTGCGCGTACGCCGCGGTGCGATCCATGCGTTGATCGGACCGAACGGCGCGGGCAAGACCACCTGCTTCAACCTGCTGACCAAGTTCCTGACACCGACGGCCGGCCAGATCGTCTTCAACGGGATCGACATCACCGACGAGCGGCCCGCGCAGGTCGCGCGTCGCGGCATCATCCGTTCGTTCCAGATCTCGGCGGTATTCCCGCACCTCACCCCATTGCAGAACGTGCGTATCGGCCTGCAGCGCGCGCTTGGCACCGAATTCCATTTCTGGCGCAGCGAGCGCACGTTGCGGCGCCTCGACGATCGCGCAATGGACCTGCTCACGCAGGTCGGCCTCACCGATTTCGCGCACGTGCCGACCGTCGAGCTCGCATACGGCCGCAAGCGCGCGCTCGAGATCGCGACGACGCTCGCGATGGAACCCGAACTGATGCTGCTCGACGAGCCCACGCAAGGGATGGGCCACGAAGACGTCGACCGTGTGACTGCGCTGATCAAGAAGGTCGCGAGCGGCCGCACGATCCTGATGGTCGAGCACAACATGAACGTGATCGCAGGCATCTCCGACACGATTACCGTCCTGCAGCGCGGCGAAGTGCTGGCCGAAGGCTCGTATGCGGAAGTGTCGAAGAACCCGCTCGTGATCGAGGCCTACATGGGGAGCGCCGACGCGGCGCTCGCGGGGGCGCACGCATGAAGCACAGCGAACGGGAGGAACGCGAATTGAGCGGCGTCGAAAGCGGCACGCCCGCGCTGGAGATCACGGGCCTCGAGGCCTGGTACGGGGAATCCCACATATTGCACGGTGTCGACCTGAGCGTTCACCGTGGCGAGGTCGTCACGCTGCTCGGCCGCAACGGCGCGGGCCGCACCACGACGCTGCGCGCGATCATGGGCCTCACCGGCCGCCGCAGCGGCTCGATCAAGGTCGCAGGCAACGAGACGATCGGGCTTGCGACGCACCGCATCGCGCATTTCGGCATCGGCTATTGCCCGGAAGAGCGGGGGATCTTCTCGAGCCTGTCGTGCGAGGAGAACCTGATGCTGCCGCCGCCGATCGGGCCGCGCGAGCATGCGATGTCGCTCGACGAGATCTACGCGATGTTCCCGAATCTCGCATCGCGCCGGCAGAGCCAGGGCACGCGGCTGTCCGGCGGCGAGCAGCAGATGCTCGCGGTCGCGCGGATCCTGCGCACCGGCGCGAACCTGCTGCTGCTCGACGAAATCTCCGAAGGCCTCGCGCCGGTGATCGTGCAGGCGCTCGCGCGGATGATCGTCGCGCTGAAGGCGCGCGGCTACACCGTCGTGATGGTCGAACAGAACTTCCGCTTCGCCGCACCGCTCGCCGACCGCTTCTACGTGATGGAGCATGGCCGCATCGTCGAGCATTTCCGCTCATCCGAACTGGAAGGCAAGATGCCGATCCTTCACGACCTGCTTGGGGTGTGACGCCGCCCCGTTTCCCTTGCCGCTGGCCGTGGCGGCTCTCGAACAACCACAACGCATCAGAACAACAGGAGACGTCAATGAAAATGAAGACCCTCGCACACGCATGTCTCGCGGTCGCGACCGCAGCGTTCACCGCGGGCGCCGCACACGCCGCGGACAGCGTGAAGATCGGCTTCATCACCGACATGTCGGGGCTTTACGCGGACATCGACGGGCAGGGCGGCCTCGAGGCGATCCGGATGGCGGTCGCCGACTTCGGCGGCAAGGTGCTCGGCAAGCCGATCGAAGTCGTCTACGCCGACCACCAGAACAAGGCGGACATCGCCGCATCGAAGGCACGCGAATGGATGGACCGCGGCGGGCTCGACCTGCTCGTCGGCGGCACGAACTCCGCGACCGCGCTGTCGATGAACCAGGTCGCGGCCGAGAAGAAGAAGGTCTACATCAACATCGGCGCGGGCGCCGACACGCTGACCAACGAGCAGTGCACGCCGTACACGGTCCACTACGCGTACGACACGATGGCGCTCGCGAAGGGCACCGGTTCGGCGGTGGTGAAGCAGGGCGGCAAGACCTGGTTCTTCCTGACCGCCGACTATGCGTTCGGCAAGGCGCTCGAGAAGAACACGGCGGACGTCGTGAAGGCGAACGGCGGCCAGGTGCTCGGCACGGTGCGGCACCCGTTGTCGGCGTCGGACTTCTCGTCGTTCCTGCTGCAGGCGCAGTCGTCGAAGGCGCAGATCCTCGGCCTTGCGAACGCGGGCGGCGACACGATCAACTCGATCAAGGCCGCGAAGGAATTCGGCATCACGAAGACGATGAAGATCGCCGCGCTGCTGATGTTCATCAACGACGTGCACAGCCTCGGCCTCGAGACGACGCAGGGCCTCGTGCTGACCGACAGCTGGTACTGGAACCGCGATGCGGCATCGCGCCAGTGGGCGCAGCGCTACTTCGGCAAGATGAAGAAGATGCCGTCGAGCCTGCAGGCGGCCGACTACTCGTCGGTGACGACCTACCTGAAGGCCGTGCAGGCGGCCGGCACGACCGACTCCGACAAGGTGATGGCCGAGCTGAAGAAGATGAAGATCAACGACTTCTACGCGAAGGGCTACATTCGCCAGGACGGCAGCATGATCCACGACATGTACCTGATGGAAGTGAAGAAGCCGGCGGAATCGAAGGAGCCGTGGGACTACTACAAGGTGCTCGCGACGATTCCGGGCGACCAGGCGTTCGGCACCAAGAAGGAAACGCGCTGCGCGCTGTGGAAGTAAGCGCGACGTAGCGGCGCGCGGCGGCGGCCGCAGCGACATGAGCGCTGCGCCGCCCGCGTGCGCGACGGCTTGGAGGTTGCGCACGCAACGAAACTCATACTGACGGCTAAGTCGATGGAAATCTTTGGCATTCCGTTGCCGGCGATGCTGAGCCAGTTGCTGCTCGGGCTCGTCAACGGCTCGTTCTACGCGATCCTGAGCCTCGGGCTCGCAGTGATCTTCGGGTTGCTCAACGTGATCAACTTCGCGCACGGCGCGCTGTTCATGCTGGGCGCGATGCTCGCGTGGATGGGGCTGTCGTACTTCGGGTTGCCGTACTGGGCGATGCTCGTGCTCGCGCCGCTGATCGTCGGCGTGTTCGGGATCCTGATCGAGCGTTCGATGCTGCGCTGGCTGTACAAGCTCGATCACCTGTACGGGCTGCTGCTCACGTTCGGCCTCACGCTTGTCGTCGAAGGCGTGTTCCGCTCGATCTACGGCTCGTCCGGCCAGCCGTACGACGTGCCGTCGCAGCTGTCCGGCGCGACCAATCTCGGCTTCATGTTCCTGCCGAACTACCGCGCGTGGGTGGTCGTCGCGTCGCTCGCGGTGTGTCTCGCGACCTGGTTCGTGATCGAGAAGACGCGCCTGGGCGCCTATCTGCGTGCCGGTACCGAGAACCCGAAGCTCGTCGAGGCGTTCGGCGTGAACGTGCCGATGATGATCACGCTCACCTACGGCTTCGGTGTCGCGCTCGCGGCGTTTGCCGGCGTGCTCGCCGCGCCGGTGATCCAGGTGTCGCCGCTGATGGGCCAGCCGATGATCATCACCGTGTTCGCGGTGGTCGTGATCGGCGGGATGGGCTCGATTCTCGGCTCGATCATCACGGGGCTGCTGCTCGGCGTGATCGAGGGCTTCACGCGTGTGTTCTATCCGGAAGCGTCGGCCACCGTCGTGTTCGTGATCATGGCGATCGTGCTGCTGATCCGCCCGGCGGGCCTGTTCGGCAAGGAAAAATGATGCAGAGAAAAGTGCTCTACGGCGTGCTCCTCGCCGCACTGCTCGCCGCGCCGTTCATCGGCGCGTATCCGGTGTTCGTGATGAAGGTGCTCACGTTCGCGCTGTTCGCGGCCGCGTTCAACCTGCTGATCGGCTATACGGGACTGCTGTCGTTCGGTCATGCGATGTTCCTCGCGACCGCCGGCTACGGGGCCGGTTATGCGATCCAGACGCTCGGCTTCACGCCGGAGCTCGGCGTGCTCGTCGGCACGTTTGCCGCGACGCTGCTCGGGCTCGTCGTCGGCCTGTTCGCGATCCGGCGGCAGGGCATCTATTTCGCGATGATCACGCTCGCGTTCGCGCAGATGGTCTACTTCATCTACCTGCAGGCGCCGTTCACGCACGGCGAAGACGGGCTGCAGGGCGTGCCGCGCGGACACCTGTTCGGGCTCGTCGACCTGTCGAACGACGTCGCGCTCTACTACGTCGTGCTTGCGGTGATCATTGCCGCGTGTGCGTTCATCGTGCGGATCGTGCACTCGCCGTTCGGCCAGGTGCTCGTCGCGATCAAGGAGAACGAGGCGCGCGCGATCTCGCTCGGCTACGACACCGACCGCTTCAAGCTGCTCGCGTTCATCCTGTCGGCCGGGCTCGCGGGGCTGGCAGGTTCGCTGAAAGTGCTGGTGCTCGGCTTCGAGACGTTGTCCGACGCGTACTGGACGATGTCGGGCCTTGTCGTGCTGATGACGCTCGTCGGCGGGATGGGCACGCTGTTCGGGCCGCTGCTGGGCGCGGCGCTGATCGTTGCGCTGGAGGACAGGCTCGGCGACATCGGCGAATGGCTCGCGTCGGCGACGGGCATCGACTGGTTCCACTCGCTCGGCGAATCGGCGACGATCGTCACGGGGCTGATCTTCATCGCATGCGTGCTGGCGTTCCGGCGCGGGATCGTCGGCGAGATGGTCGCGCGGGTCAAGACGCTCAGGCCGTCCTGATTGCAGCGCGCCGGTTGTTGCGACGCGTTGATGCGAAGCACCATCCGGCGCGGTCGGGA
Source organism: Burkholderia sp. Bp9031 (assembly GCF_003857965.1). NCBI lineage: Bacteria > Pseudomonadati > Pseudomonadota > Betaproteobacteria > Burkholderiales > Burkholderiaceae > Burkholderia > Burkholderia sp. Bp9031. Next base: position 80,924 of record NZ_QTPW01000025.1, read on the forward strand.
AGGGCGTCGCAGCGGCCTCGGGCCGGTGCTGCGCGGCAGGGCTGGTGCCCCAATTTCGTGCGGCGATGCACCATAGGGGTAAATGCTAAGTTGTCGCACGGTGAAAGGTCCTTTAATCTTCGTTTCAGTTCTGATGCACCGCGAAACGAATTTGCAGGTGGAGAACGAGGAGACAATCGAGGCACAAAGTGCCCGGACCCCAAAGCGCTGTTGGACGGAATCCAACAGCGCTTTTTCATTTGTGTGCACGAATTTCCATCGATGGTGCAGGCGAGTGGCGCCGCGTTCCGCACACCCGTGTTCCGCCTCGCATCACCCGCGTCTCACCCCGTCCCCGTCCCCGTCCCCGTTTTCGTCCATCCCTCCTGCCGGTCGGTCGCCACTGGCGCGCAACCGCATGCTTGCCGTTCGGGCTTACCCGGTTGGCGTGCGCAAAAAGCGTCCGTTACACTCAGCTTTCGCCGACCGCGCGGTCGGGAAAATCGGTCGGCAGTTCTCCTACAAGCAGAATGCAGAAAAGGGAGTACGGTTGGATGAGAAGCGCAGGACGATGGATCGGGGCACGAGAGGCGGCTGGCGCCGCTCGTTCGGGGTCGGGAGCGCATGGGTATGCGCCGGCTTTCACGAGCCGTCCTGCGGCTGGTATGCACGCTCTGGCGCGATTTGCCGGCAGGGCGGTTTCTCCGGTCGTTGCGTTCGCATCCGACGCGTCGTCGGCATTCGCATTCGCATGAACGGCCGGTTTCCCGATCTTGCACCGCTTGCGCGTGAGGCCGAACCAGGCTCGTCCGGGCGACTTTCCGGTGGTCGTTGCGTCCGCATCGATCGCCGCTCGCGCAACGCCGCGTTTCTCCGCTTCCTTCATCCTGACGACATTGCCGCCGCGCATCGTGGCGATCGAACGACCGTTTCGGAACGCGCCACGGCGCGCGCGTGCGCGGTGTCGCCGAGGGCTCGATTGCGGTGCCGGCGTTTCACGGGAAAACGAGCGTAGACGCAGTACGGCGAGATAGTTAATTTATTAACTTGTTTGAGGACCGGGAGCCACCCGAGCGACCCGCGGATTTTTCGAGCAGCGTTTGGAGACAACATAAATGAAGATGAATCGATGGATGGAGGTTCTGCTTGCCGCGGGCCTCGTATGTGCGGCGGCTACGGCGTCGGCACAGGTGAAGATCGGCGTGACGCTGTCGGCCACCGGGCCGGCCGCTTCGCTCGGGATTCCGGAAAAGAACACGATCGCGTTGCTGCCGAAGGAAATCGCCGGCAAGAGCGTCCAGTACATCGTGCTCGACGATGCGTCCGACACGAGCCGCGCGGTGCAGAACGTGCGCAAGCTGATCGACGAGGATCACGTCGATGCGATCATCGGTTCGTCCGTCACGCCGAACTCGCTCGCGATGCTCGATCCGGTGTCGCAGGGCAAGACGCCGACGATCTCGCTCGCGGCGAGCGCGCAGATCATCGCACCGATGGACGCGAAGCGCGCGTGGATGTTCAAGGTGCCGCAGAACGACCAGCTGATGGCCGACGCGATCGCCGGCTACATGGCGAAGCACGGTGTGAAGACGGTCGGCTTCATCGGCTTCGCCGATGCGTACGGCGACAGTTGGTACAACACGTTCAACGCGGCCGCCGGGAAGAACGGGCTGAAGGTCGTGTCGAACGAGCGCTACAACCGCACCGACGCGTCGGTGATGGGGCAGGTGCTGAAGCTGATGGGCTCGAATCCCGACGCGGTGCTGATCGCCGGTTCCGGCACGCCGGCCGCGCTGCCGGCCAAGACGCTGAAGGAGCGCGGCTACAAGGGCAAGGTGTACCAGACGCACGGTGTCGCGAACAACGACTTCCTGCGCGTGTGCGGCAAGGATTGCGAAGGCGAGATCCTGCCGGCCGGCCCGGTGCTCGTGACCGACCAGCTCCCCGATTCGAACCTGGTGAAGAAGCCGGCGCTCGGCTACAAGGCGGCATACGAGAAGGCGTACGGCGCGGGGTCGCTGTCGACCTTCGGCGGGCATGCATGGGATGCGGGGCTGCTGCTGCAGCGTGCGATTCCCGAGGCGCTGAAGAAAGGCCAGCCGGGCACCGAGGCGTTCCGCGAAGCACTGCGCGCGTCACTGGAAAGCGTGAAGGACCTGCCCGTGTCGCACGGTGTGATCAACATGACCGCGACGGACCACAATGGCTTCGATACGCGTGCGCGTGTGATGGTGCAGATCGTCGACGGCAAGTGGAAGCTGCAGGCCGAGTAAGCACCACGTGAAACCGGCGTGCGCGGCGCGAACGGCGTCGTGCGCGCCGTCGGCAGGGTGCGGGGCCTGACGCGCCGCGCCCTGCCGCCTGGAACCGCCGAGGCCCGCCGCGGGTGCCTGACGCGCCGATCTTGCGATCCGTGCGCCCCGGCCGTTCCCGCCTTTCGTTTCTCCACAGCATTCTCGATACACGAAACGTATGGATCTCTCGATTGCAGCGATCCTCGCGCAAGACGGCATCACGACCGGCGCCATTTACGCATTGCTGTCGCTGGCGCTCGTGCTGGTGTTTTCCGTCACGCGGGTGATCTTCATTCCCCAGGGCGAATTCGTCGCCTATGGTGCGCTCACGCTTGCGGCGTTGCAGGCGCAGAAATTTCCCGCCACCTGCTGGCTGTTGTTCGTGATGGGCATCGCGTGCTTCCTGCTGGAAGTCGGTGGCCTGATCCGCCATCGCGAACGCCGCCATCAACTCGGCCGCACGCTCGCGACGCTGGCGAGCCGCTACGTGCTGCTGCCGCTCGCGGTGTTCGCGCTCACGCGCAGCTTTGCCGTGCAGCCGCTACCGATGCTCGCGCAGATCGCACTGACGCTCGCGATCGTCGTGCCGATGGGGCCGTTCGTCTACCGGCTCGTATATCAGCCGATCGCCGAGGGCACGACGCTGCTGCTGCTGATCGTGTCGGTCGCCGTCCATTTCGCGATGGTCGGCCTCGGGCTCGTGATGTTCGGCGCGGAAGGCTCGCGCACCAACGGATTCGCGGATGCCTCGCTGTCGGTCGGCAGCATGACGGTGTCGGTGCAGAGCATCCTCGTGGTCGTGACCGCGCTGGTGCTGATCGGCGCGCTCTACGTGTACTTCGGCCGCACGATCGCCGGCAAGGCGCTGCGCGCGACGTCGGTGAACCGGCTCGGCGCGCGGCTCGTCGGCATCGGCACGACCGAAGCAGGGCGGCTCGCGTTCACGCTGGCAGCGGGGCTCGGCGTGCTGTCCGGCATTCTCGTCGGCCCGCTGACGACGATCTATTACGACTCCGGCTTCCTGATCGGCCTGAAGGGCTTCGTCGGCGCGATCATCGGCGGGCTGGTCAGCTATCCGCTCGCGGCCGCCGGCTCGCTGCTTGTCGGCGTGCTCGAATCGTATTCGTCGTTCTGGGCGAGCGCGTACAAGGAAGTGATCGTGTTCACACTGATCATCCCGGTGCTGCTGTGGCGCAGTTTCGCGACGCCGCACGCTGAAGAGGAAGAGGAGTGACGCGATGAAGACAATGGTACGCAACAAGACCTTCTGGGTGTTTCTCGTGGTGCTGTTCGCGCTGCCGGTGCTGCCCGGCGCGCTGCACGTGCCCGAGTACTGGATCACGCTGCTGAACTACATCGGCCTCTACGCGATCGTCGCGATCGGGCTCGTGCTGCTGACGGGCGTCGGCGGGATGACGAGCTTCGGGCAGGCCGCGTTCGTCGGCATCGGCGCGTATGCGACGGCGTTCCTGACCACGCGATACGGCGTGTCGCCGTGGCTCGCGCTGATCGTCGGCGTCGTGCTGACGGCACTCGTCGCGCTCGTGCTCGGTGCGGTCACGATGCGGCTGTCCGGGCACTTCCTGCCGCTCGGCACGATCGCATGGGGCCTTGCGCTGTTCTATCTGTTCGGCAACCTCGAGCTGCTCGGCAAGTACGACGGAATCAACGGGATTCCGGCGCTGAACCTGTTCGGCATCGAGCTCGAAAGCGGCCGCAGCCTGTACTTCCTGATCTGGGCCGTCGTGCTGGCGGCGATCGTGTCGGTGCAGAACCTGCTCAACAGCCGGCCCGGCCGCGCGATCCGCGCGCTACGCGGCGGCGGCGTGATGGCCGAGGCGATGGGCGTGAACACCGCGTGGATGCGCGTCGTGATCTTCATCTACGCGGCCGTGCTCGCGGCGGTATCGGGCTTCCTGTACGCGCATCTGCAGCGCGCGGTGAACCCGACCCCGTTCGGCCTGAACCATGGGATCGAATTCCTGTTCATGGCCGTGGTCGGCGGCGTGTCGCACGTGTGGGGCGCCGTGCTCGGTGCGGCGATCCTCACGGTGCTGCAGGACTACCTGCAGACGCTGTTGCCGAAGTTGCTCGGCTCGGAAGGGAACTTCGAGATCATCGTGTTCGGCGTGCTGATGGTGCTGCTGCTGCAGTACGCGCGGCAGGGCGTGTGGCCGTTCGTCGCGAAGCTGTTTCCGCGTGGGCCGCGCGCACATGTGCCCGATCATGCCGATCCGCTGCCGCAGCGCGCGAAGCCTGTCGCGGGCGAGCCGCTGCTCGTCGTCGACAACGCGCGCAAGCAGTTCGGCGGGCTGGTGGCCGTCAACGATGTCAGTTTCGACGTGAAAGCGGGGCAGATCATTGGCCTGATCGGCCCGAACGGCGCCGGCAAGTCCACCACGTTCAACCTCGTGACCGGCGTGCTGCAGCCGACCGGCGGCACGATCACGTTCCGCGGTGAGCGGATCGACGGGCTCACGTCGCGCCAGATCGTCAGGCGCGGGATCGGCCGTACGTTCCAGCACGTGAAGCTGCTGCCGACGATGACCGTGCTCGAGAACGTCGCGATCGGTGCGCATTTGCGCGGTCAGACGGGCGTGTGGCGCAGCATCGCGCGGCTCAATGCGCACGAGGAAGCGCAACTGCTGGCCGAAGCGGCGCGGCAGATCCGCCGCGTCGGGCTCGAAAGGCACATGTACGACGAAGCGGGCAGCCTCGCGCTCGGCCAGCAGCGGATTCTCGAAATCGCGCGCGCGCTGTGCTGCGACCCGACGCTGTTGCTGCTCGACGAACCGGCCGCCGGGCTGCGCTACCAGGAGAAGCAGCAACTCGCCGATTTGCTGCGGCGCCTGAAGGCCGAAGGGATGAGCGTGTTGCTCGTGGAACATGACATGGATTTCGTGATGAACCTCACCGACCGGCTGGTGGTGATGGAATTCGGCACGCGGATCGCGGAAGGGCTGCCGCAGGACGTGCAGCAGGATCCGGCGGTGCTCGAAGCGTATCTGGGCGGGGTGGAGTGATGACGGACACGACGATACCGATTCTCGAGGTGCGCGGACTGGCGGTCCGGTACGGGAAGGTCGAGGCGCTGCACGGTGCGGCGATCAAGGTCGGCGCAGGGCAGATCGTCAGCGTGATCGGTCCGAACGGGGCCGGCAAGTCGACGCTGCTGAACGCGATCATGGGTGCGCTGCCCGTGACAGGACATGCGTCGGGCGCGGTCATGTACCGCGGCAACGACGTGGGCGCGCTGCCGGTCGAACAGCGCGTCGCGCGCGGGATGTGCCTCGTGCCGGAAAAGCGCGAGCTGTTTAGCACGATGACGGTCGAGGACAACCTCGTGCTGGGCGCGTATCGCCGCAAGCTCGCGGGCGAGTCGAACTTTCTCGACCAGCTCGATCATGTGTTTGCGTTGTTTCCGCGGCTCAGGGAGCGGCGCAAGCAGGCGGCGGGTACGCTGTCGGGCGGTGAGCGGCAGATGCTCGCGGTGGGGCGCGCGCTGATGGGCAAGCCCGACCTGCTGATGCTCGACGAGCCGAGCCTCGGGCTGGCGCCGCTGATCGTGAAGGAGATTTTTCATATCATCAGCGCGTTGCGCGGTACCGGCGTTGCGACGCTGCTGATCGAGCAGAACGCACGGGCGGCACTGCAGATCTCGGACTACGGCTATGTACTGGAGACCGGTGAGTTTGCGTTGGAAGGACCGGCGGCCGAGTTGGCACAGAATCCGCGCGTGATCGAAACCTACCTCGGGCTGGCGAAGAAATCGGCTTGATGGTCGGAGCGGTTGGCGGGACACCAGCGGCGTGTTTCACGTGAAACACGCCGTTTTTGTTTCCGGGAGCAGGGAGATGCAACGGTGAATCGGGGTTGGGGATAAGTGCCGGAGCATCAAGTAGAAGCCCTGTGAGGGCAGTGAGGTGTCTCACCGTGCCAGGGTTGCACAGGGTAACGAGCGTTGTGCGCGCGACAGCCCTCTATCGCTACGAGACGAACGGCACAGGGGATAAGTATCGGGCGACCGACAGGAAATACTGTGACGACGAATCGACTCGGGTTTCACGAGCAACTGCCCAATGCCCGGTTTTGCACAGCTAGATGGTGTGCGTCGAAGTCGCGACGGCGTCGTAGACGCGGCGACGGCGGGCACAGCTCGGCCGATCGGTCGAAAAAAACTGGCCAAATGAACGGGCCCTACCATTCGGATGGTCTTCGGGTGAAAAGCGAACCCGCTATAATTCGGCCCATACATTTCTCAGATAGGTTCGTGCGCTGTCCTGCGTACGGAATCCACCATGCTTTTTCCCACAGAATTTGACGTCATCGTCGTCGGTGGCGGGCACGCCGGCACGGAGGCCGCGTTGGCATCGGCCCGTATGGGTGCGAAGACGCTGCTGCTGACCCATAACATCGAAACGCTCGGCCAGATGAGCTGCAATCCGTCGATCGGCGGCATTGGCAAGGGCCATCTGGTCAAGGAAGTCGATGCGCTCGGCGGCGCGATGGCTGCCGCGACGGACGAGAGCGGTATTCAGTTCCGGATCCTCAATTCGTCGAAGGGCCCGGCCGTGCGCGCGACGCGTGCGCAGGCCGACCGCATCCTGTACAAGGCTGCGATCCGCCACCGGCTCGAGAATCAGCCGAACCTGTGGCTGTTCCAGCAGGCAGTCGATGATCTGATGGTCGAAGGCGACCGCGTTGTTGGTGCCGTCACGCAGATCGGCATCCGCTTCCGCGCACGTGCGGTGGTGCTGACGGCCGGCACGTTCCTCGACGGCAAGATCCACGTCGGCCTGAACAACTATACGGGCGGGCGCGCAGGCGATCCGGCAGCCGTGTCGCTGTCGGCGCGTCTGAAAGAGCTGAAGCTACCGCAGGGCCGCCTGAAGACCGGTACGCCGCCGCGTATCGATGGCCGCTCGATCGACTTTTCGAAGCTGGACGAGCAGCCGGGCGACCTCGATCCGATCCCGGTGTTCTCGTTCCTGGGCCGTGCGGAGCAACATCCGCAGCAGCTGCCGTGTTGGGTCACGCACACGAACGAGCGCACGCACGACATCATTCGCGGCGGCCTCGACCGTTCGCCTATGTATACAGGCGTGATCGAAGGCGTCGGCCCGCGTTACTGTCCGTCGATCGAGGACAAGATCCACCGGTTCGCGTCGAAGGAGTCACACCAGATCTTCCTCGAGCCGGAAGGGCTGACTACGAACGAGTTCTACCCGAACGGGATCTCGACAAGCCTGCCGTTCGACGTGCAGCTCGAGCTCGTGCACTCGATGCGCGGCCTCGAGAACGCGCACATCCTGCGTCCTGGCTACGCGATCGAGTACGACTACTTCGATCCGCGCGCGCTGAAGGCGTCGCTCGAGACGAAGGCGATCAACGGGCTGTTCTTTGCGGGCCAGATCAATGGTACGACTGGCTACGAAGAAGCGGCCGCACAAGGCCTGCTGGCTGGCCTGAACGCCGGCCGCTACGTGCAGGAGAAGGACGCATGGTGCCCGCGTCGCGACCAGGCCTATCTTGGCGTGCTGGTCGACGATCTCGTCACGCGTGGCGTAGCGGAGCCGTACCGGATGTTCACGAGCCGCGCGGAGTACCGGCTTAGCCTGCGTGAAGACAATGCGGACATGCGCCTGACCGAGATCGGCCGCGAGCTGGGCCTCGTCGACGACGTGCGCTGGGATGCGTTCAGCCGGAAACGCGACGCTGTTTCACGTGAAACCGAACGACTGAAGTCAACCTGGGTCACGCCGAAGACGCTGCCGCCGGAAGAGGCGACCGCATTGCTCGGCAAGGCGATCGATCACGAGTACAGCCTCGCCGAACTGCTGCGCCGCCCGGGCATCAGCTACGACGGCGTCTGCGGCCTGAAGGGTGGTGAATGCGCGCCGGCGGAGCCGCTGGCCGACGACCCGGTGCTGCTCGAGCAGATCAAGGAGCAAGTCGAGATCGGCATCAAATATCAGGGTTATATCGAACGCCAGGCGAGCGAGATCGAGCGCAACGATGCGAACGAGAACACGCGCCTGCCGGACGGCATCGACTACCGCGAAGTACGCGGCCTGTCGTTCGAAGTGAGCCAGAAGCTCAACGAGTTCCGGCCGGAAACGATCGGCCAGGCATCGCGGATCTCGGGCGTCACGCCGGCTGCGATCTCGTTGCTGATGGTGCACCTGAAGCGCCGCGGCCTTGGTCGCCGTAACGGCGCCGCCGCAGAGGCGACGGAGCAGGGGGACGGCACCGTCCCGACGCAACAATGACGGCGCGTCGCGCGCCGGCGGTTAATCGGGACGTACTTGAAGGGATGCTCGTCGACGGCACGGCCGCGCTCGACATCGCATTGACGGATGCGCAACGCAACCAGCTGCTCGACTATGTCGCGCTGCTCGGCAAGTGGAACGCGGTCTACAACCTGACCGCGATCCGCGACCCGAAGCAGATGCTGATCCAGCACATCCTCGATTCGCTCTCCATCGTTCCGCATCTGCGCGGCCGTGCATCGGCACGCGTGCTTGACGTGGGTTCGGGTGGCGGGTTGCCCGGTATCGTGCTGGCAATCGTCCAGCCGGACTGGCAGGTGACGCTGAACGATATTGTGCAGAAGAAGTCTGCATTCCAGACGCAGATGCGCGCGGAGTTGAAGCTCGCGAACCTGTCGGTCGTCACCGGGCGGGTCGAATCGCTGCAGCCGGGTGTCGAAGTGCCGGAAAAATTCGACATGATCGTATCCCGCGCTTTCGCGGACCTATCCGACTTCGTTAAACTTGCTCGACATCTCGTCGCGCCCGGCGGATCGATCTGGGCAATGAAGGGTGTCCACCCGGACGACGAAATTGCGCGACTGCCGGAAGGCAGTCGCGTGAAGCAGACGATGCGGCTGGCGGTGCCGATGCTCGATGCCGAACGGCATCTGATCGAGGTCACCGTCGACGAGGCGAATTGAAGGCGCGCAGTAGCGCGCCGTTTGTTTGAAGGTAAAGGGAACACACCAACGATGGCAAAGATCTTCTGCGTTGCGAACCAGAAGGGGGGCGTCGGCAAGACGACGACATCGGTCAATCTCGCCGCAAGCCTTGCAGCGCAGGAGCAACGAGTCCTGCTGATCGATCTCGATCCGCAGGGCAACGCGACGATGGGCAGCGGGATCGACAAGGCCGCCTGCGAGTCGACCGTGTACGAAGTGCTGGTCGACGGCGTATCGGTAACGGATGCGCGCGTGCGTCCGGAGGGCGTCACATACGACGTGCTGCCGGCCAACCGCGAGTTGTCCGGTGCCGAGATCGAGTTGATCAGCATCGACAACCGCGAGCGTCGGTTGAAGGGCGCACTCGAGCGCGTGGCCGACGACTACGACTTCGTGCTGATCGATTGCCCGCCGACGCTGTCGCTGCTGACGCTGAACGGACTGTGCGCGGCGCATGGCGTCGTGATCCCGATGCAGTGCGAGTACTTCGCGCTGGAAGGGTTGTCGGATCTCGTCAACACGATCAAACAGGTTCACGCGAACATGAACCGCGACCTGAAGATCATCGGCTTGTTGCGCGTGATGTTCGATCCGCGCATCACGCTGCAGCAGCAAGTCTCCGATCAACTGAAAGCGCACTTCGGCGACAAGGTGTTCGACGCGGTGATTCCGCGTAACGTGCGCCTGGCGGAAGCGCCGAGTTACGGGTTGCCGGGCGTCGTGTTCGACCGCAACTCGCGCGGTGCGCAGGCGTATCTCCAGTTCGGTGCCGAGATGATCGACCGCGTGCGCGCGTTCGAGGTGTCGTGATCCGGACATGAGCGAAGCGAGGAAGAAAGACATGAACGCGGTACCAAAGAAGAAGGGCTTGGGACGTGGCCTCGAAGCCCTGCTCGGCGGCAGTGCGGACATCACCGAAGCGGTGAAGATCGAGGGTGCGCCGAACACGCTCGCACTCGGCAAGCTGCAGGCCGGCAAGTATCAACCGCGCACGCGGATGGACGAAGGCAGCCTGCAGGAGCTGGCGGCCAGCATTCGCGCGCAAGGCGTGATGCAGCCGATCCTGGTACGGCCCATTTCATCTGATAGATACGAGATCATCGCCGGCGAGCGCCGTTTCCGTGCGGCGCGCCTGGCTGGCCTCGACGAAGTGCCGGTGCTCGTGAAGGACGTGTCCGATCAGGCCGCCGCCGCGATGGCGCTGATCGAGAACATCCAGCGTGAAGACCTGAATCCGCTGGAAGAGGCGCACGGTATCCAACGCCTGCTCGACGAGTTCGGTTTCACGCACGAACAGGCGGCCGAATCGGTCGGCCGTTCGCGCAGCGCGGTGTCGAACCTGCTGCGCCTGCTGAACCTCGCATCGCCGGTGCAGACGATGCTGCTGGCCGGCGATCTCGACATGGGCCACGCGCGTGCGCTGCTCGCAGTCGACGCGGCAACCCAGATTACGCTCGCGCACCAGGTCGTCAACAAGCGCATGTCGGTGCGCGAGACCGAGAAGCTGGTCGCGCATACGACGAAGGAAGCGCCGGCGGTGAAGGCGCGCGCGAAGGATGACGGCGGCCGCGACACGCGTCGTCTCGAGGAGGAGTTGTCCGACCTGCTCGCGTCGACGGTGAAGATCAAGCTCGGTCGCCGCGGGCGAGGGCAGGTGATGATCGACTTCGGCAACCTCGATGCGCTCGAGGGCATCCTCGCGCGCCTGCGCGGCAACGTCGCAACTGAAGAATAACGAGGCGGGATCGATGGTGAACACGGGCGCGCCGGCGCCGCGCCGGTGGCTCGGCTGGCTTTCGCAGGAGCCGGTACTGACGGTACTGGGGCTTGCGCTGATCGTTCTTCAATGGTTGCGCCCGCAACCAATTGCTGCGTTGACCGGTCTCGTCGACTGGCAGACCGTTGCGACGCTCGCGGGTTTGCTGATGCTGACCAAGGCGCTCGAGTTGTCCGGGTGCCTGATGTGGCTCGCACATCGAATCGTGCACCACGTGCATTCCGAGCGCGGGCTCGCGATGCTGCTCGTCGTGTTCGCGGCGGTGCTCGCAATGTGGCTCACCAACGATGTCGCGCTGTTCGTCGTCGTGCCACTGATGGTGTCGCTGCGCGCGCTGACACCGTTGCCGTTCCGTCGGCTCGTGATCGTGGTTGCGCTTGCCGTCAACGCGGGGTCCGTCGCGACGCCGCTCGGCAACCCTCAGAACCTTTTCCTGTGGCAATTGAGCGGCGTGTCGTTCGGCCGCTTCGTCGTCGAGCTCGGGCCGCTTGCCGTCGCGCTGATGGCGCTGCTGCTCGTGCTGACGGCCTGTGCGTTTCGTGCGAAGCCGCTCGACCTGTCGGGAGACGTCGAGGTCGTCCCCGTGCAGCGCATGCACGCGCTGCTCGCGGCGGTGCTGTTCGGTGCGTTCGTGCTGCTGGCCGACGCGCATCATCCGGTGCCGGGCTTGATTGCAGTCGTGATCGCGCTGCTGGTGGCAAGACGTGACGCAGTCCTGAGGATCGACTGGCTGCTGCTGCTGATCTTCGTGCTGATGTTCGTCGTACTGCGCAGCGCGGCCGCGCTGCCCGTCGTCCACGACGCGATCGCGCGGACCCATCTCGATTCGCCGCTGCGCGTGTTCGCGGCGGGCGCAGTGCTGTCACAGGGAATCAGCAACGTGCCGGCGGCGATTCTGTTGTCGGAATTCACGCACGACTGGCGTGCGCTCGCGTTCGGCGTATCGGTCGGCGGCTTCGGTTTCGCGATCGGTTCGCTCGCGAACCTGATCGCGGTGCGTCTCGCGAAAGAGCCGCGCATGTGGCTGCCGTTTCACCTCGTGTCGATTCCGTTCGCGCTCGCGAGTGCGGCACTGGGGGCGTGGTTGCTCGTTCGCTGAGCGATTCGGACAAGGGCGGTGCAGGCGTGCTGCAAGCTTGGCGGGGAGGGCGCATGACGTTCGCGGCCGTTACGAAGCCGAGCTGTTGATAAGTGCGGCGATTCACAGTCAATCTTCTGTGGCGGCGCAACAACTGATTGCGAGCATCGGCCGGCTCGCAGTCGAACGTATTTCGCATATCGCGCTCAATGCGGTGGTCACAGTATTTCCCTTGTTCCGCATCGTCACGCCGGGCCATTTTCCGTGTTTGCGTCACAGCAGAATTTCTGTGGCGATCGCGTCGCACCTGTGGCGCCCGCACCGGGCGTCGATGTCAATTCAATGCCCTGTCGCCGGACCTTTTTCAGGCAAGAAATACCGGTGCAAAAATCCCACCTTACAACTGTCATCGTACGTCGTGGATTCGCGCGTTTTTCACATGATGAGGCGTCGTTTTACGCAGGTTTTTGTCGCGTCTAAAGCCTTGAATCACTTGCAACTATCGCTTACAATCGCCCGGATTTGTTAGCTAGGCACCCCTGAAAGCTTTCGGAAAGCTTGGGGCCGGGTTCAAGGATTTTGCGGAAGATTGCGATGGCGGGTCAGGCGCCGAACGACAGGCACGATGATCACCGAGCGCAACGCACCGCTTCAGCGGCCGGCGAGCGGCGCGAGTCCGATGGCGACGACTGGGATGCCGAGCAACAAGATAACAACATCGTTCCGCTCACGCGGACGGAAGCCGAGAGGCTGTTCGGTCCGAACGTGAGCAAGCCGTCGCGCGTGACCCCCTACAAGGTGGTGACCGCGCAGGTGGTCTTGTCCCTGGTTGCAACGCTGGCGTGGTGGCTGTTTTCAAAGTCGCCGGGCGCCGCTGCGCAATCCGCGTTTCTGGGCGGGGCGATCGGCTGGGTGCCAAGCGCGTTGTTCGTGGCACGACTGAAGGCAGGTGGCTCGGCCACCGTGATGAGCTGGGTGATGGGCGAAGCCCTGAAGCTCGGCGTGACGATCGGGATGTTCGCCGCAGTGGCGTACGGCTATGCCGGCGTGCACTGGCCTGCACTCCTCGTCACCTACCTCGTCGTGCTGAAGACGTACTGGATCGCGCTGGCCCGGCGGTAAGCAACAAGCAGCGTGCGGTTTCGACAACGAACCGCACCGGCCCGTTCCCGCAATAGCGTATTGCGGAACGGGGCAAAACGATTTTCGACAATTTGGGTGGCATTAACGATATGGCAGCTAGCGAAGGCACGCGCGGTCCGGATCCGTCCGAGTACATTGCGCACCACTTGCAGAATTTCTCCACCTCGCATCAGACGTCGATTTTCGACATTCACGTCTGGAACATCGACACGCTGTTCTGGTCGATCGTGTGCGGCATCGTGACGATCGTCCTGCTGCGTCTGGCCGCCCGCAAGGCGACCTCGGGCGTGCCGGGCCGCTTCCAGTGCGCAATCGAGATGCTGGTCGAAATGGTCGAAGACCAGTCGAAGGCCATCGTCCACGGCAACCGCACCTTCATCGCGCCGCTCGCCCTCACGGTGTTCGTGTGGGTCGCGCTGATGAACGCCCTCGACTTCCTCCCGGTCGACCTGCCGGGCCGCGTGATCGGCCTGCTCGGTCTGTCGGACGTGATTTCCCACCATCGCATCGTCCCGACGGCCGACCTGAACGGCACGCTCGGCATCGCGCTCGGCGTGTTCGTCCTGATGATCTACTACAGCATCAAGATCAAGGGCGCGGGCGGCTTTGTGCATGAGCTGCTGTCGGCCCCGTTTGGCGCCCACCCGCTGCTGTGGATCCCGAACCTCGCGCTCAACATCGTCGAATATCTCGCGAAGACCGTCTCCCTCGGTATGCGGCTGTTCGGCAACATGTACGCGGGTGAGCTGTTGTTCCTGTTGATCGCCCTGCTCGGCAGTATGTGGAGCTTCGGTGGCGACGCAACGTTCCTCGGCTTCGTTGGCCACGTGATCGCGGGCAGCGTCTGGGCAATCTTCCACATCCTGATTGTTCTGTTGCAGGCATTCATTTTCATGATGCTGACGCTGGTGTATCTCGGCCAGGCGCACGACAAGCACTAAGCGCGGCGTGCAAGAAAGAGTTTCCGTTTTAGTTTTTTAAATCTCAGTTCCAAGTCTTTTCACAAAGGAGTGATCATGCAAGCTTACATCGCCAACATCCAGGGTCTGACCGCCATCGGTATCGGCATCATCATCGGCCTGGGTGCAATCGGCGCCTGTATCGGTATCGCGCTGATGGGTGGTAAGTACATCGAAGCCTGCGCACGTCAGCCGGAACTCATCAACCCGCTGCAAACGAAGATGTTCCTGCTGGCTGGTCTGATCGACGCGGCATTCCTGATCGGTGTTGGTGTCGCAATGCTGTTCGCGTTCGCGAACCCGCTCCTGTCGAAGCTCGTCGCAGGCTAAGGTTCCTCGGAAATATGCGTCCGGCGTAAGCCGGCGCAGGGCGGAACGGAGACTTGGGGCGCTGATCGAATGCAACTCGATGAGCGCCTTACCGTTTCATTTTTCCGGAATAGCAGATAAGGAAACACCGTGAATCTCAACGCAACTCTGTTTGCGCAAATGGTCGTGTTCCTGGTCCTCGCGTGGTTCACGATGAAGTTCGTGTGGCCGCCGTTGATCAACGCCCTCGACGAACGTTCGAAGAAGATCGCCGACGGCCTCGCCGCCGCGGAGAAGGGCAAGGCGGAACTCGACGCAGCGCACAAGCGCGTGGACCAGGAACTCGCGCAGGCCCGCAACGACGGCCAGCAGCGCATCGCCGACGCTGAAAAGCGTGCCCAGGCGGTCGCCGAGGAAATCAAGGCCAACGCCCAGGCTGAAGCCGCCCGCATCGTCGCCCAGGCGAAAGCGGAAGCAGAACAGCAAATCGTGAAGGCGCGCGAAGCGCTGCGTGGCGAAGTCGCCACGCTGGCCGTGAAGGGCGCCGAGCAGATCCTGAAGCGCGAAGTCGATCAAACGGCCCACGCCCAACTGCTGAATCAACTGAAAGCCGAGCTCTGATCATGGCCGAACTTGCAACCATCGCCCGCCCTTACGCAGAAGCGCTGTTCCGCGTGGCCGAGGGAGGTGACATCGCCGCCTGGTCCACGCTCGTGCAAGAGCTGGCCCAGGTTGCGCGTCTGCCGGAAGTGCTGTCGGTCGCGTCGAGTCCGAAGGTGACGCGCACGCAAGTGGCCGAGCTGCTGCTTGCTGCGTTGAAGTCGCCGGTCGCGGCCGGCGCCGAAGCGAAGAACTTCGTGCAGATGCTGGTCGACAATCATCGCATCGCGCTGCTGCCGGAAATTGCCGAGCAGTTCGAGGCGCTCAAGAACGAACGCGAAGGTGCAGCCGACGCCGAGATCGTGAGCGCGTTCCCGCTGAACGGCGCGGATCTCGAAAGCCTCGTCTCTGGCCTCGAACGCAAGTTCAAGCGCAAGCTGAAGCCGACGGTCGAAGTCGATTCGTCGCTGATCGGCGGCGTGCGCGTGACGGTCGGCGACGAAGTGCTCGACACCTCGGTTCGCGCGCGCCTCGCATCGATGCAGGCTGCCTTGACCGCCTGAGCGCCACGCCGGCACGCAACAGAATTGACTATCAGGAGCGAATAATGCAACTCAATCCCTCTGAGATCAGCGAGCTGATCAAGAGCCGGATCCAGGGCCTTGAAGCGAGCGCAGACGTTCGCAACCAGGGCACCGTGATCTCCGTGACCGACGGTATCGTGCGTATCCACGGCCTGTCGGACGTGATGCAGGGCGAAATGCTCGAGTTTCCGGGCAACACGTTCGGCCTCGCGCTGAACCTCGAGCGCGACTCGGTCGGCGCGGTGATTCTCGGCGAATACGAACACATCTCGGAAGGCGACATCGTCAAGACGACGGGCCGCATTCTCGAAGTGCCGGTGGGTCCGGAACTCGTCGGCCGCGTGGTCGATGCACTCGGCAACCCGATCGACGGCAAGGGCCCGGTCAACGCGAAGCTGACCGACGCGATCGAAAAGATCGCTCCGGGCGTGATCTGGCGTAAGTCGGTGTCGCAGCCGGTGCAGACGGGCATCAAGTCGATCGACGCGATGGTGCCGATCGGCCGTGGCCAGCGTGAGCTGATCATCGGCGACCGTCAGTGCGGCAAGACCGCAGTGGCGCTCGACGCGATCATCAACCAGAAGGGCAAGGACCTGATCTGTATCTACGTCGCGATCGGCCAGAAGGCTTCGTCGATCATGAACGTGGTTCGCAAGCTCGAAGAAACGGGCGCGATGGAATACACGATCGTCGTCGCCGCTTCGGCTTCGGATTCGGCCGCGATGCAGTACCTCGCACCGTACGCCGGCTGCACGATGGGCGAATACTTCCGCGACCGCGGCCAAGACGCGCTGATCATCTATGACGACTTGACCAAGCAAGCCTGGGCATACCGTCAGATCTCGCTGCTGCTGCGCCGCCCGCCGGGCCGTGAAGCTTACCCGGGTGACGTGTTCTATCTGCACTCGCGTCTGCTCGAGCGTGCTGCTCGCGTGTCGGAAGAGTACGTCGAGAAGTTCACGAACGGCGAAGTGAAGGGCAAGAGCGGTTCGCTGACGGCACTGCCGGTCATCGAAACGCAGGCTGGCGACGTGACCGCGTTCGTTCCGACGAACGTGATCTCGATTACCGACGGCCAGATCTTCCTGGAAACCGACCTGTTCAACGCAGGCATTCGCCCGGCAATCAACGCCGGCGTGTCGGTGTCGCGAGTCGGTGGCGCCGCTCAGACGAAGGTCGTGAAGAAGCTGTCGGGCGGTATCCGTACCGACCTCGCGCAGTATCGTGAACTGGCGGCATTCGCGCAGTTCGCATCGGACCTCGACGAAGCGACCCGCAAGCAGCTCGAGCGCGGCCGCCGCGTGACGGAACTGCTGAAGCAGCCGCAGTACCAGCCGCTGCAGGTGTGGGAACTGGCCGTGTCGCTGTACGCCGCGAACAACGGCTACCTCGACGATCTCGACGTCAAGCAAGTGCTGTCGTTCGAGAAGGGCCTGCGCGACAACCTGAAGACCAGCCACGCTGACCTCATCAAGCGCATCGAAGACACCAAGGATCTCTCGAAGGACGACGAAGGCGCACTGCGCGCGGCGATCGAATCCTTCAAGAAGTCCGGTGCCTATTGATCCGCGAGTGACACACTGAGGCCGCGCGGGTGCTGATGCGCCCGCGCCGCTTCGGTCAAGGAGCAAGCTATGGCTGGAATGAAGGAAATTCGCGGCAAGATCAAGAGCGTGCAGAACACGCGCAAGATCACGAAGGCGATGGAGATGGTGGCCGCATCGAAGATGCGTCGCGCGCAGGAACGCATGCGCGCCGCTCGTCCGTATGCGGACAAGGTCCGTGCCATCGCCGCGCACATGAGCCGCGCGAACCCGGAGTACCGCCACCCGTTCATGGTGGCGAACGAAGGCGCGAAGACGGCCGGCATCATCCTCGTTACGACGGACAAGGGTCTTTGCGGTGGTCTGAACACCAACGTGCTGCGTGCGACGGTGCAGAAGTTCAAGGAGCTGGAAGAGAAGGGCCAGAAGGTCGAAGCCACCGCGATCGGTAGCAAGGGCCTCGGGTTCCTGAACCGCTTCGGCGCGAAGGTGATGTCGCAGGTCGTGCACCTCGGCGACACCCCGCATCTGGACAAGCTGATCGGCGCGGTGAAGACGCAGCTCGATCTGTACTCGGAAGGCAAGCTGTCGGCGGTTTATATCGCTTACACGCGCTTCGTCAACACGATGAAGCAGGAAGCCGTGATCGAGCAGCTGCTGCCGCTGTCGTCGGAGCACTTCGAAGCCGATGACGGTACGCCGGCCACGTCGTGGGACTACATCTACGAGCCGGACGCGCAGGCAGTCGTCGACGAACTGCTCGTGCGTTACGTCGAGGCGCTGGTGTACCAGGCCGTCGCGGAAAACATGGCGTCCGAGCAATCGGCGCGCATGGTCGCGATGAAGGCCGCGTCCGACAACGCGAAGACGGTGATCAGCGAACTGCAGCTCGTGTACAACAAGAGCCGTCAGGCCGCGATCACGAAAGAACTGTCGGAGATCGTCGGCGGCGCAGCCGCTGTTTAAGCGCGCGCCCGGGACGACAACTGCGCCTTTGCGCGAGTAAAGAATCAGGTATTTAAAGGAAAAGCGATGAGTACTGCTGCTTTGGTAGAAGGCAAGATCGTACAGTGCATCGGCGCCGTTATCGACGTGGAATTCCCGCGCGACAGCATGCCGAAGATCTACGACGCGCTCATTCTCGATGGCTCGGAACTGACGCTCGAAGTCCAGCAGCAACTGGGCGACGGCGTGGTCCGTACCATCTGTCTGGGTGCATCCGATGGCCTGCGCCGCGGCCTGACCGTGAAGAACACGGCAAAGCCGATCTCGGTGCCGGTCGGCAAGCCGACCCTCGGCCGAATCATGGACGTGCTCGGCCGTCCGATCGACGAAGCTGGCCCGATCGAAAGCGAAACGACGCGTTCGATCCACCAGAAGGCTCCGGCGTTCGACGAACTGTCGCCGTCGACCGAACTGCTCGAAACGGGTATCAAGGTTATCGACCTGATCTGCCCGTTCGCGAAGGGCGGCAAGGTTGGCCTGTTCGGCGGTGCTGGCGTGGGCAAGACCGTCAACATGATGGAGCTCATCAACAACATCGCGAAGGAACACGGCGGTTACTCCGTGTTCGCGGGCGTGGGCGAGCGTACCCGTGAAGGGAACGACTTCTATCACGAAATGAAGGACTCGAACGTTCTCGACAAGGTCGCGCTGGTGTACGGCCAGATGAACGAGCCGCCGGGCAACCGTCTGCGCGTCGCGCTGACCGGCCTGACGATGGCCGAGCACTTCCGTGACGAAGGCCTCGACGTGCTGTTCTTCGTCGACAACATCTACCGTTTCACGCTGGCCGGTACCGAAGTGTCGGCACTGCTCGGCCGTATGCCGTCGGCAGTGGGCTATCAGCCGACGCTGGCTGAAGAAATGGGCAAGCTGCAAGAGCGCATCACGTCGACCAAGAAGGGCTCGATTACGTCGGTCCAGGCCGTGTACGTCCCTGCGGACGACTTGACCGACCCGTCGCCGGCTACGACCTTCGGCCACCTGGACGCAACCGTCGTTCTGTCGCGTGACATCGCTTCGCTGGGTATCTACCCGGCAGTCGACCCGCTCGACTCGACGTCGCGCCAGATCGACCCGAACGTGATCGGTGAAGAGCACTACTCGATCACCCGTCGCGTTCAGCAGACGCTGCAGCGCTACAAGGAACTGCGCGACATCATCGCGATTCTGGGCATGGACGAACTGTCGCCGGAAGACAAGCTGTCGGTCGCGCGTGCGCGTAAGATCCAGCGTTTCCTGTCGCAGCCGTTCCACGTCGCTGAAGTGTTCACGGGCTCGCCGGGCAAGTACGTGCCGCTGAAGGAAACGATCCGTGGCTTCAAGATGATCGTCGACGGCGAGTGCGACCACCTGCCGGAACAGGCGTTCTACATGGTCGGCACGATCGACGAAGCCTTCGAAAAGGCCAAGAAGATCTCGTAAGGGTCGGGCGTAACGCAGCGGGTGCAGGTACGTCCGTGACGGATACCTTGATGGTATCTGTTCACGGACGGGCGCCCACGTAATACGCTCAACCCGCCGTGCATGGGATCGGAGTAAGCGCTTTAGCGCCCGCTCCGATCGACAGGAGTCGATATGGCAACCATCAAAGTAGACGTCGTCAGCGCGGAAGAGCAGATCTTCTCGGGCGAGGCGAAATTCGTCGCGCTGCCGGGCGAAACGGGTGAGCTGGGTATTCTGCCGGGTCACACGCCGTTGATCACGCGGATTCGTCCGGGTGCGGTGCGCATCGAAGTCGAGGGCGGCAACGACGAATTCGTGTTCGTCGCAGGCGGCATCCTCGAAGTGCAGCCGGGCGCCGTGACGGTGCTCGCCGATACCGCGATCCGCGGCAAGGACCTCGACGCGGCGAAAGCCGAGGAAGCGCGCAAGCGTGCCGAGGAAACGCTGCAGAACGCGAAGTCGGACCTCGACCTCGCAAAGGCGCAATCCGAGCTCGCGACCGCGATGGCGCAGCTCGAGGCGATCCAGCGTCTCGCGAAGATCCGCAGCCGGCACTGAGCCGCGCGCGCGTATCCCGTGAAAGAAAGCAGCCTTCGGGCTGCTTTTTTTTGGTTCGTCGTTTTCGTCTGTTTTTTTGCGGGGGCCAGGTCATATCGTCCGGTCGTGCTATTTCATCCGGCCGCCGTGATTTGATGTCAGAGTGTCGTCAGCGGAGCGCGGCATCATTCGTGCAGAGGCCGCCCGTCGCGATCGCGGCGGAGCAGGCGCGCGTGAGCCGCGTGCCGGGCCGATCAGACAAAAACGGACGGAGACATCGATGGCAGCAGACCTTGGCATGGGGGCGCTGATCGCGCCCGAAAACGGACTGTCGTACGTGCGCGGCGCGACCGACGTGCCGCTATCCGAAGCGACGATCAGCCGGTTCCTGCTCGACACGGCCGGCCGCTTTCCCGATCGTCCGGCCGTCGTGTTCCGCGAACAGCCGGTGCGCTGGAGCTGGCGCGAGTTCGCGCACGAGGTCGACGTGCTCGCGGCGGGCCTGGCCGCGCTCGGGATCGCGAAGGGCGATTGCGTCGGCATCTGGTCGCCGAACCGCAGCGAATGGCTGCTCACGCAGTTCGCGACCGCGCGCATCGGCGCGGTCCTCGTCAACATCAACCCGGCCTACCGGCTCGCGGAACTCGAATACGCGCTGAACAAGGTCGGCTGCAAGGCCGTGATCGCGGCCGAGCGCTTCAAGACGTCGGCGTACGTCGAGATGCTACAGACCATCGCGCCGGAGCTCGCGAGCGCGACGCCGGGCGACCTGCATGCGGCGCGCGTGCCGAGCCTGCGCACGGTCGTATCGATGGGCGAGGTCGCGCCGGCCGGCATGTTCCGCTTCGCGGACGTGATGGCGCGCGGCCGGGACACGCTCGATGTCGCGCGGCTCGACGCGATCGGCGCGACGCTTGCGGCTACCGATCCGATCAATATCCAGTTCACCAGCGGCACGACCGGCAGCCCGAAGGGCGCGACGCTCACGCACCGCAACGTCGTCAACAATGCGCGCTCGATCGCAATGGCGATGCGCTTCAGCGAGCAGGACTCGCTGTGCATCCCGGTGCCGCTGTATCACTGCTTCGGGATGGTGCTGGCCGTGCTCGCATGCGTGTCCAAGGGGGCGGCGATGGTGTTCCCCGGCGAGGCGTTCGACCCGGTCGCGACGCTTGCGGCGGTGGCCGACGAACGCTGCACCGCGCTGCACGGCGTGCCGACGATGTTCATCGCCGAGCTCGATCATCCGGCGTTCGCGACATTCGACCTGTCGACGCTGCGCACCGGGATCATGGCCGGCTCGCCGTGCCCGATCGAGACGATGAAGCGCGTGGTGTCGCAGATGCATCTGTCGGAAATCACGATCGCGTACGGGATGACGGAGACGAGCCCCGTGTCGTTCCAGAGTTCGACCGACGATCCGCTCGAGAAGCGCACGACGACGGTCGGGCGCATCCAGCCGCACCTGGAAGTGAAGATCGTCGATCCGAGCGGCGATATCGTGCCGGTCGGCGCGACGGGCGAGCTGTGCACGAAGGGCTATTCGGTGATGCTCGGCTATTGGGACGACGATGCGAAAACGCGCGAGGTGCTGGTCGACGGCTGGATGCATACGGGCGACCTCGCGACGCTCGACGCGGATGGCTACTGCAATATTGTCGGCCGGCTCAAGGACATGGTGATCCGCGGCGGCGAGAACGTGTATCCGCGCGAGATCGAGGAATTCCTGTTCAGGCATCCGAAGATTCAGAGCGCGCAGGTGTTCGGCGTGCCCGATGCGAAATACGGCGAGGAGCTGTGTGCGTGGATCGTGCTGCGCGCGGACGAGCAGATGACCGAGGACGACGTGCGCGCGTTCTGCAGCGGCCAGATCGCGCACTACAAGATTCCGCGCTACATCCGCTTCATCGACGAGCTGCCGATGACGGTGACGGGCAAGGTGCAGAAGTTCGTGATGCGCGAGCGAATGATCGACGAACTGAAGCTCGACGTGCAGAAGACCGCTTGAAACGAGCGGACGGCACGGCGGCGGGAAAAGCGCGGCGGCCTTCGGGCCGTTGCGTTTTCGATGGACGAAAAAAAGCGGGCTTATTAGCCCGCTAAAAACCACACGCTACGGGGTTAGCGCGAGGAGACCAAAGATGAAACCGAGTCCGGCGGGGAGCCGGAAACGACTCCAACAGGGATGCCCCTCGGAAGGGCTTCGGTACGTGACCGACTGGCTCGCAGCGCTTCGCGTCCGCTCACACTTGGCACACGAGACCGCATCCGTGTTGAAACCGTTGAGGCCATTGTGGGCGAATTAATGACCCGTCGCGGTAACAAAGTGTTTCAGGTTGTAACGCCCGCCAGATAAGGCTTTCCGGGATTTTTTGCTGTTTTCGGGGTCCTGAAAAAGGTCATATTTACTTATCTTTTCCGCAGAGTTTTCATCGTATGCGCGTAATGCGTTTTTCATGCGTATCGGCACCGATGAATTGCCGATTTACACGCCGGAATGTGCATCGTGCGGCAGATACCGCACATGGCGATTCATTCGTCGGAAAGATTTTGAAACGCGATCGGCGGGCGCAATAGTCGGCCATTCGGCCAATCTCCACGATTTTGCCCCCGCCGCGCGCCGAGCCGATATGTAACTGCGGTGCGCCGGCCGGTTGTCAGCCACGGCCGTTCGCATCGCGTTCGCCGGCAACGGGGTCCGTGCCCGTTATTGGCCGCCGTTGCCGTGCGCGAGTTCGCTTACTTCAGCCATTTGTCGGAGATCGCCTGGTATTCGCCGGTCGACAGCGCGAGGTGCAGCCACTGGTCGACGTACTGCTGGAACACGACGTCGCCGCGCGGCACCATGTACGCCTTTTCGCCGAACTGGAACGGTTTGTCCGGATGCACCGAGCACAGGCCCGGATTCAGCTTTTGCTGCAGCAGCGTCTCGGACGCATCCGTCACCATCACGTCCGCCTTGCCCGCAAGGATCTGCTTGAAGATCGTCACGTTGTCCGGATAGACGCTCAGGTTCGCATGTGTGAAGAACTGTTTCGCAAAGCGCTCGTTGGTGCCGCCCGGGTTCACGATCACACGGGTCTCGGGGCGGTCGATCTGCGCGATGGTCTGGTATTTTGCGGCGTCCGCGCAGCGCACGATCGGCGCCTTGCCGTCGACCACGTACGGCTGCGTGAAGAACACGCGCTTCTGGCGCTCGAGCGTCGTCGATACGCCGCCCACCGCGATGTCGCACTTCGCAACGAAGTCGTTCGTGAGGTTCGACCAGCTCGTCTTCACGAAGTCGGCCTTCACGCCGAGCGATTTCGCGAGCGATTCGGCCATGTCGATGTCGATGCCCTCGAAGCGTCCGTCCGTCCGGTGGTACGAGTACGGCTTGTAGTCGCCCGTCGTGCACACGCGCAGCGTGCCGCGGGCGAGCACGTCGTCGAGCCGCGAGCCGGCGGCGGCCGCGGCAGTCGAGGGCGCGGCGGTCTGCGCGTGCGCGGCAGCGCAGCAAAGCATGGTGGCGGTGGCGGCGAGCGCGGCCAGCGTGGCGAATGCCTTCATCGGTCTCCTCCTTCGTTCGGGTTGATATCAGCGTCCGATCATAACGGAGCCATCGCGCGCGTCATATGGCCGCCATCGCATCGGCATACGCAGCCGTGCGCCCGCGCTCCGGTAAAATGCCGCTTTGCCTTCGCATCGTCGCTCCTACCGTGGCCCATAACCTGCTCAACGACACCTTCCTGCGTGCGCTTCTGCGCGAGCCGACCGACTACACGCCGATCTGGCTGATGCGCCAGGCCGGCCGCTATTTGCCCGAATACAACGCGACGCGCGCGCGCGCCGGCAGTTTCCTCGGCCTCGCGAAGAATCCCGACTACGCGACCGAAGTGACGCTGCAGCCGCTCGAGCGCTTCCCGCTCGACGCCGCGATCCTGTTCTCGGACATCCTGACGATTCCCGACGCGATGGGCCTCGGCCTTGACTTCCAGGTCGGCGAAGGGCCGAAGTTCGCGCATCCGGTGCGCACCGAGGCCGATGTCGCGAAGCTTGCGGTGCCGGACATCGAAGCGACGCTCGGCTACGTGACGGGCGCCGTGCGCGAGATCCGCCGCGCGCTGATCGATGGTCAGGGCCGCCAGCGCGTGCCGCTGATCGGTTTCTCGGGCAGCCCGTGGACGCTCGCGTGCTACATGGTCGAAGGCGGCGGGTCCGACGATTTCCGCACGGTGAAGTCGATGGCGTATTCGCGCCCCGACCTGATGCACCGGATCCTCGACGTGAACGCGCAGGCCGTGGCCGCGTACCTGAACGCGCAGATCGAGGCCGGCGCGCAGGCCGTGATGATCTTCGACACGTGGGGCGGCGCGCTGGCGGACGGCGCGTACCAGCGTTTCTCGCTGGACTACATCCGCCGCGTCGTCGCGCAACTCAAGCGCGAGCACGACGGCGAGCGCGTGCCGGTGATCACCTTCACGAAGGGCGGCGGGCTGTGGCTCGAGGAAATCGCGGCGACGGGCGTCGACGCGGTCGGGCTCGACTGGACGGTCAACCTCGGCGCCGCGCGCGAGCGCGTCGCGGGGCGCGTCGCGCTGCAGGGCAACCTCGACCCGACGATCCTGTTTGCGCCGCCGGCCGCGGTGCGCGAGCAGGCGCGCGCGGTACTCGACAGCTACGGCAATCATCCGGGCCACGTATTCAACCTCGGCCACGGCATCTCGCAGTTCACGTCGCCCGACCACGTCGCCGAACTCGTCGACGAAGTACATAGCCACAGCCGCAAGATCCGTAGCGGAGCGGCAGGCTGAGCGCAAGCGCTGTCATGCTGCACTGCGGGATGACAGCGTTTCGCTGTCGGCGCTAAACAGGGCGCAATCCCGCACCGGTTGCCGATTCATGGCTTGTCAAGACTTGACTTATGCACATTTTCCACGTTGCAGCGCGGTAGAGCCCTGTATCGGTCGAATTGTCTCGCTATGGTCTGGGAATTTGAATAGCAGCCTTATGGAATAAGGCTCCGCGGGGCGCGGTGAGCAGCGGGCAAAATCAGCGGAAAGCACGGCCCCGCGCGCTTTGCGGCTGTTGAACGCCGAGTTCTCAACAAAGTTATCCACAGGCTGGTCAGGGTATACGGCGATTCCTAATGCGAATCCAAAACTTAGCGCCGAATCTGAAGTTTTACTTTAAGTTCGTCACCTTGACGCGGACGCGGGAGCAAGCCGTTCGCGCGGCCCGGGTCGCCGCCGGAGCGTGGTGATGGGCGAGACCTACCTGCGTGTCGCGCTCGACCATCCGCTCGCCACCCTGTTCGACTACCGCTGCGACATCCAGCCGGCCCCCGAGCCCGGTACGCTCGTCCAGGTGCCGTTCGGCAAGCGGCAGGTCGTCGGCCTGATTTGCGAAGTAACGACTCACACCGACGTGCCGCCGTCCCGGTTGCGGGCGATCGACGCAATCTGTACTGAACTGCCGCCGCTGGCGCCGGACTGGCTCGCGCTCGTGTCGTTCGCGGCCGACTATTATCAGCGCGGTCGCGGTGAAGTCGCGCTGCCGGCGCTGCCACAGGCGCTGCGCGACGCGCAGCGCTGGGGGCGGCTGCTGGCGCCCGAGGTGCGCTATCGGCTGAGCGAAGCCGGCCGCGCCGCGCTTCCCGCCGCACTGCCCGCGCGCGGGGCCGCGCTGCGGCGGCTCGCGCAGGCACTTGCCGACACCGATTCGCTGACGTTGCCCGATGCGCGCGCGTTGCATCCGAAGGCGGCCGTCACGCTCGACGACTGGGCGGCGCGCGGCTGGGTCGCGATCGACGAGATCAGCTGGGCCGATACGCCTGTGCCCAAAGCTGTGGATAACCTGTCGACAACCAGTGGACGAGCTGTGCCGCCGGCGCTCACCGACCAGCAGGCGGAGGCGCTCGACGCGATCCGCGCCGCGCAGGGGTTCGCGCCGTTCCTGCTGCATGGCGTGACGGGCAGCGGCAAGACCGAGGTCTATCTGCATGCGCTCGCGGCGCTGCTCGATGCGCGGCCCGACGCGCAGGCGCTCGTGCTCGTACCCGAAATCAACCTGACGCCGCAGTTCGAGGCCGCGTTTCGCGCACGCTTCGCGGGCACGCTCGCCGACGACGCGATCGTCACGCTGCACAGCGGGCTTGCCGAAGGCGAGCGTGCGCGCAACTGGCTCGCCGCGCATACGGGGCGAGCGCGGATCGTGCTCGGCACGCGGCTCGCGGTGCTCGCGTCGCTGCCGACGCTCGCGCTGATCGTCGTCGACGAGGAACACGAGCCTGCGTACAAGCAGCAGGAAGGGCTTCGCTATTCGGCGCGCGATCTCGCGGTATGGCGCGCGAAGCATCTCGGCATTCCGGTCGTGCTCGGCTCGGCGACGCCGTCGCTCGAAAGCTGGTGGCAGGCCGAGCAGGGGCGCTACACGCGGCTCACGCTGTCGCGCCGCGCGGTGGCCGACGCGACGCTGCCCACCGTGCGGCTGATCGATCTCGAAGAGGAGCGGCGACGCGGGCGCGCATCAATGGGCGGGCTGTCGGGGCCGCTCGTCGCGGCGCTGAAGGCGCGGCTCGAGCGCGGCGAACAGAGCCTCGTGTTCCTGAACCGGCGCGGTTACGCGCCGCAGCTCGCCTGCGATGCATGCGGCTGGGTCGCAGGCTGCCCGCGCTGCAGTGCGTACGTCGTGCTGCACAAGCCCGAGCATGCGTTGCGGTGCCATCACTGCGGCTGGGAGGCGCGCATTCCGCGATCGTGTCCGGAATGCGGGAACGTCGACATCGCGCCGCTCGGGCGCGGCACGCAGCGCATCGAGGAGGCGCTCGCCGAGGCCGTGCCGGGCGCACGGATACTGCGGATCGACGCGGACAGCACGCGGCGCAAGGGCAGCGCCCAGGCCCTGTTCTCGGACGTGCACGCCGGTGAAGTCGACATCCTGGTCGGTACGCAGATGATCGCGAAGGGGCACGACTTCCAGCGCGTGTCGCTCGTCGGCGTGCTCAATGCGGACACCGCGCTGTTCTCGCACGATTTTCGCGCGAGCGAGCGGCTGTTCGCGCAGCTGATGCAAGTGAGCGGCCGCGCGGGACGCGCCGGGCTGCCGGGCGAGGTGCTCGTGCAGACGCGTTATCCGCGTCACGCGCTGTATCACGCGCTCGGCCGGCAGGATTACGTCGGCTTCGCGAATTCGACGCTCGGCGAGCGCCGCGATGCGCACCTGCCGCCGTTCGTCTACCAGGCGCTGTTGCGTGCCGAAGGGCGCACGCTCGAGGCGGCGCTTGCGTTCCTGCTGCAGGCCGCGGCCGCGTTGCCGGGGCTGCCGGGCGCCGATCGCGTGACCGTCTACGACGCGGTGCCGATGACGATCGTGAAGGTCGCGAACGTCCACCGCGCGCAGCTGCTGCTCGAAAGCGCGTCGCGGGCGGCCCTGCAGCATGCGTTGCGCGCATGGCAGCCGGAGCTGCGCGCGCTGAAGGGCGTGCTGCGGTGGAGCGTCGAGGTCGATCCGCTGGATATCTGAGCGGCGCGTGCCGTGCGTCGCGGCCCGACACGGAACCCGACGTCGAGCCCGCTGTCCGTTGCCCGTTGCCCGTTGCCCGCTGCCCGCTGCCCGCTGCCCGCTGCCCGCTGCCCGCTGCCCGCTGCCCGCTGCCCGCTGCCCGCTGCCCGC